>NZ_CP027762.1:1392380-1694820 GCF_003852315.1 Pseudomonas sp. LBUM920
TCAGCGGGGTTTGTTCCGACGGCTTGAGCACCACGGTATTACCGGCGGCGAGTGCGGGGGCGATTTTCCAGGCGACCATCATCAGCGGGTAGTTCCACGGCGCGATGGACGCGATCACGCCCACCGGGTCGCGGCGGATCATCGAGGTGTGGCCCGGCAGGTATTCACCGCCGGCCGAACCGCTCATGCACCGGCTGGCGCCGGCGAAGAAACGGAACACGTCGGCAACTGCCGGGATCTCGTCGTTCAGCGCGGCGCTGTAGGGTTTGCCGCAGTTGTCCGATTCAAGCTTGGCCAGTTCTTCGCCATGGGCCTCGATCGCGTCCGCGAGTTTGAGCAGCAACAGCGAGCGATCTTTCGGCGCGGTTTGCGACCAGCCGTCGAAGGCTGCATCGGCCGCGCGCACGGCGGCGTCGACCTGGGCTTCGCTGGCTTCCTTGATTTCCACCAGCACGCGGCCGAGTGCCGGGTTGAATACCGCTTGGGCCGGACCTTCGCCTTCGACCAGATGGCCATTGATCAGTAATTTGGTTTGCATGGTTCAGCTCTCCACCAACTATCGTTATTTCCTTGAATAAACTGGCTCTAAATGTGGGAGGGGGCTTACCCCCGATAGCAATCTTCCAGTCATACCCTCTACAACTGACCCACTGCCATCGGGGGCAAGCCCCCTCCCACATTTGAACCGTGTTCCTTCAATGGCACCGTTATTTACCGCCACTCCCGGCCACGCTTTCACCGCCGCGTGTCAGGTAATAGGCACCGAGAATCGGGAACATCGTGACCAGCATCACCAGCATCGCCACCACGTTGGTCACCGGCACATCGCGAGGGCGACTCAGCTGGTTGAGCAGCCACAGCGGCAAGGTGCGCTCGTGGCCGGCGGTGAAGGTTGTGACGATGATTTCGTCGAACGACAGCGCAAACGCGAGCATGCCGCCGGCCAGCAGCGCCGAGCCCAGGTTGGGCATGATGATGTAGCGGAAGGTCTGCCAGCCGTCGGCGCCCAGGTCCATCGAGGCTTCGATCAGGCTGTGGGACGTACGGCGCAAGCGCGCGATGACGTTGTTGTAGACAATCACCACACAGAAGGTCGCGTGGCCGACGATGATGGTGAACATCCCCGGCTCGATCCCAAGCGTTTTAAACGTCGCCAGCAGCGCGATACCGGTGATGATCCCCGGCAGCGCAATCGGCAGGATCAGCATCAGCGACACGCCTTGCTTGCCGAAGAACTCACGGCGATACAACGCGGCCGAAGCCAATGTGCCAAGCACCATGGCGATCAGGGTAGCGATGGCAGCGATCTGCAGCGACAGCTTGATCGCTTCCAGCACGTCCGGTCGGGCGAAGGCCACGCTGAACCACTTCAGGGTAAAGCCCTGGGGCGGAAAGCTGAACGCGGCTTCTTCGGTGTTGAAGGCGTAGAGGAAGATGATCAGGATCGGGAAATGCAGGAAAACCAACCCGCCCCAGGCCGCGATTTTTAAACCCAGTGAGGCTTTTTCAGAGTGCATCGAAGGCCCCCAGACGTTTGACGATGGACAGGTAAACCGCGATCAGCACGATCGGCACCAGGGTGAATGCAGCGGCCATGGGCATGTTGCCGATGGCGCCTTGCTGCGCGTAGACCATGCCGCCGACGAAGTAGCCCGGCGGGCCCACCAGTTGCGGCACGATGAAGTCGCCCAGGGTCAGCGAAAACGTGAAGATCGAGCCGGCAGCAATGCCCGGCACCGACAGCGGCAAAATCACCTGCATGAAGGTCTGGCGCGGCTTGGCGCCCAAATCGGCCGAGGCTTGCAGCAGCGACGGCGGCAAACGCTCCAGCGAAGCCTGGATCGGCAGGATCATGAACGGCAGCCAGATATAGACGAACACCATGAATCGCCCCAGGTGCGAGGTGCTCAAGGTGCTGCCGCCCACGCCGGGAATGCCCAGCACGAACTGCAACAGGGGTTCCAAGCCCAAATGCTGCACGAACCACTGCGCCACGCCGCCCTTGGCCAGCAGCAAGGTCCAGGCATACGCCTTGACGATGTAGCTGGCCCACATCGGCATCATCACCGCGATGTAGAAAAACGCCTTGGTCTTGCCGGTGGTGTAGCGCGCCATGTAGTAGGCGATGGGGAAGGCCACCACGGCACTGGCGATCGACACCACAATCGCCATGGTCAAGGTGCGCACGATGATGTCGAAGTTCGACGGCTGGAACAGCGCGGCGAAGTTGGCCAGGGTCAGGTCTGGCGTGACCGCCATGGTGAAGTCGTCAAACGTGTAGAAACCTTGCCACAGCAGGGTCAGCAGCGAGCCCAGGTAGATCGCGCCGAACCAGATCAGCGGCGGTATCAACAGCATCGCCAGGTACAGGTTGGGCTTCTTGTACAGCAGGTTCGAAAACCTGCGCATCGGCGGTTGGGAAAGGGCCAGGCTCATGTCACACCTCGCCTGCGGTATCGGTCAGCGGGGTCATGGCTTCCCGCGCCCAGCGCGCGGTGATCGACTGGCCGACCTGATGGCCGCTGCTGATGTCCAGCCATTGGGTGTTGGCCTGGCTGATGTTCAGCGCCTGGCCGTTTTCCAGTTTCAACTCATAGCGGGTGGCGCTGCCCTGGTACTGAATGTCGTGCAGCACACCGCTGATTTCGACGTCGCCGACGCCCAGCGGGCCTTCGGCAAAACGCACGTGTTCCGGGCGAATCGAGAATGGCTGCGCACTGCCGCTGAGGCGCTGGGCCAGTTCATCGCGAATCACGTTGGAGGTGCCGACAAACTCGGCGACGAAAGTGGTCGCTGGTTTCATGTACAGGTTGCGCGGGGTATCGACCTGTTCAATGCGGCCCTTGTTGAACACGGCCACGCGGTCAGACATCGACAGCGCTTCGGTCTGGTCATGGGTGACGAAGATGAAGGTGATGCCGAGCTGGCGCTGCAGCTTTTTCAGCTCGCTTTGCATTTGTTCGCGCAGCTTCAAGTCGAGGGCGCCCAGCGGTTCGTCGAGCAGCAACACGCGGGGGCGGTTGACCAGCGCGCGGGCCAGGGCCACCCGTTGGCGCTGGCCACCGGAGAGCTGCACCGGCTTGCGCTCGCCATAGCCGCCGAGGGCGACCATGCCCAAGGCTTCTTCGGCGCGGTTGAGGCGTTCGGTCTTGCCGATGCCTTTGACCTTGAGGCCGTAGGCCACGTTGTCGCGCACATTCATGTGTGGGAACAGTGCGTAATCCTGGAACACGGTGTTCACGTCGCGCTGATACGGCGGCAAGCCGGCGGCTTCCTCGCCATGAATACGGATCGAGCCTGCGCTCGGCTGCTCGAACCCGGCAATCAGGCGCAGGCACGTGGTCTTGCCGGAGCCGGAAGGGCCGAGCATGGAAAAGAACTCGCCGTCCTGGATATCGATGCAAACCCGGTCAACGGCTTTCACTTCGCCGAACTGACGGGAAACGTGGGTGAATTGGACTGCAAGCGTCATGGTGCGGTGCTCCAAAAAGGCGCGGGTCGTCGCAGCGGCCCAGCCTGGACTTCTGAAAAATCAAAACATCTGTGAATGCGGTCAATGTGGGAGGGGGCTTGCCCCCGATGGCAGTTGGTCAGTGACCGATAGGTTGGCTGACACATCGCGATCGGGGGCAAGCCCTCTTCCACAGGGGATCTATGCCGTCTGCAAGGTCTTACCTGCCGCCCATGATCGCGATGTAATCCTGGGTCCAGCGGCTGTACGGCACGAACTTGCCGCCTTCAGCCTGCGGGGTTTTCCAGAAGGCGATCTTGTCGAACTGGTCGAAGCCGTTGGTCTTGCACCCTTCGGCGCCCAGCAGTTCACTTTCCTTACAGGCCGCAGGCACCGCCGGCAGTGAGCCGAACCAGGCAGCAACATCGCCCTGGACTTTGGGCTGCAGCGACCAATCCATCCACTTGTAGGCGCAGTTCGGGTGCTTGGCCTCGGCATGCAGCATGGTGGTGTCCGCCCAGCCGGTGGCGCCTTCTTTGGGGATGGTCGAGGCAATCGGCTGCTTCTCGTTGACCAGGCCGTTGACCTGATACGGCCAGGCGCTGGAGGCCACCACGCCTTCGTTTTTGAAGTCGCTCATCTGCACGGTGGTGTCGTGCCAGTAGCGGTGGATCAACGGTTGCTGGGCGCGCAGCAATTCGAGCACGGCCTTGTACTGGGTTTCGGTCAGCTCGTACGGGTTCTGGATGCCCAGTTCCGGCTGGGTGCTCTTGAGGTACAGCGCCGCGTCGGCAATGTAGATCGGGCCGTCATAGGCTTGCACGCGGCCCTTGTTCGGCTTGCCGTCCGGCAGGTCCTGCGCCTGGAACACCACATTCCAACTGGTGGGCGCGGTCTTGAACACGTTGGTGTTGTACATCAACACGTTCGGGCCCCACTGGTACGGCGTGCCGTACGTTTGCTGGCCGACCACGTACCACGGGGCATCCTTGAGACGCGGGTCGATGTTTTTCCAGTTCGGGATCAGCGCCGTATTGATCGGCTGCACGCGCTTGCCGCCGATCAAGCGCAGCGACGCGTCGCCGGAAGCGGTGACCAGGTCATAACCGCCCTTGGCCATCAGACTGACCATTTCGTCGGAGGTGGCGGCGGTTTTCACATTGACCTTGCAGCCGGTTTCCTTCTCGAAACGGGTGACCCAGTCGTAGGCCTTGTCGCTTTCGCCACGTTCGATGTAGCCGGGCCAGGCGACGATATCCAACTGGCCTTCACCGGCGCCCACCGCCTTGAGCGGTTCGGCGGCCTGGAGGCTGGCGCTGGCCAGCAGCGCGGTGGTCAGGGCACTGAGCAGTGCGGTCTTGTGCGCAGACATGGGGGTTCCCTCTTCTTTAATTATGGTCGGGGCAGTTTGTGCAGCAGGTAATGCGTGAGCGTCGTTGTTGTTTTAAAGATGCTGGCCGTGGCGAGCCATGATGTGGCGCACCACGCTGTAGTCCTGCAGCGAATCGCTGGACAGGTCTTTGCCATACCCCGAGCGCTTCAAGCCGCCGTGGGGCATTTCGCTGACCAGCATGAAATGACTGTTGATCCAGGTGCAGCCGTATTGCAGGCGCGACGCCACTTGCATGGCCTTGTCCAGGTTCTGGGTCCAGACGGAAGAGGCCAGGCCGTATTCGGAGTCGTTGGCCCAATCCACCGCCTGTTCCAGTTCGTCGAAGCGGGTCACGGTAACCACCGGGCCAAACACTTCGCGCTGCACGATTTCATCGTTCTGTTTGCAACCGGCCAGCAGCGTTGGCTGGTAATAGAAGCCGGCGCCGGAGTGCACGGCCGCACCGGTGACGCGCTCGATATGCGGCTGGCCAAGGGCGCGCTCGACAAAACTGGCGACGCGGTCGCGCTGGCGCGTACTGATCAGCGGGCCGAGTTCGTTGTCGGCATCGCGCTTGCCGGCAAAGCGCAGGCTGCTGACGGCAGCGCCGAGGTCGGCGACCAATTTGTCGTGAATGCCGGCCTGGGCGTAGATGCGGCAGGCGGCGGTGCAATCCTGGCCGGCATTGTAGTAACCGTAGGCGCGCACGCCCTCGACCACGGCCTGCAGGTCGGCGTCGTTGCACACGATCACCGGCGCCTTGCCGCCCAGTTCCAGGTGCGTGCGTTTGAGGGTTTTGGAGGCGGCCTGCAGAATCTTCTGCCCGGTGACGATATCGCCGGTCAGCGAAACCATGCGCACTTTGGGATGGCTGACCAAGTGACTGCCAACGCCTTCACCGCCGCCACACAGGATGTTGATCACCCCGCGCGGCAGCAGGTCCTTGAGGACGGGGGCCAGGGCCAGGATCGACAGCGGCGTATGTTCTGACGGTTTGAACACCAGCGTGTTACCGGCGGCCAGTGCCGGGGCGATTTTCCAGGCGGCCATCATCAGCGGGTAGTTCCACGGCGCAATCGAGGCGACGACGCCAATCGGGTCGCGGCGCACCATGCTGGTGTAGCCGGGCAGGTATTCGCCGCTGAGTTGGCCGGTCTGGCAACGCACGGCACCGGCGAAAAAGCGGAATACATCCACGGTGGCGCTCAAATCATCCTGGCGCGCCAGGTGCAACGGCTTGCCGCAGTTCAGCGATTCCAGGCGGGCGAGGTAGTCGGCTTGTTTTTCAATGGCGTCGGCAATCCCCAGCAGGATGTTCGAGCGTTGCTGCGGCGTGGTCCGCGACCAACCGGCAAAGGCGCGATGAGCGGCGAGGATGGCGCTTTCGACCTGCTCGCTGCTGGCTTCGGCGATCTGGGTGAGAACTTCACCGCTGGCCGGGTTGATGATCGGCTCGCCAAGCCCCTGGCCCTGGACCAGTTCGCCGTCGATCAGCAACGCAGTGAGCAGCGGGGTGGGCGCGCCGGACATTTTTCGCGATCTCTTTTCTTGTGTGGCCATGGGCGTTCTCTTACAAGGCGCCTGACCTTCTCTTATGGGATAGGCAGAGACTAGAGGTCAGGCGCGAGGTCAACAAATACTAAATACTGAAAGCAGCATTCGATTAAATAGATGGCTTGCGCGGATGTGGCTGTTCGCGGGCCACCGTCAGGAATGGATCAACCAGCGCCGGCCGCGCGGTGCCGCGGCGCCAGGCCAGGCCCACGTCGAGGGTCTGGCTGAGGTCGGCAATCGGCCGCGCTTCAATAATGTCGCCCTCGAGCGACCAGGGGCGGTACGTCATGTCCGGCTGGATCGACACGCCGAGGCCGGCGGCCACCAGGCTTCGCACGGCCTCAGTGGAGGCGGTGCGCAAGGTCACGCGCGGTTGCAGGCCGGCGCCGGTCCACATCCGTTGGGCGTTGTGGCCCATTTCATCCACGTTCAGCTGAATCAGCGGTTCGCGCGCCACATCGGCGAGGTTGATGCTGTCGTGTTCCAGCAGCGGGTGCTGGGCCGGCAGCCATAAACGGTGGGGCGAATGGGTGAGCACTTCGGTCTGCAGGGCGTGGCGGTCTTCAAGGTTGGAGAGGATCAACACGCCGACATCGATTTCGCCGCTGACCAGCAGGTGCTCGATGTACGGCCGTTCATCCTCCATCACGCGGATTTCCACATTCGGGTAAGCGCGTTGAAAGCGCGTGAGCAGGTCGGCGAGGTAATAGCCGGCCACCAGGCTGGTCACGCCGATGATCAACTGGCCGGCCACCTGGTCGGTGCTCTGTTGCAGGCTGCGCTTGGCGTTGTCGACGGTGGCGAGGATCAGGTGCGCCTGGCGCAGAAACTGATGGCCCTGATGGGTCAGGGTCATGCCCTTGGCGTGGCGGTTGAACAGGTTGACGCCGATTTCCTGTTCCAGTTGCTGGATCGCCAGGGTCAGGGTCGACTGGGAAATAAACGCCGTTTGCGCGGCGGCAGAGATCGAGCCGGTCTCGGCCACGGCGATGAAGTGCCGGATTTGACGCAAGGTCATCATGCTGGAATTACCAGTGGGGTATTTTTATAGATTTGCCCGAGTGTATATCGTTTTAATCGAAGGGCAGTGGCGTTACATCTGGAAGCACTCTAGATCACGGCTTTTTGGCACTTAGTTTTACGCTGGCGACCTATTACTCCTACAAACCCAAGTGCCTGGAGGCTGCGAATGAATACCCGTGGATTGCTCGATCAGTTGCTCAAATCTGGCCAGGACATGTTGCAGAAAAAAGCAGGCGGCCAGCCCAAGTCCGACGACAAGGGCGCCCTCGGCGGGCTGCTCGGCAGTGGTGGCCTGGGCAGCCTGCTCGGTGGCGCAGGTGGCGGGGCTCTGGCGGCGGGTGCCATGGGCTTGCTGCTGGGTAACAAGAAAGCGCGCAATTTCGGCGGCAAGGCCCTGACCTATGGCGGCTTGGCGGCCTTGGGCGTGATTGCCTATAAGGCCTACGGTAATTGGCAGGCGCAACAGGCCAATGCGCCCCAGGGTGAGCCGCAGACCATCGACCGCCTGCCTCCGGCCCAGGTCGAGCAGCACAGCCAGGGCATTCTTAAAGCGCTGGTTGCAGCGGCCAAGGCCGACGGGCATGTGGATGAGCGTGAGCGCGCACTGATCGAAGGCGAGTTCACCAAGCTGGACGACGACCGTGAGCTGCAAAGCTGGCTGCACGCGGAGTTGAACAAACCCCTGGACCCGGCCGATGTGGCGCGCGCGGCAAGCACCCCGGAAATGGCCGCCGAGATGTACATCGCCAGTGTGATGCTGGTAGACGAAGAGAATTTTATGGAAAAGGCCTATCTGGATGAATTGGCGCGCCAGCTGAAACTGGAACCCGGCTTAAAGGCCGAGCTGGAAAAACAGGTGCGGCTCACCCCATAAACCCAGGCTGTTCACACATCAAAAAAGGTGAGAGGGGGCTTGCGCCCGATGGCGGTCCATCAGTTGCAGATATTTCAACTGAGCGACTGTCATCGGGGGCAAGCCCCTTCCCACATTTATTCGCATTCTGTGCACGCTCCATCAAAACCCATTGATAAATGAGGGCAAAGGCTCAGCTATACTCCCCTCCATTTGAATGGCCCTTCGAGGAATTACTGTGAAGAACTGGACCTTGCGCCAACGGATTTTGGCGAGCTTTGCGGTCATTATCGCGATCATGCTGTTGATGGTTGTGGTCTCTTATTCACGGTTGCTGAAGATTGAGGTCAGCGAGACGGCTGTCCGCGATGACGCGGTGCCGGGGGTTTATCTCAGCTCGATGATCCGCAGTGCCTGGGTCGACAGCTACCTGCAAACCCTGGAATTGCTCGGTCTGCGTGACGACAAGGGCATGACCGACGCCGACAGGGCTGACTTCAAGTCATTTGAAGGGCGCATCCAGGCGCAGATGGCCAACTACCAGCAAACCATCAACGGTCGCGATGACCAGGCCGAGTTCGACAAATTCGAAGCCTTGCACCAGGCCTATAACAAGAGCCTGGCCACAGTGCTCGACGCCCTGCAGCGCAATGACCTGGTTGCTGCACGCAAGGAATTCAACGCCAACCTGACGCCCGCCTGGACGGCAGGGCGCATGAAGCTCAACGACATCATCACCGAAAACAAAACCGTCGCCGACCGTGCGACCACCGCCATCGATGAGGCGGTATCCGCCGCCAAGGTCAGCATGTTCGTGTCGCTGGCCCTGGCCATCCTCGCCGCCGGCCTGTGCGGTTTGCTGCTGATGCGCGCGATCATGGCGCCGATGCAGCGCATCGTCTCGATCCTCGGCACCATGCGCGATGGCGATTTGAGCAAGCGCCTGAACCTGGAGCGCAAAGACGAATTCGGCGCCGTCGAAACCGGCTTCAACGACATGATGACCGAGCTGACGGCCCTGGTGTCCCAGGCCCAGCGCTCATCGGTGCAGGTGACCACCTCGGTCACCGAGATTGCCGCCACCTCCAAGCAGCAACAGGCCACCGCCACCGAAACCGCGGCAACGACCACCGAGATCGGCGCAACGTCGCGGGAGATCGCCGCCACGTCCAAAGACCTGGTGCGTACCATGACCGAAGTGTCCACCGCCGCCGACCAGGCCTCGGTCGCTGCCGGTTCCGGCCAGCAGGGCCTGGCGCGCATGGAAGAAACCATGCACTCGGTGATGGGCGCCGCCGACCTGGTCAATGCCAAATTGGCGATCCTCAATGAGAAAGCCGGCAACATCAACCAAGTGGTGGTGACCATCGTCAAGGTCGCCGACCAGACCAACCTGTTGTCGCTCAACGCCGCCATCGAGGCCGAGAAGGCCGGTGAATATGGCCGCGGTTTCGCCGTGGTCGCCACCGAAGTGCGGCGCCTGGCCGACCAGACCGCCGTGGCCACCTACGACATCGAGCAGATGGTGCGCGAGATTCAGTCGGCGGTATCGGCCGGTGTGATGGGCATGGACAAGTTCTCCGAGGAAGTGCGCCGCGGCATGTTCGAGGTGCAGCAAGTGGGCGAGCAACTGTCGCAGATCATTCATCAGGTGCAGGCGTTGGCGCCACGCGTGTTGATGGTCAACGAGGGCATGCAGGCCCAGGCCACCGGAGCCGAGCAGATCAACCACGCGCTGGTGCAATTGGGCGATGCCAGCAGCCAGACCGTCGAATCCCTGCGCCAGGCCAGCTTTGCCATCGATGAATTGAGCCAGGTTGCGGTCGGTCTGCGCAGCGGCGTGTCGCGTTTCAAAGTCTGATGAGCGACCTCGCGGCTAAACGCGGCGCCGTCCCGGCAGCGAAAAAGGCGTTGTTTCTGGTGTTTCACATCGGCGGCGAACGTTATGCCCTCAAAGCCACGGAAGTGGCCGAGGTGCTGCCGCGCCTGCCGCTCAAACCCATCGCGCATGCGCCGGTCTGGGTGGCGGGGATTTTTGCCCACCGTGGCGCGCTGGTGCCGGTGATCGACCTGTGTGCGCTGACCTTCGGCACGCCGGCCCAAGCCCGCACCAGTACGCGGTTGGTGCTGGTCAACTACCAGCCGCAACCGTGGATTGAAGCGCGCTGGCTGGGGCTGATCCTGGAACAGGCCACCGACACCCTGCGCTGCGGCCTCGGGGAGTTCAAGCCCTATGGCCTGGACAATCGCGAGGCACCCTACCTGGGGCTGGTGCGTGAGGACGCCTTGGGCTTGATGCAATGGATTGGTGTCAACGAACTGCTCACCGAGCCCGTGCGCACTTTGCTGTTTTCTGCCGAGCTGAGTCTATGAGCAACGACCCGCGCTTCTTTGCCTTCTTGAAGGAACGCATCGGCCTGGACGTCGCGTCAGTGGGCGAGGCAATCATCGAGCGCGCGGTGCGCCAGCGCAGCCAGGCTGTGCAGGCGCAGACGCCAGAGGCTTACTGGAGGCATCTGCAGAGCTCGCATGATGAGCAGCAGGCGCTGATCGAAGCCGTGATCGTGCCCGAGACCTGGTTTTTCCGTTACCCCGAGTCCTTTGCCACCCTGGCGCGGCTGGCCAAGGCACGTCTGGCCGAGATCAAGCAGATGCGCGCGCTGCGTATTCTGAGCTTGCCGTGTTCCACCGGCGAGGAGCCGTATTCGATTGCCATGGCCCTGCTCGATGCGGGCCTGGCGCCGCATCAGTTCAAGGTGTTGGGCCTGGATGTCAGCCCGCTGTCGGTGGAGCGCGCCAAGCGTGGCGTGTATGGCAAGAATTCATTTCGCGGCAGCGATATCGACTTTCGCGAGCGCCATTTCACCGAAGAGGCCGACGGCTTCCACATCGCCGACCGGGTGCGCGAACAAGTGCGCCTGCAAGTCGGCAACCTGCTCGATCCGGGCCTGCTGGCCAATGAGCCGAGCTACGACTTCGTGTTTTGCCGCAACTTGCTGATCTACTTTGACCAGCCGACCCAAAAGCAAGTCTTTGATGTGCTCAAGGGCCTGACCCACCTGGACGGCGTGCTGTTTATCGGCCCGGCCGAAGGCAGCCTGTTGGGCCGCCATGGCATGCGCTCGATTGGCGTACCGCAATCTTTTGCCTTCAGTCGGCACGTCGAGCCGGTCAAGCCTGAGCCGGTATTTGTGCCCGTGCCTGCGCCGGTTCCACAACGCAGTGCCGCACCGATTCCGGTCAAGCCACGGCCGTTCAGCACGGTCAGCGCGCAGGGGCTGCCGGTCAAGGCGCCGCACACGGATGCCGGCGACTTGCTCAGCCGTATCGCCACGCTGGCCAATGAAGGCAAAAGCGCCGAAGCCCGCGCCGCCTGCGAGCAGTATTTGAGTAACCATCCGCCGGCCGCCCAGGTGTTTTATTGGCTGGGGTTGCTCAGCGATGTGGCCGGCAGCGCCCTGGAAGCCCAGGGCTATTATCGAAAAGCGTTGTACCTGGAGCCGCAGCACCCGCAGGCCTTGATGCACCTGGCGGCGTTGCTCGAGTCTCAGGGCGACAGTGCGGGGGCGCGCCGTTTGCAGGCGCGGGCCGCGCGTAGCGAGCGAGCTGACAGTGAGTCCAAACGATGAGTAGCACCGACGCGCTCAACACCGCGGGCCTGGACCTGACCCTGGCCGACACCCAAGCCATTGACGACTGCTGGAACCGCATCGGCATCCATGGCGACAAGTCCTGCCCGCTGCTGGCGGAGCATATTCACTGCCGCAACTGCTCGGTGTATTCAGCCGCCGCCACCCGTTTGCTCGACCGTTATGCCTTGCAGCAGGGCGATGAGCGCGCCTATGCCGTGGCCGAACTCGACGAAGACATCGTTACCCGTTCCCTGTTGATGTTCCGTCTTGGCGAGGAATGGCTGGGCATCGCCACCCGGTGCCTGGTCGAAGTGGCGCCGCTGCAACCGATTCATTCGCTGCCGCACCAGCGTTCCCGGGCGCTGCTCGGCGTAGCCAATGTGCGTGGCGCCTTGGTGGCGTGCCTGTCGTTGGTGGAGCTGCTGGGGTTGGATGCGACCAGCAACGGTGCCAGCGGCGGGCGCATCATGCCGCGCATGTTGATCATCGCCGCGCAGGACGGCCCGGTCGTGGTGCCGGTCGATGAAGTCGACGGCATCCACGCCATTGATGAGCGCACCTTGAAGGCCGCATCGGCCTCTGGCTCCCAGGCCAGTGCGCGCTTCACCCAGGGCGTGTTGCAGTGGAAAGGCCGCAGCCTGCGTTGGCTGGACGAGGCGCAATTGTTGTCCGCCGTGACCCGGAGCCTCACATGACCCCCGACCAGATGCGCGATGCCTCGCTGCTGGAGCTGTTCAGCCTGGAAGCCGATGCGCAAACCCAGGTGCTGAGCGCCGGTCTGCTGGCGCTTGAGCGCAACCCGACCCAGGCCGACCAGCTGGAGGCGTGCATGCGCGCCGCGCATTCGCTCAAGGGCGCGGCGCGAATTGTCGGCGTGGACGCTGGGGTTAGCGTGGCCCACGTCATGGAGGATTGCCTGGTCAGCGCCCAGGAAAGCCGCCTGTACTTGCAACCCGAACATATCGACGCGCTGCTGCAAGGCACCGACCTGCTGATGCGCATCGCCACGCCCGGCAACGACGTTGGCCCGGCGGACATCGAGGCTTACGTGGCGTTGATGGAGCGCTTGCTCGATCCGTCGCAGCCGACCGCCAGCATCGCGCCACCGCCGCCTGCGCAATCTGCACCGGCGCCGATTGTCGAAGAGCTGCCGCCAGAACCCGAGCCTGCGCCGCCCGTAACCAGCGAGCCGCCACGCCAGAACAAACGCATGACCGAAGGCGGCGAGCGTGTGCTGCGGGTCACCGCCGAGCGCTTGAACAGCCTGCTCGACCTGTCGAGTAAATCCCTGGTGGAAACCCAGCGGCTCAAGCCTTACCTGGCGAGCATGCAGCGCCTCAAACGCATTCAAAGCAACAGCGCCCGCGCCCTGGACACGTTGGACGGCCAGCTCAAGGCCCTGGATTTGAACCTCGAAGCCCAGGAAGCGCTGGCCGACACCCGGCGCCTGTTGAGCGAAGCCCAAGCCTTGCTGGCGGAAAAAACCGCCGAGCTGGACGAGTTCGGCTGGCAGGCCGGGCAGCGTGCCCAAGTGCTTTACGACACCGCACTGGCCTGCCGCATGCGCCCGTTTGCCGATGTACTGGCCGGGCAGGTGCGTATGGTCCGCGACCTGGGCCGCAGCCTTGGCAAGCAAGTGCGCCTGGAAATCGAAGGCGAAAAAACCCAGGTTGACCGCGACGTGCTGGAAAAGCTCGAAGCACCGCTCACGCACCTGTTACGCAATGCCGTCGATCACGGTATCGAAATGCCCGAGCAGCGCATGCTGGCCGGTAAACCGGCCGAGGGCCTGATCCGCCTGCGCGCCTCGCACCAGGCAGGTTTGCTGGTGCTGGAGTTGAGCGACGACGGCAACGGCGTCGACCTTGAGCGCCTGCGCGGCACCATCGTCGACCGGCACCTGTCGCCACTGGAAACCGCTCAGCGCCTGAGTGAAGAAGAACTGCTGACGTTTCTGTTCCTGCCCGGGTTCAGCCTGCGTGACAAGGTCACCGAAGTGTCCGGGCGCGGCGTCGGCCTGGATGCGGTGCAGCATATGGTGCGCCAACTGCGCGGCGCGGTGGTGCTGGAGCAGACGGCGGGGCGCGGCAGCCGCTTCCACCTTGAGGTGCCGCTGACCCTGTCGGTGGTGCGCAGCCTGGTGGTGGAAGTCGGCGAGGAAGCCTATGCGTTCCCGCTGGCGCACATCGAACGCATGTGCGACCTGGCCCCCGATGACATCGTGCAACTGGAAGGCCGCCAGCATTTCTGGCACGAGGGCCGCCACGTCGGCCTGGTCGCCGCCAGCCAGTTGCTGCAGCGCCCGCCGGGGCAGAGCAACGAGGAGACGCTCAAAGTCGTGGTGATCCGCGAGCGCGATGCGGTGTATGGCATCGCGGTGGAGCGCTTTATCGGCGAGCGCACGCTGGTGGTGTTGCCGCTGGATGATCGCCTCGGCAAGGTTCAGGATATTTCAGCCGGTGCCTTGCTGGACGACGGCTCGGTGGTGTTGATCGTTGACGTTGAAGACATGCTGCGTTCGGTGGACAAGTTGCTCAATACCGGCCGGCTGGAACGCATCGCCCGGCGTAGCCAGCAGGCTACCGAGGCGCCGCGTAAACGCGTGCTGGTGGTGGACGACTCGCTCACCGTGCGTGAACTGCAACGCAAATTGTTACTTAATCGCGGTTATGAAGTGGCTGTCGCGGTCGATGGCATGGATGGCTGGAACGCGTTGCGTTCCGAAGACTTCGACCTGCTCATCACTGACATTGATATGCCTCGCATGGACGGTATTGAATTGGTCACACTCTTGCGCCGTGACAGTCGCCTGCAATCGTTGCCGGTGATGGTGGTGTCGTACAAGGATCGCGAAGAAGACCGGCGTCGTGGACTGGATGCCGGCGCCGACTATTATCTAGCTAAAGCCAGTTTCCATGACGATGCCTTGCTGGACGCCGTGATGGAACTGATCGGAGGCGCCCGGGCATGAGGATTGCGATCGTCAATGACATGCCCATGGCAGTAGAGGCCTTGCGCCGCGCCTTGAGTTTCGAACCCGCGCACCAGGTGGTGTGGGTCGCCAGCAACGGGCTGGAAGCCGTGCAGCACTGCGCCGAGGTGATCCCGGACCTGATCCTGATGGACCTGATCATGCCGGTGATGGATGGCGTGGAGGCCACTCGGCGGATCATGGCCGAGACCCCGTGCCCGATCGTGATCGTCACCGTGGACCGCCAGGCCAATGTCAGCCGCGTGTTCGAAGCCATGGGCCATGGCGCCCTGGATGTGGTGGATACGCCGGCGCTGGGCGTTGGCAACGCCAAGGATGCGGCGGCGCCGTTGCTGCGCAAAATCCTCAACATTGGCTGGCTGGTCGGCCAGCGCGGCAGCCGGGTGCGCACCGAAACGGCGCCCCAGCGCGGCACCGGCAAACGTCAAAGCCTGGTGGCGATTGGTTCGTCGGCAGGCGGGCCGGCTGCCCTGGAAATCCTGCTCAAGGGTTTGCCACGCGACTTTTCTGCGGCCATCGTGCTGGTGCAGCATGTGGACCAGGTGTTTGCCGCCGGCATGGCCGAGTGGCTGAGCAGCGCGTCCGGCCTGCCGGTGCGCCTGGCGCGTGAGGGCGAGCCGCCACAAAGCGGTGTGGTCCTGCTGGCCGGCACCAACCACCACATTCGCCTGTTGAAAAACGGCACGCTAGCCTATACCGCAGAGCCGGTTAACGAGATTTACCGGCCTTCCATCGACGTGTTTTTTGAAAGCGTCGCCAGCCATTGGAACGGCGACGCCGTCGGCGTGTTGCTGACCGGCATGGGGCGCGACGGCGCCCAGGGGCTCAAATTGCTGCGTGAACAAGGATATTTGACCATCGCCCAGGATCAACAGAGTTCGGCGGTGTATGGCATGCCCAAAGCGGCGGCGGCCATTGATGCCGCTGTTGAAATTCGCCCACTGGACAGAATTGCGCCCCGATTGCTGGAGGTCTTTGCAAAATGATCAAACCCTCCGCGGTGCCGGCTTGCAGGAAAGTAATTCAGGTGACTGCACATGAATGATTTACAGATCGACGACATCAAGACCGACGAAAATGCCGCCATGGTGTTGCTGGTCGACGACCAGGCCATGATCGGCGAAGCGGTGCGGCGTGGCCTGGCCCATGAGGAAAACATCGACTTCCACTTTTGCGCCGACCCGCATCAGGCGATTGCCCAGGCGATTCGCATCAAGCCCACGGTGATCCTGCAGGATCTGGTCATGCCCGGTCTCGACGGCCTGACGCTGGTGCGTGAATACCGCAACCACCCGGCCACCGCGAATATCCCGATCATCGTGCTGTCGACCAAGGAAGATCCGCTGATCAAGAGCGCGGCCTTCTCGGCCGGGGCCAACGACTATTTGGTCAAGCTGCCGGACAACATCGAACTGGTGGCGCGCATTCGCTATCACTCGCGCTCGTACATGACGCTGCTGCAGCGGGATGCGGCGTATCGGGCGCTGCGGGTGAGCCAGCAGCAGTTGCTGGACACCAACCTGGTGCTGCAACGCTTGATGAACTCCGACGGCCTTACCGGGCTGTCCAATCGCCGGCACTTCGATGAGTACCTTGAGCTGGAATGGCGTCGCGCCATGCGTGATCAGACTCAGTTATCGTTGTTGATGATCGATGTGGATTTCTTCAAGACCTACAACGACAGCTTTGGCCATGTCGAAGGTGACGAAGCGTTGCGCAAAGTCGCTGCGACGATCCGCGAAGCCAGCAGTCGTCCTTCCGATCTGCCGGCACGTTATGGCGGTGAGGAGTTTGCGCTGGTGTTGCCGAACACCTCGCCGGGCGGCGCACGTCTGGTGGCAGAAAAGCTGCGCATGGCCGTGGCGGCGCTGAAAATCCCGCACATTGCTCCGGCCGAAGGCGCGAGCCTGACCATCAGCATCGGCCTGTCGACCCTGACGCCGGTGCAGGGCACGGATTGCCGGCAGCTGATCATGGCGGCGGATAAAGGCCTGTATACGGCCAAGCATAATGGGCGCAATCAGGTGGGTATCGAGTGACCTGAGGTCGTGCCCCATTCAATTTGAGAGGGGGCTTGCCCCTGATAGCGGCGGGTCAGTCACAACATCATTGAGTGACAGGCTGCCATCGGGGGCAAGCTCCCTTCCATATTTGGAACTTCATGGGGCTTGGATTGTGTACAAATCCGGCCTTTTCGCCAAGCGGGCTGCCGTTTCCGCTGGTTTGTCGTTATACTCGTCGGCTTTCAAAAGTTCGCCAACGAGTGCTGCCCGCCATGGAAATCAACCCGATCCTTAACACCATCAAGGACCTGTCCGAGCGCTCCGAAACTATTCGGGGGTATCTTTGACTACGATCAAAAGCATGAGCGTCTGACCGAAGTCAATCGCGAGCTTGAAGATCCGGCTGTCTGGAACAAACCTGAATACGCCCAGGAACTGGGCCGCGAGCGCGCTGCGCTGGCACAGATCGTCGACACGCTCGACGAACTGAACACCGGTCTGGGCGATTGCCGCGACCTGCTGGACATGGCCGTCGAAGAAAACGACGAAGGCGCAGTGGGCGATGTCGTCGCCGAGCTGGCCCGTCTCGAGGAAAACCTCGCCAAGCTTGAATTCCGCCGCATGTTCAGCCACGAAATGGACCCGAACAACGCCTACCTGGACATCCAGGCCGGTTCCGGCGGCACCGAAGCCCAGGACTGGGCCAACATCCTGTTGCGCATGTACCTGCGCTGGGCTGACAAACGCGGTTTCGACGCGACCATCATGGAGCTGTCGGCCGGTGAAGTTGCTGGCATCAAAGGTGCGACCGTGCACATCAAGGGTGAATACGCCTTTGGCTGGCTGCGCACCGAGATCGGCGTGCACCGCCTGGTGCGCAAGAGCCCGTTCGACTCCGGCAACCGTCGCCACACCTCGTTCTCTGCGGTGTTTGTCTCGCCAGAGATCGACGACAAGGTCGAAATCGAGATCAACCCGGCCGACCTGCGGATCGACACCTATCGCTCCTCCGGTGCCGGTGGTCAGCACGTAAACACCACCGACTCGGCCGTACGTATTACCCACGTACCGACCAATACCGTGGTCAGCTGCCAGAACGAACGTTCCCAGCACGCGAACAAGGACACCGCCATGAAAATGCTGCGGGCCAAGTTGTACGAGCAGGAAATGCAGAAGCGCAACGCCGCTTCCCAGGCGCTGGAAGACACCAAGTCGGATATCGGCTGGGGTCACCAGATCCGTTCGTATGTGCTCGATGCTTCGCGGATCAAGGATCTGCGCACTAACATCGAACGCAGTGACTGCGACAAGGTGCTCGACGGCGACATTGACGAATACCTGGAAGCCAGCCTGAAATCGGGCCTGTAAAAAGACTGTAGGAGCCGGCGGGACGCCCAGTCCTTGCCCGGCGATCCCCAGCCGAAGGTTGGGGAAAACGTACCTGTGATGGAATTTCAAAAGACATGAGCGACCAACAACTCGACCCGCAAGCCCTGCAACAGGAAGAAAACTCCCTGATCGCCCTGCGCAAGGAAAAGCTTGCTGCCGAGCGCGCCAAGGGCAATGCCTTCCCGAACGACTTCCGCCGCGACAACTACTGCGATGCCTTGCAGAAGCAATACGCGGACAAGACCAAGGAAGAGCTGGCAGAGGCTGCAATCCCGGTCAAGGTGGCAGGTCGCATCATGCTCAACCGTGGCTCGTTCATGGTGATCCAGGACATGACCGGGCGCATCCAGGTCTACGTCAACCGTAAAACCCTGCCGGAAGAAACCCTGGCCTCGGTGAAAACCTGGGACATGGGCGACATCATTGCAGCCGAAGGCACCCTGGCCCGTTCCGGCAAGGGCGACCTGTACGTTGAAATGACCAGCGTACGCCTGCTGACCAAATCCCTGCGCCCGCTGCCGGACAAGCACCACGGCCTGACCGACACCGAACAGCGCTACCGCCAGCGCTACGTTGACCTTATCGTCAACGAAGACGTGCGCCAGACTTTCCGCGTGCGTTCGCAGGTGATTGCGCACATCCGCAGCTTCCTGATGAAGCGCGACTTCCTGGAAGTGGAAACGCCGATGTTGCAAACCATCCCCGGTGGTGCCGCAGCCAAACCGTTCGAAACCCACCACAACGCGCTGGACATGGAAATGTTCCTGCGCATTGCGCCTGAGCTGTACCTCAAGCGGCTTGTTGTTGGCGGCTTCGAAAAAGTCTTCGAGATCAACCGCAACTTCCGTAACGAAGGTGTCTCGACCCGTCACAACCCTGAATTCACCATGTTGGAGTTCTACCAGGCGTACGCCGACTACGAAGACAACATGGACCTGACCGAAGAGTTGTTCCGCGAGCTGGCGCAGCTGGTTCTGGGCAGCACCGACGTGCCGTACGGCGACAAGGTGTTCCACTTCGGTGAGCCATTCGTGCGCCTGTCGGTGTTCGATTCGATTCTCAAGTACAACCCTGAGTTGACCGCTGACGACCTGAACGACATCGACAAGGCCCGCGCCATCGCCAAGAAAGCCGGCGCCAAGGTGCTGGGTTTTGAAGGCCTGGGCAAACTGCAGGTGATGATTTTCGAAGAACTGGTGGAGCACAAGCTGGAACAGCCGCACTTCATTACCCAGTACCCGTTCGAAGTGTCGCCGCTGGCCCGTCGCAACGACGACAACCCGAACGTCACCGACCGTTTCGAGCTGTTCATTGGCGGGCGCGAAATCGCCAACGCCTACTCCGAGCTTAACGACGCTGAAGACCAGGCCGAGCGCTTCATGGCCCAGGTGGCCGACAAGGACGCTGGCGACGACGAGGCGATGCACTACGACGCCGACTTCGTCCGCGCCCTGGAATACGGCATGCCGCCAACCGCCGGTGAAGGTATCGGCATCGACCGGTTGGTGATGTTGTTGACCAACTCGCCGTCGATCCGCGATGTGATCTTGTTCCCGCACATGCGGCCACAAGCGTAACCGTAGCGAAATCCGAAGCCGCCTTTTATAAGGCGGCTTTTTTGTGTGGCACATTCAGCCGTCAAGAGAACGGCGCCAGGTGATCGTTCCCATGCTCTGCGTGGGAATGCAGCCCGTGACGCAGCGCGTCACCTTTTAAAGGAAGATCTGTCGTGAACCGCGTAATGGCTCAAGAAGGTGCCGCCGGCATTGCTGCTGCCGTGGCTGAAAGCGTTCAGTATCAGGGCCGCAAGGCCAGCCGGCGGGGCAGCGAGCAGCGCAGGCAGGATATTCTCGATGCGGCCATGCGCATCGTTGTGCGCGATGGTGTACGAGGCGTGCGCCATCGCGCCGTGGCGGCAGAGGCCGGTGTGCCGTTGTCGGCCACCACCTACTATTTCAAGGACATCGATGACCTGCTCACCGATACCTTCGCCCAATACGTGGAACGCAGCGCCGCTTTCATGGGCAAGCTGTGGGTGCGCAACGAAGGCCTGCTGCGCGAGATGGTCGCCTATGGCGATGGCAGCCCGCAGTCGCGCTCGCAATTGGCCGATGACATTGCGCGGCTCACCGCCGACTACGTGATGCGCCAACTGACCAACCGCCGCGAACACCTGATGGCCGAGCAGGCCTTTCGCCAGGAAGCCTTGCTCAACCCGCGGCTGGCGCAACTGGTGCGGTCTCATCAGCAGATTCTGTTGCAGGGCACCGGGCAGTTTTTCCAGGTATTGGGTTCCCGCGAGCCGCAACAGGATGCCAAAGTGTTGACGGCGATAATCGGTCGGATGGAATATCAGGGCCTGCTTGGCGGGCCAGAGCCTCTCACCGCTGACGAGATGCTTGAAATCCTCAAGCGTTACATGCATTTGGTGTTGGCCTCGGTCTAGCACACCCTGTGCGCTATCCGCTTTATGTGGGCGCCGGCTTGCCTGCGACAGCGTCGCCTTGGATTACCGGATGCACCGAGGCGCCTGTATCGCAGGCAAGCCAGCGCCCACACTTGATGGAGTACGCAATGAAAGCCTGGCATGTCGCGCTAATCGCTTTGTCATTCCTGTTGCTCAGCGGTTGCCTGGTGACCTTCAAGGACCCGCTGCCAGCCCGTGAAGCCGCGCCGGCTGCCTTGCTCGGCCATTGGTCGAGCAAAAATGCCTGGGGCGAGCCGCTTAACCTGCAGATCACTCGGGTTGGTGAGCACCGCTACAAAGCCGTGAGCTACCCTAAAGCCAAGCCGGCCCAGCGCGATGAGTACCTGTTTACCGTGGCGCGCCATGGCAACCGCTGGTATTTGTCGGCGCCGTTGCCGGGCAAACTGGGTGGGCATTTCATCCTCGCCGGCTTCGACTTTGAAAGTGAGGGCGACAAAAAGCCTGAGTTGGTGGTCTACAACCTCGACCTTGAGCAGATCCACCAAGCCATCGGCCAAAACGTGTTGCACGGCAGCACCGTCGACACGGTCGAAGGCGCCGGCGTGCTGGTGGACAGCTCCATGGACCAGGTGTTTGCCTACCTGGATGACCCGGCCAATGCCGATGTGTTCGTTGAAGCCGTGCGCTACCAGCGCGCGGGCAAATAACGTTTAAAGAGGAAGCACCGGGTGGACGATTACCAGCAGACGATACGCACCTTGTCTGATCGCATTGTGCTGGCGCAAACACCGATTCGCGTCCTCGACGCCGTGAAGTGGGACGAGAACATTCGCCAGGGTTTCCTCAAGGCCAAGGGCAAGGCGATGCCGGCCGTGGACCGCGATTACTACCTGAACCGGCCACTGGCGTTCGATTCCAGCGCAGTCAAGCTGGAGTTCCAGAACATCGAGCGCGACATCACCCGTCGCCTCGGCCAATTCAGCCCGGTGGGGCAGATCATGCGGCGCATGTGCCGTGAATACCGCATGGTGGTGCGCATGCTCGAGGCGCGCGGCACCGAGGATTTCGGTCTGATCTCCCAGGAGCTGTATGGCGCCGCCTCCGATGCGTTCCACGCCGGCGACCCGACCCTGGCGGACCTGGGCTTGATGCTGTCTGACTATCTGAACAACATCGACGGCCGTGGCGACCTCAAGGACGAAGCCAAGACCCTTACCGCCAAGGATGCAGTGGCGTTGCTGCAAACCCGCCTGAACAAGGTGTTTGGCGAAGCGGAGGAAACCATCCGCGTGTTTGAGTCCGACGGGATTGTCGCGGACGCGGCGGCTGGCGCCGACTACATCAAGATCCGCGCCGATGCGATGTTCAACGACCGCGACGTGCGCGCCCTGGAAGTGCATGAAGGGCTGGTGCACGTCGGCACCACGCTCAACGGCCAGAACCAGCCGATCTGCACCTTCCTGTCCAAGGGGCCGCCGTCGTCCACGGTGACCCAGGAAGGCCTGGCGATTCTGATGGAGATCATTACCTTCGCCTCATACCCGAGCCGCTTGCGCAAGTTGACCAACCGCACCCGTGCCATCCATATGGTCGAGGAGGGCGCCGACTTCCTGCAGGTGTTCGAATTCTTCCGTGAGCAAGGCTTTGAGATGGCCGAAAGCTACGGCAATGCCAGTCGGGTTTTCCGCGGCTCGACGCCGACCGGTCTGCCGTTTACCAAGGATTTGTCCTACCTCAAGGGCTTTATCATGGTCTACAACTACATCCAGCTGGCCGTGCGCAAAGGCAAGCTGGAACAAGTGCCGCTGCTGTTCTGCGGCAAGACCACGCTGGAAGACATGCGCACCCTGCGCCAGTTGGTCGATGAAGGCCTGGTGGTGCCGCCCAAGTACCTGCCCGAGCAGTTTCGCGACATGAACGCGCTGGCGGCGTGGATGTGCTTCTCCAACTTCCTCAATCATTTGAGCCTGGACCGGATCGAGGCCGATTACTCGAATATCCTGTAGGCGATAGTCCTGAAAAACCGGATCAAAAGGTGGGAGCAGGCAGGCCAGCTCCCACCTTTGATCCCTATTGATCTCAAGATTGATTTCCAACCCACTTGCGAGGCTTCAACGGATGAGAATCCTCGGCATTCTTTGCCTGCTACTCACATTGAACGGCTGCAGCTCGCTGCTGTTCTACCCCGAACCCGGTCTGCCGTTCACGCCGGAAAAAGCCCATCTGCAGTACCGCGATGTCACCCTGACCACTGCCGACGGGGTAAAACTTCACGGCTGGTGGCTGCCAGCCAAATCCGGCGTGCCAGTCAAAGGCACGGTGCTGCACTTGCACGGCAACGGCGGCAACCTGGCGTGGCACCTCGGGGGCAGTTGGTGGCTGCCGGAGCAGGGCTATCAAGTGCTGCTGCTGGACTACCGCGGGTATGGTTTGTCGGAAGGCAAGCCGTCGTTGCCGGCGATCTACCAGGACATTGATGCGGCGTTCAACTGGATCGACAAGGCGCCTGAAACCCAGGGACGGCCGTTGATTGTGTTGGGCCAAAGCCTGGGTGGCGCACTCGCCGTGCATTACCTGGCGGCGCACCCGGAGCGCCAGCCGCAGCTCAAGGCGCTGGTATTGGACGGTGTGCCTGCCAGTTATCGTGACGTAGGACAATTCGCCCTGAGTACGTCCTGGATAACATGGCCGTTTCAAGTGCCCCTGTCGTGGCTGGTGCCCGACGCTGACAGTGCGATCAACGCCATGCCGCAACTGACCGGCGTGCCCAAGCTGCTGTTCCATAGCCTGGATGATCCGATCGTGCCGATGGCCAATGGCATTCGCCTGTATCAGGCCGCGCCGCCGCCCAGGGTGTTGCAGTTGACGCGTGGCGGCCATGTGCAGACATTTGCCGACAAGACCTGGCAAACCGTGATGCTGCGTTATCTGGACGACCCGCAGCACTTCAACGGCCTGCGCCGCCTGGGGGAAATCCCCAATTACCCGAACCCTAACGTTGATAGGTCAGAGAGCCCGCAATGAGCGAAGAACGCAACATGATCCCGCTGATCCTCACCGGCGTCGGCACCATCATCGGCACCGTCGGTTGCCTGTGGTACTACGGCTACCTGCACTTCGCCAAGCCGGAAGATGCGTTGCTGCTCAGCGACTTCACTTTGCTCAAGACCGTGCCGGGCGAGGATTACAAAATCTCCCTCACGCCGGCTGCGCAAGTGGCGCAGTGCGTCGACGGTGTGTTGGTGATGTTTGATACCGAACAAAAAGGCTTGAGCGGCGTGCTGGTGAACAACAAGAAGCAGGCCGTGCGCTGCATGGGCCAGGAGACGCCGCAACTGCAGGAGTGACCTGCGCTTCATCCCCGCCACATGATCACGGAAATATCTGGAACCGTATCGCGTAAGAAGCCACTGAATGACGTGTCAGTGTTGCTGATAGTTAATTTGCGTATATCGAATCCGGGAGAGTGATCATGGTTGGTGGAATTGGCGCGATCAGTAAGATGTTGGAAATGGCCCAGGGCGCAGCAAAGCTGGGGCAGGGCGGTGAAGACGGCGCCCAGGGCGGACAGGACGCCCAGAAGCAAGAGAAACAAGACCCGATGAAGATGCTCATGGACATGCTGTCGAAGGCAGCGGGTGGGGCTCAGGGCAGTGGCGCCGAAGACCAGAAAGGTCCGCAGGAGCTGGAGAAACTGATGGCGGGTCGACAAGGCATGGAGGCCATGATGCCCGCCGATGACAGCAGCCGTAAAATCGAAGTCTGAGGCATAAAAAAACCCACCGAAAGGTGGGTTTTTTTTACTGCTTCAATCGATCAATTAGCGACGGACGAACGTGGCTTGACCGGTTGGTTATCGTTGGAGATGGTCACTTCAACGCGACGGTTCATGGCACGGCCCGAGGCGCTGCCGTTGTCGGCAACCGGGTATTCCTTGCCGTAACCCTGGGTCACGATGCGCGAGATATCCACGCCTTGTTGAGCCAGTGCGCGCTGCACGGAAGCGGCACGACGCTCGGACAGGCTCTGGTTGTACGAGTCGGAGCCGGTGCTGTCGGTGTAGCCTTCGACGATCACTTTACGGTCCGGGTTGTCGCGCAGGAACTGCGCCAGCTTGGTGATGTTGACCAGGCCGCTGGACTTGAGGTCGGACTTGTTGGTGGCGAACAGCACGTCACCGAAGGTCACCAGGGTGCCGCGATCAGTTTGCTTGGCGTTCAAGCTGTCTTGCAGTTGCTTGATCTGGGCATCACGGGCTTGCAGCAGGGCGCGAGCACGTTCGTCACCAGCGTTTTTCAGCTTGGCTTCGGATTCACGCAGCACGATGGTGTCTTTGGCCACTTCAACGCGCTGGTTGGTCAGGTAGGCCAGTTGGTCGACCTTCTTCTCGTCTTCCTTGTCGCGGTAGGCCTTGTCAGCCTTGTCCAGCCAGTCGCTGGCGTCCTTGGTTTCCAGCGCCGCAAGCTTGGTGGCTTGTGGGTTGGTCTGCAGGGCCGAGAAATTGGTCCGTGCGTTTTCCAGGTTCGCGTTCGGCGGGGTGGAGCAGGCCGCCAGGGCAACGCTCATCGCCAGCAGGGCAGGGATCATCAATTGTTTACGCATAGTCGTGTCGTCCTTTCAATTCGATTTCGGGTGCAATGCAATCAGGGCGTTGGCTTATTGCTGTTGGATAACAGCTGGGCGCATGCCTTCCTGACGCAGCTCCTGAACAGCCTTCTGGGAGTCCTTCACAGCCTGTTGGGCTTTGGCGGCCTGGGCTTTGCGCTCTGCAACGCGAGCGTCCCACTCGGCTTGTTCGGCCAGCTGACGAGCCTTGTCGTAGTTCTTGTCATGCATGGCGATTTCGGCTTCTTTGAGCTTGTCCTGAGCCGACTTCATTTCCACGGCTGCGTACTCGGTGCCGCCGGCGCTCACAGCGCTGTTGACCGCAGATTGGGTCACGGCATATTGCTCAGTCGGTGGGTTGCCGGCGCAGCCCGCCAGAAGGAAGCTGGTGCCGATTGCCAGCGCGGCCAATTTAAGCCCGCGCAGGTGGTTAAACGAGGTTTTGGCAGTGCTGGTCTTCATCGTCTTCAACTCCATTGGGTAACTCCTGAAAAACATCAAAATCCATGGCACTGGTCAGCGGTTCGGGTCTCGGCGGTTAAGCTCGAAACACGCTTTCAAACGGCCGTTCCAAGTGATGGCTTACTGGCTGTGACCGGAGGCTTTTTTCAAAAGTTCAGAGAAGATGGCGAATTGCCTAAAAAAATATCTGACTGAATGGTCAGCGTTTAAAAGTTGGAACTTTTGCAACGCGCAGAGGTACTCCGAGCCCGTGAAAGGCCCGGAATACTTGGGTTAGATGAGGTTTTGCGGGCGTGTATCAGTGCTTTTTTTCTTCAGCACTGTCTGACAAATCATGCAGATAGCGCCGGGACAACGTGAGAAAGCGTGGCGTCGGGCCAACGTCTTCGTACAGAGGGTCACCCTCTTCGTCGGTGGCAATCACGTGCTGGCCCTTGACGTAGGGAAAGCTCGCTTCCAGCTCTTCAAGGGCGGCACCGATTAGCTCGCCGAGCAGTTCTTCGGTGTGGCGCTTGGGGTACATCTCGGCAATGGCGGCCAGCCGTGCAGCAGACTCCACATCCAGATGAATCGCGTATTCGGTCTTGGTCAAGCGACCCGTGGCATTCTCTTCCCAATGCTGGGCCAGTTCTCGAATCTTCATGGCAACCTCAATGAGCCCGCAGCAGCAGGCGGTGATGAGTGTCCGGCCGCCAGCGCGGATAACGCGGCGACTCACTGTTGAGACTAGCTGCAACGCACAAGGTTTAAAGTGTCTTGTCAGAAACCGACGCGGGCGGCACTCTGGAACACCTGCGCGTCCCGGATTTCTGGCTGGAGATTGGCTGATGAGTGATATCGATGCACGCTTGCGTGAGGATGTTCACCTGCTGGGTGAGCTGTTGGGCAACACCATTCGAGAGCAGTACGGCGACGACTTTCTCGACAAGATCGAGCAGATTCGCAAAGGCGCCAAGGCCGACCGCCGTGGAGCCGTCGCCGAACAAGCCGCGGGCGAGGAACTGAGCGCCAGCTTGAACCAATTGCAGGAAAACGAACTGCTGCCCGTGGCGCGGGCTTTCAACCAGTTCCTCAACCTGGCCAACATTGCCGAGCAATACCAACTGATCCACCGGCGCGATGAGTCGCAACCGGCACCGTTCGAATCCCGTGTGTTGCCCGAGCTGCTGGCCCGCCTGCAAAGCGAAGGTCACAGCAACGAGTCGCTGGCCCGCCAGTTGGCGCGGCTGGAGATTGAACTGGTCCTCACTGCCCACCCGACCGAAGTGGCGCGGCGCACCCTTATTCAGAAATACGATGCGATTGCCGCGCAACTGGCGCTGCAGGACCACCGAGACCTCACCAGTGCCGAGCGCGAACAGATCCGTGAACGCCTGCAACGACTGATCGCCGAAGCCTGGCACACCGAAGAAATCCGTCGCGTACGGCCCACCCCGGTGGACGAAGCAAAATGGGGCTTTGCGGTGATCGAGCATTCGCTGTGGCACGCCATCCCCAACTACTTGCGCAAAGCCGACCATGCCTTGCACGCCGCCACCGGCCTGCACCTGCCGCTGGAGGCGGCGCCGATTCGCTTTGCTTCGTGGATGGGCGGCGACCGTGACGGCAACCCGAATGTCACCGCGCCGGTGACCCGTGAAGTGCTGTTGCTGGCGCGCTGGATGGCGGCGGACTTGTACCTGCGCGACATTGATCACCTGGCGTCCGAGCTGTCGATGCAACAGGCCAGCCCGGCGCTGCAGGCCAAGGTGGGTGACAGCGTCGAGCCTTATCGCGCCTTGCTCAAGCAACTGCGCGAACGTCTGCGCGCCACGCGCCAATGGGCGCACACCTCGCTGACCGCCAACACCCCGGCGCCGGCCGAAGTGTTGCAGAACAACCGTGACCTGCTGGACCCGCTGGAGTTGTGTTATCAGTCGCTGCACGAGTGCGGCATGGGCGTGATCGCCGATGGCCCGTTGCTCGACTGCCTGCGCCGTGCGGTGACCTTTGGCCTGTTTTTGGTACGCCTGGACGTGCGCCAGGATTCCAGCCGGCATTCGTCGGCCATGACCGAAATCACCGATTACCTGGGCCTGGGTCGTTATGAAGACTGGGACGAAGAGGCGCGCATCAGTTTCCTGACCCAGGAGCTGACCAATCGCCGACCGCTGCTGCCGGGCTACTTCAAACCGTCGGCGGACACGGCCGAGGTGTTGAACACCTGCAAGGAAATCGCCGCCGCGCCGGCTGCGTCGCTGGGCTCGTATGTCATCTCGATGGCAGGCGCCGCCTCCGATGTGCTGGCGGTGCAGCTGCTGCTTAAAGAGTCGGGCGTGCAGCGGCCGATGCGAGTGGTGCCGCTGTTCGAAACCCTGGCCGACCTGGATAACGCCGGGCCGGTGATGGAAACCCTGCTGCAATTGCCGGGCTATCGCGCGCGGTTGCAAGGCCCGCAGGAAGTCATGATTGGCTACTCGGACTCCGCCAAGGATGCCGGCACCACTGCCGCCGCCTGGGCACAGTACCGGGCACAGGAACGTTTGGTGGATATCTGCCGCGAACAACAGGTGGAGTTGCTGTTGTTCCACGGTCGCGGCGGCACCGTCGGCCGTGGCGGCGGCCCGGCGCATGCGGCGATCCTGTCGCAGCCGCCGGGCTCGGTGGCGGGGCGTTTCCGTACCACCGAGCAAGGCGAAATGATCCGCTTCAAGTTCGGCTTGCCGGACATCGCTGAGCAGAACCTCAACCTCTACCTGGCCGCCGTATTGGAAGCCACGCTGTTGCCACCGCCACCACCGGAGCCTGCCTGGCGCCATTTGATGGATGAATTGGCAGCAGACGGTGTCAGCGCCTACCGCGCCGTGGTGCGGGAAAATCCGCAGTTCGTCGAGTACTTCCGCCAGTCCACGCCAGAGCAGGAGCTTGGCCGCTTGCCGCTCGGCAGTCGCCCGGCCAAGCGCCGCGCGGGCGGGATCGAAAGCCTGCGGGCCATTCCATGGATCTTCGGCTGGACCCAAACCCGCCTGATGCTGCCTGCGTGGCTCGGTTGGGAGGCAGCACTGAGCAAGGCCCTGGAGCGTGGTGAAGGCGAGTTGCTGGGGCAGATGCGCGAGCAATGGCCGTTCTTCCGCACGCGCATCGACATGCTGGAGATGGTGCTGGCCAAGGCCGATGCCGATATTGCCCGCCTGTATGACGAGCGTCTGGTGCAACCGGACCTGCTGCCGTTGGGTGCGCACTTACGCGACCTATTGTCGCAGGCGTGCAGCGTGGTGCTTGGCCTGACTGGCCAGTCGCAACTGCTGGCCCATAGCCCGGACACACTTGAGTTCATCCGTCTGCGCAACACCTACCTCGACCCGTTGCACTTGTTGCAGGCCGAGTTGCTGGCGCGCTCACGTGAGCAGGAGGCCGCACAGGACAGCCCTCTGGAACAGGCGCTGCTGGTGTCTGTGGCCGGTATTGCCGCCGGTTTGCGCAACACCGGTTAAGGTTTTCTGCGTGTTCTCAACGGCTTGCAGATAAACCATGACGACCGCCCCGAAAAGGGCGGTCGGCGTTTGCGGGGCAAGGTTGCACTCAGGCACACCCGACCTGTGACGCATGCCGGGCGTGGGTTCCTGCGACTTTCGGCGGCTTGTATGGATAGAGCCCGCTGTGTATCTTGATCAGCCTTTGGCCGTTTCATCGGCCTAGACCCATATTTTTACGAGATTGGCCCCACGCGGCGAATCCGAGCGTCATCTCTATAAAAAATTGAGGAGCACATCGATGCGCGTCATTCTGCTGGGAGCTCCCGGGGCCGGTAAAGGTACTCAGGCAAAGTTCATCACTGAAAAATTCGGCATTCCACAAATCTCCACCGGCGACATGCTGCGCGCGGCCGTCAAGGCCGGCACCGAGCTGGGCCTGATCGCAAAAAGCGTGATGGACAGCGGCGGCCTGGTTTCCGATGACCTGATCATCAACCTGGTCAAGGAACGCATCAGCCAGGAAGACTGCAAGAACGGCTTCCTGTTCGACGGTTTCCCACGCACCATTCCTCAGGCCGAAGCCTTGGTGAAAGCCGGCGTAGAGCTGGATGCCGTGGTTGAAATCGCAGTTGAAGACGAAGAAATCGTCCAGCGTATCGCTGGCCGTCGTGTTCACGAGGCCTCGGGCCGCGTTTACCACATCGTCTACAACCCGCCTAAAGTGGCTGGCAAGGACGATGTCACCGGCGATGACCTGGTGCAGCGTAAAGACGACACTGAAGAAACCGTGCGTCATCGCCTGTCGGTCTACCATTCGCAGACCAAGCCGCTGGTGGATTTCTACCAGAAGTTGTCTGCCGCCCACGGCAAGCCGAAGTACAGCCATATCCCTGGCGTCGGCTCCGTAGAAGCCATCACCGCCAAGGTGCTGCAAGCGTTGAGCTGATCCATCGATCGGCTTCACTGACAACGGCCCGCTTGCGGGCCGTTGTTGTTTATACTGGCGCACTTTTTTTCGACTTGGACACCTACACCCATGAGCACCCTGCTGGCCCTGGACACCGCGACTGAAGCTTGCTCCGTTGCCTTGCTGCACGATGGCAAGGTAACGAGCCACTACGAGGTGATCCCGCGCCTGCATGCGCAGAAGCTGTTGCCGATGATCAAGCAGCTGCTTGAGGACGCGGGCACCACGCTCTCTGCCGTCGACGCCATTGCCTTTGGCCGTGGCCCGGGTGCGTTCACCGGTGTGCGGATTGCCATCGGCGTGGTCCAGGGCCTGGCCTTTGCGTTGGAGCGTCCGGTATTGCCGGTCTCCAACCTGGCAGTGCTGGCCCAGCGCGCCTTGCGTGAACACGGCGCTTCGCAAGTGGCGGCCGCCATCGATGCGCGCATGGACGAAGTGTATTGGGGGTGCTACCGCGAAAGCGCTGGTGAAATGCGCCTGGTGGGCGTGGAAGCGGTGCAATCGCCGCAGTCCTCTGTGTTGCCGGCCGATGCCAGCGGTGACTGGTTCGGTGCCGGCACTGGCTGGGGTTATGGCGAGCGCATTGGCGTGAAACTGGCGGGCCAGGACGCTGGGATGTTGCCTCATGCCCAGGACTTGCTGACGCTGGCACGCTTCGCTTTCGAGCGTGGCGAAGCGATTCCGGCTGATCAGGCGGCGCCGGTCTACCTGCGCGATAAGGTCGCGCAGACCAAGGCTGAACGCGGGATTATTTGACGTCAAAAATGATGGAGATGTGGGGCAAATTTCGCCAATCGTCAGAATTTGCCCGCGTTTTTAAACCTTTTACAAATTATGTGTTCTAGTTATCACCAGAGCATTTGCGCACCACGGAAAGTGCCGCTAAATTGCCATCATTGATACCGAGTCTGCATGTATGCGTATAGACGGCTTCTCCTCACAGTCCTACCCCCTCAAACGTAAGCCGCGCAAGGCGAACGTGACGGTAGACGATTCCGTCGAGGATTCGCCGGACTTCATCGAGGTCCAATCCGAGTCGCATGCCAGTTCTCATTCCAGCGCCCAAGGTTCAGCCGGCGCGCGTATCAGCGGTCTTCCCGCGCGTCAGCAAGACATGGTCTTCCCTCGCTCCATGAGCAAAAGCGTTGCTACCGCCCTGGCCAGCTACCTGACCACTGCCGGCTTTGTCGAATGGGATATGGAAGTGCTGGGTCTCGACATCCATATCTGATGCGTCTGCCTTACTTTATCGGTTGCCCGTCCTGGAGTGAAAACGCCTGGCGCGAGTACCTGTACCCAGCCGACGCCCGCGCCAGCGATTACCTTTCGCTGTATACCCAAGTCTTCAACGCCGTTGAAGGCAACACCACGTTTTATGCCCGACCCTCGGCCGCCACCGTGCAGCGCTGGGCTGAAATCATGCCCGCGGATTTTCGCTTCACCGCCAAATTCCCCGGCGACATCAGCCACAGTGGCGACCTGCTTGAACAGTTGCCGGCAGCGCAAGGTTTTGTCGGCTTGATGAGCCCATTGGGTGAGCGTGTTGCGCCGCTGTGGTTACAACTGCCGGCGAGCTTTTCGCCACAACGCCTCGGTGAACTGGCCGGTTTTATTGATGGACTGGAACGCCCGCTGGCGGTGGAAGTGCGCCATCAGGCGTTCTTCGCCAAGGGCGATGACGAGCGCAGCCTCAACCGTCTGCTGCGTGACCGTGGCGTCGAGCGGATCTGCCTCGACCCGCGTGCTTTGTTCAGTTGCACCTCTACCTCAGCCGCCGTGCTGCACGCCCAGTCGAAGAAACCCAAGGTGCCGCCGCGCCCGGCGGCGCTGACGCTGTTTCCCCAAGTACGCTTCATTGGTCATCCGGAGCTGGAAGCCAACGACCCGTTCCTGGTGCCGTGGGTGGAAAAAGTCGCCACTTGGATCGAGGAAGGGCGCACGCCGTATGTATTTCTGCACACCTCGGATAACCGCCTCGCCGCGCAACTGGCGCTGCGTTTTCATCAGCAGATGATGGCGCGTTTGCCGGGCCTGCCGCCGCTGCCGACTTTGCATCGAGAACCCGCAGCGGAACAACTGGGGTTACTCTAAGGCTCCTTTTTCCGCCAGGAGTCAGACATGGATGCCCAAACCCTTCGCGCCGAAACCTTCAAAGCCTTGCACGAGCGTGACCGCGCGTTCGTGATGCCCAACCCGTGGGATGCCGGCTCGGCCATCATGCTCGCCAGCCTGGGTTTTGAAGCCCTGGCCACCACCAGCGCGGGTTACGCATTCAGCCTGGGTCGGCCGGATGCGGAAGGTGCGTTGTCGCTGGAGGACACGCTGGGCAATGCGTCAGCCATCGTTCGGGCGACGGCACTGCCGGTGGCGGCCGATCTGGAAAACGGTTTCAGCGATACCCCCGAAGGCTGCGCCCAGACCATCCTGCGCGCGGCCGCCACGGGCATCGTCGGTGGCTCCATCGAAGACGCCACAGGCATTGCCGTCGACCCGATCTATCCTTTTGATTTGTCTGTTGAGCGCGTCGAAGCGGCGGTTGCGGCTGCCCGAAGCCTGCCATTTGCGTTCACCCTGACGGCCCGCGCCGAAAACCTCCTGCATGGTCGCCTGGATTTGCCTGACACCATTCGCCGCCTGCAGGCCTACGCCGAGGCGGGTGCGGATGTGCTCTATGCGCCGGCGCTGCGCAGTGCCGAGGACGTGTTGGCGGTGGTCAGGGCGGTCGCGCCCAAACCGGTGAATGTGTTGATGTCCGGGGGCTTGAACCTCAGCGTTGCGCAGTTGAGCGAGATGGGCGTGCGCCGCATCAGTGTCGGCTCGGCCATGGCGCTGGCGGCGTATGGCGAGTTCTACCGCGCCGCGCAGGAGGTCTACCAGTTGGGCACCTTTACCTTCACCGAGCGCAAGATGCCATTCAGCCAGGCCAACCAATTCTTCAAGGGCTGAGCCGTGCGTTTTCTCAACGTGTGCGGTGCGCTGCTGTTGCTGGCGGGTGTGTTTGCAGCGGGCGTGTGGCGTGGCTGGGTGCCGTTGCCTGCCGAGTGGAACCCCTGGGCGCCGCTGGACGTGCGTGCCAAGCCGAACCTGCTCACGCGCTTCAAGCTCGGCCGCCTGCAGGATGATCCAGCGCTGTGCGATCAGGTGCTGAAAACCTCGGGCTTGCGCGTCAGCCATCAGGCTGACAGCCCGGCTGATGCCGCGTGCCCGTTGCGCAATGTCTTGCGCGTACAAGGCGCTGACGTGGCCCTGAGCAGCAGCTTTCTGGCCAGTTGCCCACTGGCGGTGGCCTTTGCCCTGTTCGAACGCCACAGCCTGCAACCTGCGGCGCAGGCGGTGTTTGGCCAGGCGGTGACGCGGGTCGATCACTTGGGCAGCTTCGCCTGTCGCAACCTGTATAACCGCGCAGAGGGGCGGCTCAGTCAGCACGCCTCGGCCAATGCACTGGATATCGCCGGCTTTCGCCTGGCAGATGGGCGCAGCATCAATGTGCTCAAGGATTGGCCGGGGACGGGCGACAGCGCGCGGTTTTTGCGCCAGGTGCGCGATGGCGCCTGCGATGATTTCAATGGGGTGTTGAGCCCGGACTACAACGCTGCTCATCGCAACCATTTCCATCTGGACATGGGGCGTTGGGGAGTGTGTCGCTGAGCGTCAGGCGGCCAGGCGCAGGTTGTTGAGGATCAATGGGCGTGCCCAGTGGGAGTCAAAGTCGAGCGCTTTCTGTTGCGCCACCAGCTCTTCCATTGGATAAGGCGCGGCGGGCGGCGGCAGCAAGTCTAGTTCGAGCTCGGCGATGGGCAGGTGCAGCGGTTGAGGTTCCGGCGCCGGGCCAGGCTCAGGCAGCGGCTGGCCGGCACTCAGCACGAGCGGGCGTACCCAACCACTTTCGAAGTTCTGCTGGCGCTGTTGGGCAACGATTTCTTGCGCCGGGAACGGCGTAGCGGGTGGCGGCAGCAACTCGGTTTCGAATTCGGCGATCGGCAGGAACAGCGGTTCTGGCGGGGCGATCTCGGTGTCTTTCACCTCGCATTCACGCTGGGTGAGGATCTGCGACAGCAGGTCGGCGCCTTCGCTGGGTTCTACCGCCGGGTCTCTGGGAGCCGATGCCTTGGCGGCGCGCGCGTCCGGCGTGTCGCCGAGCTGCTCGGCCAGCGCCCGGGCGAAGAAGTCCTGCCACACATGACTCACCCCGGCCAGCGCTTGAGTATTGCGCAGGCCGTAGTGGTTGTGGGTCGGCAGTACACCGATGGTTAGGGGAAGAATGTCTGACATTTTTCTCGGTCGACGCTCAGCTCTGGCAAAATACCTGACTGTTGTTTTTATCGGCCGCTGTTTGCCGATCCTTAATATTTTTGAGCGTAGCGATTGATGAGCGAACAACCAGCGGCCAGCCGCATTCGGGTCGAGGCTTTGGCCGAAGGTTTTCAGGCGCGTGCCGAGCAGTGGGCGTCGCAGCTCGGCCTGCCTGTGCAGCTGGAGGAGGCGGATTTTGCCCTGCAAGTGGGCGAGCACGGCTTGCAACTGCAACAGCTCGGGCCTGATGCGCCGGGGCCGGTGCGCGTGGATTTTGTCGAAGGTGGCGCGGCGCACCGGCGTCTCTACGGCGGTGGCAGCGGGCAGATGATCGCCAAGGCTGTGGGCATCGCTCAAGGCGTGCGCCCACGCGTGCTGGATGCCACGGCGGGGCTGGGCAAGGACGCGTTCGTGCTGGCCAGCCTGGGTTGCGAGATGAGCCTGATCGAGCGCCAGCCGCTGATCGGCGCCTTGCTCGAAGACGGCCTGGCCCGTGGCGCGGATGACTTTGAAGTGGCGCCGATTATGGCGCGCATGAAGTTGCTCAAGGGCAACTCCATCGACGTGATGCGCAATTGGGAAGGTGAGCCGCCGCAGGTGATCTACTTGGACCCGATGTTCCCTCACCGTGAGAAAACCGCGCTGGTAAAGAAGGAAATGCGCCTGTTCCGGCCGTTGGTGGGCGATGATCCGGACGCGCCGGCTTTACTCGCCGCGGCGTTGGCATTGGCCAGTCACCGCGTGGTGGTCAAGCGTCCCCGCAAGGCGCCGTGTATTGAAGGGCCAAAGCCTAGCCATGCGCTGGATGGCAAGTCGAGCCGGTATGACATTTATCCCAAGAAAGCGCTCAAGCCCTAAATTTTCATTGGTTTGCCGGGCCTCTTCGCGAGCCAGCCCGCTCCCACATTTGGCATGCATTCCAAGGTGGGAGCGGGCTTGCTCGCGAAAAGGTCTTTCAAGGCGCTGCAAGGCTCAGGGCCGATAAGCCCGCATAAACAACCCCACTACCTCCTGCACATGCGCCTCGGCGGCTTCTTCGCTCAGTTGCTCGCCGCAGCCATACAGCAAGCAGAAATTCGCCGTGCCCTTGAGCAGGCAAAAGAAGTGCTCGGCCGCCGTAAACGGTTTGTCGATGCTCAGGGCGCCGCTCTGGTGGATGCGGCTGAGCAGGCGCTCCATGCCCTGCAGCATGCGCATGGGCCCGGCTTCAAAGAAGATCTGTGACAGTTTCACGTCCTGATTGCCGGTGGTCATCATCAGGCGATGCAGGTTCACCGACTCCTCGCTGTTGATCAGCCGATGAAAGCCCCGTGCGATGTTCAGCAGCACGGTGTCCACCGGCATGCCGGCGGGCAGCTCGAAATACATCACCGGCAGCTGCTCTTCGCATTTGGCCACGACGGCGGCGGTGAACAGCGTCTCTTTGTCGGTGAAGTGGCTGTAGACCGTCAGTTTCGACACGCCGGCCTCCATTGCCACGGCATCCATGCTGGTGCTGGCGTAGCCATTGCTCAAAAACAGATTTTTCGCCGCGTCGAGGATTGCCTGGCGTTTTGCCATGTCCTTGGGACGCCCGGGGCTATTGGTGTTTACAGGATTGTCGGACATTTTCACCTTTAATACTGGACTGGTGAGTTTGGTATTAATAACATACCGGCCAGTATAATTATTCCAAGCTCCATTTGCGAAAGGTCCTTCAGCATGCGCAGCACTTTCCTGCCCCTTGCGTTGCCTGTCAGCCTGATCTTCCTGTTGGCCGCCTGCGGCCATGAAGAAGCGGCCCAAACCGCCCCCCGTCCAGCCATGGTGGTGCAACCGCAGCCCTCGGCGCAGGCGATGGACAGCTTTCCAGGCGAGGTACGTGCCCGTTATGAACCGGACCTGGCCTTTCGCATTGGCGGCAAAGTCAGTAAGCGCCTGGTGGAGGAGGGCGAGCGGGTCAAGGCCAACCAACCGCTGGCCGAACTCGATCCGCAGGACGTACGCCTGCAACTGGAAGCCACGCGCGCCCAAGTGGCCGCCGCCGAAGCCAACCTGAGCCTGGTGCGCGCCGAGCGAGATCGCTACAAGACCCTGATGGACCGTCAGATGGTCAGCCGTTCTCAGTACGACAATTCCGAAAACCTCTACAGATCCGGTGAAGCACGCCTCAAGCAGATCAAGGCCGAGTTCGACGTGTCCAGCAATCAGGCCGGTTACGCCGTGCTGCGCGCCCCCCAGGACGGTGTGGTCGCCAAGCGCGCGGTGGAAGTTGGCCAAGTGGTGTCTGCCGGCCAAACCGTCTTCACGCTGGCCGCCGATGGCGAGCGCGAAGTGCTGATCAGCCTGCCGGAGCAAGGTTTCGGCCGGTTCAAGATCGGCCAGCCGGTGTCGGTTGAGTTGTGGAGCCAGCCCGACCAACGTTTTGCCGGGCGTATCCGTGAACTGTCGCCCGCTGCCGATCCAAAATCGCGCACCTTTGCCGCCCGCGTTGCCTTCACCGGCGGCAAAGTCCCGGCCGAACTGGGCCAGAGCGCCCGCGTATTCATACAGGCTGACGGCGTGATTGCGCTGGCGGTGCCGCTGTCAGCGCTGAGTGCAGAGAATGGCGCGTCCTACGTCTGGTTGGTGCAACCAGACAACACGGTCAAGCGCACGCCGGTGCGGATCGGCGCCTTTGGTGAAAAAACCGTGCCGGTACTGGAAGGCCTGGCCCCCACCGACTGGGTGATTGCGGCCGGCGTGCATGTGCTCCATGAGGGCCAGCAGGTGCGCCCGGTGGATCGCTCCAACCGCGCGGTGAATCTGGCGGCCAACAAGGAGTAGTCCCCGATGGGTTTCAATCTTTCCGAATGGGCGTTGCGTAATCGCCAGATCGTACTGTTCCTGATGATCCTGCTGGCGGTCGTCGGTACGCTGTCCTACACCAAGCTGGGGCAAAGCGAGGACCCGCCGTTTACCTTCAAGGCCATGGTGATCAAGACCAACTGGCCTGGAGCCACGGCCCAGGAAGTCTCGCGCCAAGTCACCGAGCGTATCGAGAAAAAGCTCATGGAGACCGGCGACTATGAGCGCATCGTTTCTTTCTCGCGCCCCGGTGAATCCCAAGTCACTTTTATAGCGCGCGACGCAATGCACTCGGCGCAGATTCCGGACTTGTGGTACCAGGTGCGCAAAAAGATCAGCGACATTCGCCAGACCTTGCCGCCGGATATTCAGGGGCCGTTTTTCAACGATGAATTCGGCACCACCTTCGGCAATATCTACGCGTTGACCGGTGACGGTTTCGACTACGCCGTGCTCAAGGACTACGCCGACCGCATCCAGATTCAACTGCAACGTGTGCCGGATGTGGGCAAGGTCGAACTGCTCGGCCTGCAGGACGAAAAAATCTGGATTGAATTATCCAACCTCAAGCTCGCCACCCTCGGCCTGCCATTGGCCGCCGTGCAGCAGGCGTTGCAGGAGCAGAACGCCGTCTCTACCGCCGGCTTCTTCGAAACCCCGACCGAGCGTGTGCAGTTGCGTGTGTCCGGCAACTTCAAGACGGTGGAGGAAATCCGCAATTTCCCGATTCGCGTCGGTGACCGTACCTTTCGCATTGGCGACGTGGCCGGTATCCACCGGGGTTTCAACGACCCACCGGCACCGCGCATGCGCTACATGGGCGCGGACGCCATCGGGCTGGCCGTGGCCATGCGTGACGGCGGCGACATTCTGGTATTGGGCAAGGCCCTCGAAGGTGAATTCGCACGCCTGCAGAAGAACCTTCCGGCAGGCATGGAGCTGCGCAAGGTGTCGGACCAACCGGCCGCGGTGAAAACCAGCGTCGGCGAATTCGTCCAGGTACTCGCCGAAGCACTGGCGATCGTGTTGCTGGTGAGCTTCTTCTCCCTCGGTGTGCGCACCGGCATGGTGGTGGCCCTGGCGATTCCGCTGGTGTTGGCTATGACATTCGCCACCATGTATTACCTGGGCATCGGCTTGCACAAGATTTCCCTCGGCGCATTGGTCCTGGCCCTGGGCCTGCTGGTCGACGACGCGATCATCGCCGTGGAAATGATGGCGATCAAAATGGAGCAGGGCTACGACCGGCTCAAGGCCGCGAGCTTCGCCTGGACCAGCACTGCGTTCCCGATGCTCACCGGTACGTTGATCACCGCTGCAGGGTTTCTGCCGATTGCCACCGCGCAATCGAGCACCGGTGAATACACCCGCTCGATTTTCCAGGTCGTGACCATCGCACTGCTGGCCTCATGGGTGGCCGCCGTGGTGTTTGTGCCGTACCTGGGGGAAAAACTCCTGCCGGATCTGGCGAAAATTCATGCTGCCAAGCACGGCACCGATGGGCCCGATCCCTACGGCACACCGTTCTATCAGCGTGTACGACGTTTGGTTGAATGGTGTGTGCGTCGGCGTAAAACCGTGATCGTGCTGACGTTGCTGTTGTTTATCGGCTCGGTCGCGCTGTTCCGCTTTGTGCCGCAACAGTTCTTCCCGGCCTCCGGCCGCCTGGAGCTGATGGTCGATCTCAAGCTGGCTGAAGGGGCTTCCCTGAGCAACACCGCCGAGCAGGTCAAACGCCTGGAGGCGCTGCTCAAGGAACACGCTGGCATCGACAACTATGTGGCCTATGTCGGCACCGGTTCGCCGCGCTTCTACCTGCCGCTGGACCAGCAATTGCCGGCCGCGAGCTTCGCGCAATTTGTGGTGCTGGCCAAGACCATCGAAGAGCGTGAAAGCCTGCGCACCTGGCTGATCGAAACCCTCGACGAGCAATTCCCCGAACTGCGTTCGCGGGTCACACGCCTGGAGAACGGTCCGCCGGTGGGTTACCCGGTGCAGTTTCGCGTGACTGGCGAACACATCGAAGAGGTCCGTGCCCTGGCCCGCAAAGTAGCGGCCAAGGTTCGTGAAAATACCCACGTGGTCAATGTGCACCTGGACTGGGAAGAGCCGAGCAAAATCGTCTACCTCAATATCGATCAGGACCGCGCCCGCGCCCTTGGTGTGAGCACCGCCAACGTGTCGAAATTCCTGCAGAGTTCGCTGACCGGTGCAAGCGTCAGCCAGTACCGCGAGGACAACGAGTTGATCGAAATCCTCCTGCGCGGCACCGTGCACGAGCGCACCGAGTTGGCGTTGTTGCCAAGCCTGGCCGTGCCGACCGACAACGGCAAAAGCGTTGCGCTGTCGCAGATAGCCACCCTCGAATATGGCTTCGAAGAGGGCATTATCTGGCACCGTAACCGCCTGCCGACGGTGACTGTGCGCGCCGACATCTATGGCAAGGAACAACCGGCGACCCTGGTCCAGCAGATCCTGCCGACCCTTGAAGGTGTGCGCGCCGAACTGCCGGAAGGTTACTTGCTGGAGGTTGGCGGCACGGTTGAAGACTCCGCGCGTGGCCAGAATTCGGTCAAGGCCGGGGTACCGCTGTTTATCGTGGTGGTCCTGACCTTGCTGATGCTGCAACTGCGCAGCTTCTCACGCACTGCGATGGTGTTTCTGACGGCACCGCTGGGCCTTATCGGCGTGACCTTGTTTCTGCTGGTGTTCCGCCAGCCGTTCGGGTTTGTCGCCATGCTCGGGACCATCGCCTTGTCGGGCATGATCATGCGCAACTCGGTGATCCTGGTTGATCAGATCGAGCAAGACATCAAGGCTGGCCTGATACCCTGGCAAGCGATCATTGAAGCGACCGTGCGACGCTTCCGCCCGATTGTGCTGACGGCGCTCGCGGCGGTGTTGGCCATGATTCCACTGTCACGCAGCGTGTTCTTCGGGCCGATGGCCGTGGCGATCATGGGCGGGTTGATTGTGGCGACGGCGTTGACCCTGTTGTTCCTGCCGGCCCTGTATGCTGCGTGGTTCCGAGTGAGGAAGGACGTCGCGTAATCATGCTGGCCACTGTTTCAGCCTTAATGTTGTTGCTGCTTGCCCCTGGCCCGACCAACACCCTGTTGTTTCGTGCCGGGGTGTTGTTCGGGTACCGGGCGTCGTGGACGCTGGCGCTGGTCGAGTGCATGGCGTACCTGTTGCAGGTCTCGGTGTGGGGCGTGGCGTGGCTGTATCTGGCGGCGCATTCGCCGTGGGCGTTGAAAACCACGCAACTGGCGGCGGGCTGCTACCTGCTGTATGTCTCATTCAAGCTGTGGCAACGCAAACACAGCGCCATCGATTCGATCCGTGACCGCTTCTCTGGCCTGTATTTTTTCTGGCTCACTGTGATGAATCCCAAAGGCCTGTTGATCGTTTCGTTCATCGCCCCGATCAGCGCATTTGCATCGTTGCAAGGCTATGCCGGGTTCATGGCCACGCTGGCATTGGTGGTGGTGCCGGTGGGGTCTGCCTGGATCGTGCTGGGCAGCCGCTTTGAAGGGGTTCAGAAGACGTGGCTCACGCCACTGAAGATCAACCGCGCGGCATCCGTGGCGATTTGTTGTTTTGCCACGCTCATGCTTGGGCGGTTGGCGCAGGCGGTTATCCAGGGCTGAAACAACGGCGCCAAGGCCCGTGAACAGCGGCCTTGGCGCAGGTGTCGAAGGTTTACTGCGAGCGGTTACAGCGCGCCGAATACCTTCTTCGCCAGGCTGGTGGCAGCCGCGGCGGGGTTCTTGCGGATGGTTTCTTCCTGCTGCGCGATCATCTTGAACAGGCCGTCCAGCGCCTGTTCGGTCACGTAGCTTTCGACGTTGGCACTTTTGGCATCAACCGCGCCGAATGCTGCGGCCTTGCCGGCCAGGGCGTTGTATTGCTGGGCGACGCCGACCTTGTCGGTGGCGGCCTTGACGATCGGCAGGAACTTGGCACGAATCTCTTCGCGGCTGCTTTTGTTCAGGTATTGAGTGGCCGAGTCCTGGCCACCGGTGAGGATGCCCTTGGCGTCGGTCACGCTCATGTTCTTCACCGCATTGACCAGGATCGGCTGAGCCTGGGTCACGGCGGTTTCTGCCGCTTGGTTCATGCTGGTTTCGAGCTGCGTGACCTGATCACCCATGCCGAACATTTTCAGCTTGTCGGCGACTTTACCGAGTTTGCCGGGCAGGCCGATTTTCACTTGCGGGTTGTTGCTGAAGCCACCGGGTGCGCCCAGTTGTTTCACGGCGATCTGTGCACCTTGGGTCAGTGCATCCTTGAGGCCGCCGCTGGCGTCGCCCTGGGACAGGCTGCCAAGTGACACCGCCATGGCGTTGGCGCCAAGCAGCAGGCCGGCGCACAGGGCAGTGAGGCGAAGAGAATTACGGAGCATGGGCGCTTCCTTTTTTAAGCTGGGAATAATCAGTGTGCGACCGCATCAACCCGCAGACGCAGGGGCTGTGGGTCTTGGCCGTTGAGTTGCACGGCGTGCCGCTCGGTGGTGATAAACAGTAGCTTGCCATCCAGCTCGATGCGAGCGCTGACCGAGTACGTGTTCCCCGGCTTGATCTGGGCCGGGTCGTAGCTCAGGTGAAACGGCAGCGGCACCTGGCCTTTGACCGGGCCTTTCTGCTCGGCGAGGGTCACGGCCGGAGCGTCCATCAAGGACACGTCCTGCAGGCTGACGCTCAAGGTGGCGGCGGGCGGCAGCGCGATACGTTGCAGGTAGAACACTTCGCCGTCGAGGCTGGCCTTGGGGGTCATGGATTGGCAGGCTCCGAGCAGGGCAGTCAGCCCCAGGAGGATGATCTTTTTCATGGTACAGCTCCTTTTCAACGGCGCCGGAAACCGCCCGACGCCTCGTTCACTCTAGCGGCTTTCTTCAGCGTTTACCGGCTCGGGTTCGGTCGGCGTTTCGGCTGCGCCATCGACGCGGTGCAACGCCACTTGGCGGATCGACAAACGAATATCGGCGGGCAGCACGCGTTTGGCTGCACCTTCGGCCAACTCACCGAGCAGGTCGTGATAACTCAACTTGCCGGCCTCATCGCGACGCAGCACATCTTGCTCCAGCAACGTCTGGATAAAATGTCGGAAAAGGCTCTTGTCGAAGAACTCCGGGGCATTTAGGCCATGCAGGATCGACAGGCGCTGAGCCATGATCGTGCACAGGTCTTCCAGTTCTTCGGCGCTGATGGTGTTCTGGCCGCTGTTGAGCAGCAGCGAGATCGCCATGTAGAAGCGTTGCAAGGTCTGGGCAATGCTCTTGGACAGCAGCGTCAGCAGCACAAAATGCCGCGAGCTCGGTGCCGGGCGCAGGTACACCTCATTCTCGAAGCGCAGTAGGCCTTGTTCGACAAACGCCTCCAGCCAGTGGTCGACCACCGCGTCCAGCTCATCCAGCGACCAGCGGATAAACAGCTCCGATTGCAGGTACGGGTACAGCGCACGGGTGTAGCGCAGGATTTGTTCGCGGCTCATGCGCGAGCTGCTCTGGAAGAAACTCGCCAGCAACGCCGGCAGGGCGAAGATGTGCAGCACGTTGTTGCGGTAGTAGGTCATCAGGACGGCATTTTGCTCGTCCAGGTACAAAATCTTACCCAGGGCGTCGCTTTGCTCCGACAGCAGGTCCATGTCCTTGACGTGCTTGATCAGCGCCAGGCCATCGCCTTCCGGCAAGGTGGTGTGCGGTGAGTAGGGCACGCGGCGCAGCAGCGCCAGGTACAGGTCCAATTGGCGCGCCATGGCCTGTTCATCCAGGGCCAGGCGGGTGGTGGAAAGCAACGCCAAGGCCACCAGGTTCACCGGGTTGACCGCGGCGGCCTCGTTCAAGTGGCGGGCCACCTGCTCGCCAAGGCGGTTGGTGGTTTCGTTGAGCCACGCCGGCTTGTAGTTCGGGCCCAGCTCCTGGGCGCGCCAGTCGGGTTGCTCGGCGTCGAGGAACTCGGCCAGCTTGATCGGCTCGCCAAAGTTGACCGCGACTTGGCCAAAGCGCTGCTTGAGCGCGCCGACCACCTTGAAAATATCGAAGATCGACTCTTTTTTCTTGCTCGCGCCGCGCAGCTCGCCGAGGTAGGTGCGGCCTTCCAGCACGCGTTCATAGCCGATGTACACCGGCACGAAGACGATCGGCATGCGTGAGGAGCGCAAAAAGCTGCGCAGGGTAATCGCCAGCATCCCGGTCTTCGGTTGCAGCATGCGCCCGGTGCGCGAGCGTCCGCCTTCGACGAAGTACTCCACCGGAAAGCCCTTGGTGAACAAGGTGTGCAGGTATTCGTTGAACACCGAGGTGTACAGCGGGTTGCCCTTGAAGGTGCGGCGCATGAAAAACGCACCGCCACGGCGCAGCAGGCTGCCGATCACCGGCATGTTCAGGTTGATACCGGCGGCGATGTGCGGCGGGGTCAGGCCGTTTTTGAACAGCAGGTAGGACAGCAGCAAGTAGTCGATATGGCTGCGGTGACACGGTACGTAGATCACCTCGTAACCCTGGGCAACCTTTTGCACACCTTCGATGTTGTTGACCTTGATGCCGTCGTAGATCTTGTTCCAGAACCAGCTGAGCACCACTTCCAGGAAGCGAATCGCGGTGTAGGTGTAGTCCGAAGCGATCTCGTTGCCGTAGCGCAAGGCTTGGGCCTTGGCTTTTTCCGGGGAGATTTTCTCGCGTTCGGCCTCTTCGCTGATGGCTTGGCGCACCAACGGCATGTTCACCAGGCCTTTGACCAGGTTGCGCCGGTGCGACAGGTCGGGGCCGATCACGGCGGTCTTCAGGTTACGGAAGTGCACCCGCAGGATGCGCTGGGCCATGCGCACGGTGCGTTCGTGACCTTTATTGTGCTCGATCAATTCACGCAGGTTGATAGGCGCGGAGAATTGCACGCGGGTCTTGCGACCCAGGATCAGGATGCTCAGCAAACGGCGCAGGCGCCCGGTGACGGCCCAGCTGTCGGCAAACAGCAGTTTCCACGGGCTGGACTCGCTCTCGGGCGATTGGCCCCAGAACACGCTGACCGGAATGATTTGTGCATTCTCTTCGGCGTGTTCGGTCAGGGTGTTGACCAGCCGGGTCAGGGTCGGCGGTGCGCCGCGCTTGTCCTGACGGCCGAGCCAATCCGGTTCGGGCGTGAGGTAGAAGAACGCGGCGGGTTCGATCTGCGGGCCTACCGAGACCGGCAGCACCGGGCGCGGCAAGCCGGCCTTGGTGCACTCGGTATCGACCACGGCCAATTCGGTGAGGGAGGGCGATTGCAGGACGTAAAACACCGGCCGGCTGCGGTCGAGGTTAAGGGTTAGGGACGACTGGTTGATCGTCTCCGAGCGAACCCAGAGGTACAACAGTCGGCGCAAGGTGCCAAACACCAGACGGCGGAACGGAGAGCGGGTCATAGGCGTGCTGCTTCAAGTGGAAAAAACCGAGCAGGCGCTCGGGCGGGTAGTGTGCCGTATTCGCCGAAAATCGGCAAAAAAGCAGCGATGTAAACTTGAGTTGAACGTTTTTGAGCCTGTCTTATACTCGGCAGTTCAATGCGACTGACTCAACAATAAAAAGCATGTGGGAGCAAAACTGATGGCAACGCGCGAAACCGGCAATGTGAAGTGGTTCAACGATGCAAAGGGCTATGGCTTTATTCAACGCGAGGACGGCAAGGATGTGTTTGTGCACTACCGCGCCATTCGCGGTGACGGCCACCGCTCACTGGCCGAGGGCCAGCAGGTGGAATACGCCGTGGTGACCGGCGAGAAGGGGTTGCAGGCGGAGGATGTGGTGGGGTTGTAAGGCAGACCACCTCCTGCCTTGATAACCCAATCAACTGTGGGAGCTGGCTTGCCTGCGATGCGGACACCTCGGTCTATCAGACAGACCACCGTGATGCCATCGCAGGCAAGCCAGCTCCCACATTGATTGGGTTTGCAGCTTCAGTTCAGGCCGTTTTCCAGGTGATCTGCTCTTCACCGTCTGCGCTGATACGAATCCAGGTGTCGGCACTTTCCTCACCTTCTTCCTCAACCCACGTGCCCGGTGCGCAACGTACTTCGACGTTCAGCGCAGCAAACGCAGCGCGGGCGCAGGCGATGTCGTCTTCCCACGGGGTCTGGTCACTTTCCAGGTACAGACTGTTCCATTTGCCTACCGCTTTTGGCAGCCAGGTGACTGGCACATTGCCGGCCTTGCACTTGTAGGTCTGGCCCTTCTGAACCCAGTCGGTGCACGGGCCCAGCGCGGCGCCCAGCCAGGCGGCGATGGCTTTGTGGTCGACGTCGGCGTCCTTCAGGTAAATCTCGATATCAGGTTGGCGCATGGATGTTCCTCGTTGCGGGATTCGAAAATCCATTCGCGGATGCTTAAAAGTCGGTTATTGAAGCACGAAATAATCGTAGCGCATCGACACCGTGACCTGCAGCGGCTCGGCGGCCTCGATCACCTCGGCGCGGCGCTCGGCACTCGCGCGCCAGCCGTGCGGCGTCATCGCCAGCAGGTGGGCGCGGTCGTTTGGCTCGGCCAGGCTCAAGGTGAATTCCAGGGTTTCGCTGTGCGCCAGGCTCATGCCATCCGGCACCAGGGCCAGATGTTTGTCGTCGGTGTACTCGCGCACTTCGTCGTACAGGCGTTCGCGCAGTTCCATCAGGTGGCCGGCCGTCGGGCCGACTTTCATCAGACCGCCGCCAGGGCTGAGCAGACGCTTGGCCTCCTGCCAATCCAATGGGCTGAAAACGCTGGCGAGAAATTGGCAACTGCCCGAGGCCAGCGGCACGCGCGCCATGCTGGCAATCAACCAGGTCAGCGCCGGGTTGCGCTTGCACGCACGTTTGACCGCTTCCTTGGAAATGTCCAGCGCGTAGCCGTCAGCATGGGGCAGGGCCTCGGCGATTTGCGCGGTGTAGTAACCCTCGCCACAACCGATGTCCACCCAACGCTGCGGCGCACGTTCCGCGGCCAGTTCAGCCAGGCGCTTGGCCACCGGCGCGTAATGCCCGGCGTTGAGGAAGTCGCGGCGTGCCTCGACCATGGCGAGGTTATCGCCCGGGTCGCGGCTGTTTTTGTGCTGCACCGGCAACAGGTTCAGGTAACCCTGGCGCGCGCGGTCGAAACGGTGCCCGGCCGGGCACGCCACGCCATTGTCCACCGCGTTGAGCGGTGCGCTGCAAATGGGGCAGGCGAGCATCAGGCGAGCAACTTGATCAGGGTCTGGTAATAGATTTCGGTCAGCACATCGAGGTCGCTGGCCAGAATACGCTCGTTGACCTGGTGGATTGTCGCGTTGACCGGGCCCAGTTCCACGACCTGAGTGCCAAGGGTGGCAATGAAACGCCCATCGGAGGTGCCGCCGCTGGTGGAGGCTTTGGTTTCGCGACCGGTGATCGCCTTGATGCTGGCCGACACCGCATCCAGCAACGCGCCGGGCTCGGTGAGGAACGGCAGGCCCGACAGCGCCCACTCCACGTGCCAGTCCAGGCCATGCTTGTCGAGAATCGCCGCAACGCGCTGTTGCAGGCCCTCGACGGTGGACTCGGTGGAGAAGCGGAAGTTGAACACCGCCGTCAGGTCACCGGGGATCACGTTGGTGGCGCCGGTGCCGGAGTTGAGGTTGGAAATCTGGAAGCTGGTCGGCGGGAAGAAGGCGTTGCCGTCGTCCCAGTGCTCGGCGGCCAATTCGGCCAAGGCTGGGGCGGCGAGGTGGATCGGGTTCTTCGCCAGGTGAGGGTACGCCACGTGGCCTTGCACGCCGCGCACGGTCAGGGTGGCGCCGAGGGAGCCACGACGGCCGTTTTTGACCACATCGCCCACCAGCGTGGTGCTCGACGGTTCGCCGACGATGCACCAGTCCAAGCGCTCCTTGCGTGCTGCCAGGCGTTCGATCACGGCTTTGGTGCCGTGGTGCGCCGGGCCTTCTTCATCGCTGGTGATCAGGAAGGCGACCGAGCCTTTGTGGTCCGGGTAGTCGCTGACGAAACGCTCGGAGGCCACCAGCATGGCGGCCAGGCTGCCTTTCATGTCTGCCGCGCCACGGCCGCAGAGCATGCCGTTTTCGTCGATCAGCGCGTCGAACGGGTCATTCTGCCAGGCGCCCACCGGGCCGGTCGGTACCACGTCGGTGTGGCCGGCAAAGCACAGCACCGGGCCGTCGTGCTTGCCGTGGGTGGCCCAGAAGTTGTCCACATCTTCGATACGCATCGGCTCCAGCGCAAAGCCGGCGTCGCCCAGGCGCTGCATCATCAGCTTCTGGCAATCGGCGTCGATCGGCGTCACGGAGGGGCGACGGATCAGGTCGATAGCGAGTTGAAGGGTCGGCGAAAGGTCGGCATGGGCCGTCATGGGGGAACTCCGAAAGCGTGTTATGGGCGCAGGACGAATGTGGAATACACAACCTGAATCGGCGCAAATCTAATGTGGGAGCTGGCTTGCCTGCGATAGCTTCGCCGCGGTGTACCTGACAGACCGCGGCGTGTGCATAGCAGGCAAGCCAGCTCCCACAGAAAGCAGGGCGTGGCCAAGTCTCACAAAACGGCCGTTATCTTATAGCAAAACGGCGGCCAAGGGCCGCCGTTTAGTGCATTGCGCAAGTTTTTACTCAGCCGTTGCCGGCTCAACCTTCGGCGCAGGTTTTGGCAGCGACGAGAGGAACGCCATGATCAGCGCCGCCACATACGGCAGCGACTGTACCAGCAGCATCACCACCCAGAAGCGTATGTCATTGCTCGGCAGGCCCTGCACCAGGTAGATCCCCAGCGCCGCGCCCCACAACAGCAACATGATGAACATTTCTTCGCGAGCTTCGGAAATCGCTACCCAGAAGCCGTGGTTATCCGCGTTTTTCGGGGTACGAAAGAACGGAATACTGGTGGTGAAGAAGCCGTACAACACCGCCTTGGCGATGGTGTGCGACAACGCCAGGCCGGCCAGCGCCGCGCAGAACGCATCTTTCAAGTTCACACCCACCGCACGGCGGTAGAGGAAAATGATCTTGCCCACTTTGAACACGAACAGCGCCAACGGCGGAATCGCGAAAATCAGCAGCGGCGGATCAACCCGCGTTGGCACGATGATCATCGCCGCCGACCACAACAAGGCGCCCACGGTGAAGAAGATGTTCATGCCGTCCGCCACCCACGGCAACCAGCCTGCGAGGAAGTGGTAGCGCTGGCCACGGGTCAGCTCGGTGCCCTTGCCGCGCAGCAGGCTGGCGGTGTGGCGCTTGATGATCTGGATCGCGCCGTAGGCCCAGCGGAAACGCTGCTTCTTGAAGTCGATAAAGGTATCGGGCATCAAGCCTTTGCCGTAGCTGTCGTGGTAATACGCCGCCGACAGGCCTTTCTCGAATACGCGCAGGCCCAGTTCGGCGTCTTCGCAGATGCACCAGTCAGCCCAGCCGAGTTCTTCGAGCACCGAGCGACGGGTCATGGTCATGGTGCCGTGCTGGATGATCGCGTCGCGGTCGTTACGGGTGACCATGCCGATATGGAAGAAGCCTTTGTATTCCGCGTAGCAAAGCTTCTTGAAGGTGCTTTCGTTCTGGTCGCGGTAATCCTGCGGCGACTGCACCACGGCGATTTTCGGGTCGGCGAAGTGCGGCACCATGTGCTTGAGCCAGTTCGGCGACACGCAGTAGTCCGAGTCGATCACCGCGATCACTTCGGCGTCCTTGGCGGTGTGCGGGATCAGGTAGTTCAGCGCGCCGCCCTTGAAACCGGCCAGGGGCGAGACGTGGAAGAACTTGAAGCGCGGCCCGAGGGTTTCGCAGTAGTCGCGCACCGGTTCCCATACAGCCGGGTCCTTGGTGTTGTTGTCGATGATCAGGACTTCATAGTCCGGGTAATCGAGGGCGGCGAGGGCGTCGAGGGTCTGTTTGACCATCTCCGGCGGCTCGTTGTAGCACGGCACATGAATCGACACTTTCGGGCGGTAGTCCGAATCGCCTTCCACCGGCAGGAATTCACGCCGGCGCTTGTGCGTCCACACCGCTTCCGCCAGTTCGTGGGCTTCGGTCAGCAACACGATAAACACCCCGAGGGCGCCCAGTGCCAACAAGATCCCCACGGTCACGCTGAACCAGGTGCTGTATTGCTGGCTGTAGTCGTAGCCGATCCACACCAGGACCGAGCCGCACAGGAACGCGATAAAGGTCAGGAACGTACGGCCACGCTGGCGCAGGGCCGAGCCGTCGATCATCAGCAAGGTCAGCGACAGCAGCGCAAGCACTACCGAGCCGATGGCCAGCACGCGCCATTGCGGGATCGCGACCACCGGGCCTTCAAAGTTGAATTTCTGCTGGCGCGCGGCGTTGTACACGCCCCAATAGGCGCCGGCCGAGCCTTCGTCGCTGACTTTCCACGGCTGATCGAACGCCTCGATCACGAAGTAGTTGTAGCCCTGGCGGTTGAGCTTGTTGACCAGCGTACGCAGGTAAATCGCCTGGTCGGCGGGCGAGGTTTCATTGCCCCCACGCATACGGCCGTTACTCGGCCAGCCAACCTCCGACAGCAGCAGCGGCTTTTTCGGGAACAGTTTCTTCAGATCCCGGGCGCGGTCGAGTACGTATTGGCCGGCCTTGTCCATCGGAATAAATTCCCAGAACGGCAGGATGTGCGCGGCGATCAGGTCGACGTGCTTGGCCAGTTGCGGGTTCTTTTCCCAAATGTGCCATTGCTCGGACGTCGTTACCGGCACTTTCACGGCGGCGCGCACGCGGTCGAGCAGCGCAATCAGCGCCTCCGGGGTGATTTCTTCACGGAACAACGCTTCGTTACCGACCACCACGCGCACGACGCTGCGTGAGCTGTTGGCCAGTTCGATGGCCCGCTGGATCTCGCGTTCGTTACGCGCAAGGTCCGGGCTGATCCAGATGCCCAGCGTCACGCGCAGGCCGAACTCTTCTGCCAGCTTGGGGATGTCGCCCAGGGTGCCGTCGACCGAGTAGGTACGGATGTTGTCCGTCAGCTTGCTCATGATCTCGAGGTCACGACGCATTTCTTCGTCGCTTGGGTACTGGTCTTTCTGCGGGAACTGGCCTTGCTGGAACGGCGAGTAGGAGAACCCGGAGATCTGTTCAGGCCAGTTGGGTGTGGTGACCGGGCGGTTGATCAGCGCCCAGAAACCGGTGAACAGCGCGGCAATTGCCAGCACCACCACTAGGTTGAGTCCAAATTTACGCGATGACATGGCTATCTCGGGTTCCAAAGGGTGTGGAACGAAAAGAGGTGTCGGCTTACGCCGAACGGCGCGCATCCTACACTGGCCTTTCCCCGAGCGTACAGCAGACAGAGAAAAGCCGGACGTTAGTCCGCGAATGTTCACCTAAGTTCTTTACTTGTAGCTGGAAGCTTCGAACTTGTCGCTGCGTAGTCCATAATGCGCGCCGGTTTTTGGGGTAATGGTCATGAGCACAGAAGATCCGCGGTTTGCAGGCGTCGCCCGCTTGTATGGCATTGAAGGCCTGGAACGCTTGAAAGCGGCCCATGTGGCGATCGTCGGCGTCGGCGGCGTAGGCTCGTGGGCGGCGGAAGCCATGGCCCGTTGCGGGGTGGGCGAGATTTCGCTGTTTGACCTGGACGACGTCTGCGTCAGCAACAGCAACCGCCAGTTGCACGCGCTGGACAGCACCGTGGGCAAGCCCAAGGTCGAAGTCATGGCCGAGCGCCTGCGCGCTATCAACCCCGATTGCACCGTGCATGCGGTGGCGGACTTCGTGACCCGCGACACCATGGCCGAGTACATCACGCCGACTATCGATTGCGTGATCGACTGCATCGACGCCGTCAACGCCAAGGCAGCGCTGATTGCCTGGTGCAAGCGCCGCAAGATCCAGATCATCACCACCGGCGGCGCCGGCGGGCAGATCGACCCGACGCTGATCCAGGTGTGCGACCTGAACCGCACCTTTAATGACCCACTGGCCTCGAAGGTGCGCTCCACGTTGCGCCGCGATTACGGTTTCTCCCGCACCGTGACCCGCCATTACAGCGTGCCGTGCGTGTTTTCTACCGAGCAGCTGCGCTATCCCAAGCCGGACGGCAGCATTTGTCTGCAAAAAAGTTTTGTTGGGGATGGGGTGAAGCTGGACTGCGCGGGCGGGTTTGGCGCGGTGATGATGGTGACGGCGACCTTTGGCATGGTCGCGGCCACCAAGGCGGTGGACAAAATTGTGGCAGGGGTGCGCAGGCCTTCGGAGCGGGTTAAAGCCAGCTAAATCCTACAGCCGAACATAGACCGAAATATGGGAGCGGGCTTGCTCGCGAAGGCAGAGTGTCAGTCAATCCATCAATGACTGAACCACCGCCTTCGCGAGCAAGCCCGCTCCCACATTCAGTTTTGTGTAAGGCTCAGGTCTCGCATGCGTAGCAGGACTGCGTTGAGGCCGTTACTGCGCGACGGCGACAACTGCCGTGACAGGCCAAGCTGGGCAAACCAGTCGGGCAGGTCAACGGCCTGCAACTGCGCCGCAGATAAGCCATTGACCCGCGCCAGCAGCAACGCCACCAACCCACGAATCATGCGCGCATCGCTGCTGGCGGCGAACTGCCAATGGCCATTCTCAATGCGCCCCACCAACCACACCAGGCTTTCGCAGCCCTGCACCAGGTTGGCGTCGACTTTGTCCGCATCCGCCAAGACTGGCAGGCGCTCGCCCCATTGCATCAGCATCCGCGCGCGCTGCTCCCAACTGCCGACCGCCTGAAAGGCGTGCAGGGCTGCGGCGGCTTCGGCCGGCAAGCTCATCGCAACATATCCAGCGCCTGGTCGAGCGCTTCAAAGAAGCGCTCCAGGTCATCGGAGTCGTTGTACAGCGCCAGGGACACGCGGATCGCCCCCGACAAGTGCATTGCCTTGAGCAACGGCATCGCGCAATGGTGGCCGGCGCGCACGGCGATGCCCTGTTCGGTCAGCAGGTGGGCGAGGTCGGCGTTGTGTATGCCTTCCACCACAAAGCAGGCCAAAGCTACGTGAGGCGATCCCAACACGCGGATGCCATTGCGTGCCTGGAGGCCGCGCAGCAGGTAGTCGTGCAGCGCCGCTTCATGCGAGACCACGGCGTGCGGGTCCAGCGAGCTCAGGTAATCCAGGCTGGCACCCAGGCCGATCACGCTGGCGATCGGTGGCGTACCGGCTTCAAAACCCAGCGGGGCAGGGCGGAAACTGGCGCTGTGGTAGTCCGCCTGTTGCACCATCTCGCCGCCGAACTGCCAGTGGCGCAAGTGATGCAGGGCTTCGTGGCGGCCAAACAGCACGCCGACGCCGTCCGGGCCATACAGTTTGTGGCTGGAAAACACGTAGAAGTCGCACCCCAGCGCCTGCACTTCATGGCGGCCATGCACGATGCCCTGGGCACCATCGACCACGGTCAGCGCGCCGTGTGCCCGCCCCATCGCCAGCAAGGCGTCCAAGGGCTGCCAGGTGCCAAGTACATTGGAAAGCTGGCTCACCGCCAACACGCGCGTGCGCGGGCCGATCAATCCGGCGGCAGCGTGCAGGTCAATCACGCCGTCGTCACCCAGTGGCAACACCACCAGCGTGAGCGCGCGACGTTTGGCCAGTTGCTGCCAGGGCAGCAGGTTGGCGTGGTGTTCGAGGGCGCTGATAACAATTTCATCGCCCGCATTGAATAAGTGCTCAAGGCCATAGGCCAGGAGGTTCAGCGCAGAGGTTGCGCCGTGGGTAAAGATGATTTGCCCGCTGTCACCTGCGTTAAGCCACTGCGCGACCTTGCTGCGACTGTCTTCAAACGCCTGGGTCGCATGGGCGCCCGGCAAATGTTGGGCTCGGTGCACATTGGCTGCGCCATTGGCATAGTAATGGCTGATGGCATCCAACAGGGCCTGGGGTTTTTGCGTGGTGGCGGCGTTGTCCAGGTAGGTCTGGTCTTGCCGTTGCAGGGTGGCGATGGCCGGAAAGTCGGCGCGCCAGGGAGAGGGCACAAGCATGGTGTTCAAGACTCGTATAAGCGGGCCGACCCGGAGGCGCGACCCGCTAGTGGCATCGAGTGGCTGCTTAGTTGTGAGCGTGCAGCGCTTCGTTCAGTTCGATGGCCGATTTGTGGGTTTTGCACTCCACGGCACCGGTCTCGGAGTTACGGCGGAACAGCAGGTCCGGTTGGCCGGCCAGCTCGCGCGCCTTGACCACTTTGACCAGTTGGTTCTGCTCGTCCAGCAGCGCGACTTTGGTGCCGGCGGTGACGTACAGGCCCGACTCCACGGTATTGCGGTCGCCCAACGGGATACCGATACCGGCGTTGGCGCCGATCAGGCAGCCTTCGCCAACCTTGATCACGATGTTGCCGCCGCCCGACAGGGTGCCCATGGTGGAGCAACCGCCGCCCAGGTCCGAGCCCTTGCCGACGAACACGCCAGCGGAGACGCGGCCTTCGATCATGCCCGGGCCTTCGGTGCCGGCGTTGAAGTTGACGAAACCTTCGTGCATCACGGTAGTGCCTTCGCCCACATAGGCGCCCAGGCGGATACGCGCGGCGTCAGCGATACGCACGCCGGCCGGGACCACGTAGTCGGTCATTTTCGGGAACTTGTCCACCGAGAACACTTCCAGCAGGTCGCCACGCAGGCGTGCTTCCAGTTGGCGTTCGGCCAGCTCGCTGATGTCGATGGCGCCCTGGCTGGTCCATGCCACGTTCGGCAGTTGCGGGAATACGCCGGCCAGGCTCAGGCCGTGCGGCTTGACCAGGCGGTGCGACAGCAGGTGCAGCTTGAGGTAAGCCTCAGGCGTGGAGGTCAGTGCAGCGTCTTCGGCCAGCAGGGTCGCGACCAGCGGAGTGTGGCTTTCAGCCAGACGGCTCAGCAGGGCGGCTTGAGCAGCGTCGACGCCTTTGAGCGCGTCAGCCAGTTGCAACGCCTGGGAGACGGTGAAGGTGATGGCCTGGTTGCCTTCGGTGTAGCCCAGGATCGGCGCAATGGCTGCGACGATCTCGGCCGATGGATTGAGCAACGGTTGTGCGTAAAACACTTCCAGCCAAGCACCTTGGCGGTTCTGAGTGCCGACGCCGAAGCCCAGGCTGAACAGGGAATTGGACATGCTGTTACCTCTACAAAAATGGAAGGCTGGCCTACTTGAGGGCCGCCGAATAACTATCTGGCTTGAAGCCAATCAGGGTTCTGTCACCGAGATCGAGCACCGGGCGCTTGATCATCGAGGGTTGTGCGAGCATCAATTCAATGGCTTTCGACTGATCGAGATCGGCTTTGCGTTCGTCTTCGAGTTTGCGAAAGGTGGTGCCCGCACGGTTCAAAACCACCTGCCAACCGTGCTCGTTGCACCATTGGGTCAAGTGTTCGCGGTCGATACCGGCCGTTTTGTAGTCGTGAAACTCATAGTTCACAGCGTGCTCATCGAGCCAGGTGCGCGCTTTTTTCATGGTGTCGCAGGCTTTGATGCCGAAAAGGTGCAACGTTTTGCTTGAAGCGGTCAAGGAATTGCCCCCCTTTGGACCAAGTAGAAACGAAAGGTCACGGATTATGCCATGACCAGCAGGTTTGGGTGCCGCTCGTCATGCTTGCTGATGGCGCCGTGCGACTTTTGTGCAAAAGCCATGGCGCGCCATGGCCGCGTAACATGGCTGGTTAACATAGCCGAGTAATATGGCACTTCAACGGCCAGTTGTTGCCTGATGGGTGTCGTTGCAAGTCGATTGTCCGGGAAACCCGCTTTATGCAAACCGCCTACACCGTTCTTATTCTGCTGATGCTGGTCAGCGTTTCGCGCCTGGTCGGGCGCATCATTCCTCTGCCGTTGCCCCTGGTGCAGATCGCCGCCGGCGCCTTGCTGGCCTGGCCGACCCTCGGGCTGCATGTGGCGCTGGACCCTGAGTTGTTTCTGTTTCTGTTCCTGCCACCGCTGTTGTTCTCGGATGGCTGGCGCATGCCCAAGCGCGAGTTCTGGCGATTGCGTGGCCCGATTCTGACGTTGGCGGTGGGGCTGGTGCTGTTCACCGTGGTGGGCGCCGGGTATTTCATTCATTGGATATTGCCTACGATCCCATTGCCGGTGGCCTTCGCCCTGGCGGCGGTTTTATCGCCGACGGATGCCGTGGCGGTGTCGGCCATTGCCCAGAATCGTCTGCCCAAGCCGTTGATGCACATGCTTCAGGGCGAAGCGTTGATGAATGATGCCTCGGGTCTGGTGACCTTCAAGTTCGCCCTGGCGGCGGCGCTGACCGGCGTGTTTTCCCTGGCGGATGCCAGCCTGACTTTTGTGCTGGTCGCCGTGGGAGGCTTGGCGGTTGGCGTGGCGCTGAGCTGGCTGGTGGGCCGTTTGCGCGCCTGGATGATCGCGCGCGGTTGGGATGACCCGGCCACGCATGTGGTGTTCATGTTGCTGTTGCCGTTTGCGGCCTATGTATTGGCGGAGCGCCTGGGCGCATCGGGCATTCTCTCGGCGGTGGCCGCGGGCATGATGCAAAGCTGGCTCGACCTGTTGCCGCGCCAGACCAGCACGCGCTTGCTTAACCGCAGTGTCTGGTCGCTGCTGGAGTTTGCCTTCAATGGCCTGATCTTCCTGCTGTTGGGCCTGCAACTGCCGGACATCATCAAGGCGGTGGTCAGCCATGAGACAACGTTGTGGCCCACCCTGCTGTATCGCTGCCTGGACGTGATTGCGATCTTTGTGGTGCTGGTGGTGTTGCGCTTTATCTGGGTGCAGAGCATCTGGCGCCTGTCGGGTTTACTGCGGCGCCTGCGGGGCAAAAGCGAACTGACCATGGTGCCGACCGCGCGCTCCTGCTGGCTATTGACGGTCGGCGGCGTACGCGGTGCGGTGACCCTGGCCGGTGTGATGTCGGTGCCCCTGCTGCTGGCGCCGGGCGCGGCCTTCCCCGAGCGCGACCTGCTGATTTTCATCGCTGCCGGGGTGATTTTGCTATCGCTGATCGCCGCTTGCATCGCGCTGCCGTTGCTGTTGCGCGGCATCGAGCAAAGTCCCGATGAAAAGCGTCATAACGAAGTGCGCGAGGCGTGGAAAAAGACCGCCGTGGCGGCGATCCATGCCCTTGAAGCGGAAGAACCCGCCGAAACCGAAACCTCGGACGCCGCTCAGGCCGCACTGGCGGCTGAGCTCAAGGCGCGGCTGATGTCGGAATATCGCCATCAGCTGGAAGTGTTCAATGACTCCGCCGACGCCCAGGCGCTGGCGCTGCAGATGGACCAGCTGGAGCGTAAATTACGCCTCAAGGCCCTGCGAGCGCAGCGATTGGAGTTGTACAGCTTGAGCCGTCATCACCAGATTGGTGATGACGTTTTGCGCGAAGTGCTGGCGGATCTGGACATGAGTGAGGCGAACCTGGGTCATGTGAAATGACCCATGAGTGTCAGCGGCGGCGCTGAATGAAGTCGCGAATGCGCTCCGCCGCTTCAACACACTCCGCCAACGGTGCAACCAGCGCCATGCGCACGCGCCCGGCGCCTGGGTTGGCGCCGTCCACGTCCCGGGACAGGTACGAACCTGGCACCACGGTCACGTGTTCTTCCACGAACAGGTCACGGCAGAACGCAGCGTCGTCGCCATTCACGTTCGGCCACAGGTAAAACCCGCCGTCCGGGCTTTGTACGTCCAGCACCGGCTTGAGAATGGCCAGCACGGCGTCAAACTTCTCGCGGTACAGGTCACGGTTGGCCAGCACGTGGGCTTCATCCTGCCAGGCCGCGATGCTCGCCCGTTGGGTTTGCACCGGCATCGCGCAGCCATGGTAGGTGCGGTACAGCAGGAAGGCCTTGAGGATGTCGGCATCGCCGGCCACAAAGCCCGAGCGCAGGCCCGGCAGGTTGGAGCGCTTGGACAGGCTGTGGAAGACCACGCAGCGTTTGAAGTCCTGACGGCCGAGCTCGACGCAGGCACTGAGCAGGCCGGGCGGCGGGGTGTGTTCGTCGAAGTACAACTCGCTGTAGCACTCGTCGGCGGCGATGACGAAGTCGTACTCGTCGGCCAGGGCGATGAGCTTTTTCAGGGTGTCGACCGGAATCAGCGCTCCGGTGGGGTTGCCCGGCGAGCACAGGAACAGGATCTGGCAGCGTTTCCAGATGTCCGGCGACACGGCGTCAAAATCCGGGTTGAAACCGTTGGCGTCCAGGCACGGCAAGTAATGCGGCTTAGCGCCGGCCAGGAACGCGGCGCCTTCGTAGATCTGGTAGAACGGGTTCGGGCTTACTACCAATGCGTCGTCAGCGCGGTTGACCACGGTCTGGGTGAAGGCAAACAGCGCTTCACGGGTGCCGTTGACCGGCAGGATATTGCGCGCCGGGTCCAGCCAACCCTTGGGCACGTTGAAGCGGCGTTCGCACCAGGCGCCGATGGCCTCGCGCAATGCCGGGATGCCCAGCGTCGTCGGGTACACGGCCATCTGGTCGAGGTTGTCAGCCAGCGCCTTGGCAACGAACTCCGGCGATGTGTGCTTGGGCTCACCGATGGACAGCGCAATCGGGCGTTTGTCCGGGTTCGGCGTGACGCTGCCGAGCAGGGCGCGCAGTTTCTCGAACGGGTAGGGCTGCAGCTGGTTCAGGGCGTTGTTCATCGCAAGTCTCATTCAATTCGGTTGTAAGCGTGCGTTCTGCCGGGCAAAGCCATTCAAATGTGGGAGCGGGCTTGCTCGCGAATGCGGTGCATCAGTCAATCCATGTGTACCTGACCCACTGAATTCGCGAGCAACCCCGCTCCCACACCAGTGCGCCCACACAGTGATAACAGGTGTTCAAATAGTCAGGCGCGTCAGCTCGACACCGGGCTCCTGGGTCACGCTCAGTTGCTGCACGATCGCAGCCTGCAAGCGTCGGCACAGTTCAGGGTCGGACAGCGGCTGGTTGTCGGCGTCGGTAATGAAGAACACGTCCTCCACGCGCTCGCCGAGGGTCGCAATCTTGGCGTTCTGCAACGACAGGTCGAACTCCAGGAAAATCCCGCCGATGCGCGCCAGCAAGCCGGGACGGTCCGGCGCGCTGAGTTCCAGTACGGTCACCGGGCGCTGGGCGTCGTTGGAAATGGTCACCTGAGGCGCAAAGGCAAAGTGCTTGAGCTGACGCGGTACCCGACGCTGGATGATCGTCGGGTAATCGTCCGGGTTACGCAGTGCTTCGGTCAGGCCTTCGCGGATCTTTTTCACGCGCACCGGGTTATCGCCGATGGAGTCGCCGTCGGTGTCGAGCACGATGTAGGTGTCGAGGGTGAACTGACTGCTTGAGGTGATGACCCGCGCGTCATGGATGTTCAGGTTCAACTGGTCCATGGCCGCCACGGTCACGGCGAAGAAGTCGTGCTGGTCGGGCGCATAGATGAAGATCTGCGTGCCGCCTTCGAATTCGCGCTGGGTGGTTTCTTTGATCAGTACCAGCGGGCCACCATCGGCGGGCTGCTGCAGGATCGCGTCACTGTGCCAGGCCACGTCGCCGGCGGTGTGGCGCAGGAAGTAATCGTCACCCAGTTGCGACCACAGCTGTTCGACGTCGTCCGGGTCATTGCCGCCGCGCACCAGGATATCCAGGGCCGCGCTTTGGGTGCGGCGGATCTGCTCTTCGCGGTCTACCGGGTTTTCCAGGCCGCGGCGCAGCGCGCGCTTGGTCTCGGTGTAGAGCTGGCGCAGCAGGCTGGCACGCCAGGAGTTCCACAATGTCGGGTTGGTGGCATTGATGTCGGAGACGGTCAGCACATAGAGATAGTCGAGACGGGTTTCATCACCGACGATGCCGGCGAAGTCGTGGATCACCTGCGGGTCGGACAAATCCTTGCGCTGGGCGGTGGTCGACATCACCAGGTGGTTCTGTACCAGCCAGACGATCAGGCGGCTGTCCCACAGCGGCAGTTGATGGCGCTGGCAGAACGCCTCGGCATCGACTGCGCCGATCTCCGAGTGGTCGCCATGCCGGCCCTTGCCGATGTCGTGGTACAGGCCGGCCAGGTAGATCAGTTCCGGCTTGGGCAGCTTGGCCATGAGCTTGCTGGCCAGCGGGAATTTCTCTGACACCTGGGTGTACTGCAACTTACGCAGGTGCTTGATCAGGTTCAGGGTGTGGGCGTCTACGGTGTAGATGTGGAACAGGTCGTGCTGCATCTGCCCGACGATAAAGCCGAACTCCGGCAGGTAACGCCCGAGGATGCCGTACCGGTTCATGCGCCGCAGGTTGCGGTGGATGCCGATTTTGCACTTGAACAGCTCGATAAACAGGCTGGTGTTGCGGATGTCATTGCGAAAGTCATCATCGATCAGATGACGGTTTTCGCGTAGCAGGCGGATGGTGTCGGCGCGCACGCCTTTGATTTCCGGCTGCTGGGCCATCAGCACGAAGATTTCCAGCATGGCGAACGGGGTGCGGCGGAACACGTTGTCGTTGCGCGCCTCGATGTAGCCGTCGTGCAGTTGGAAGCGCGAGTTGATCGGCTGCGGCGGTGCTTCGTCTTCGGGCGCCAGGATCACTTCTTCGAAGTGCTGGATGATCAGGTCGCTGAGCTGGGCGATGCTCATGACCACCCGGTAGTACTGCTGCATGAAGCTTTCGATGCTGGTCTTCGCGTCCTCGCCCTCGAACCCCAGGAGGGTGGCGATGGAGCGCTGGTGGTCGAACAGCAGGCGGTCTTCGGAGCGGCCGGCGAGCATGTGCAGGGCGTAGCGCACTTTCCACAGGAACTCCTGGGACGAGGCCAGCAGGGCGTTTTCGCTCTCTACCAGAAAGCCTTCGCCGGCCAGGGCGCGCAGGTTCAGGGTGCCGTATTGGCGACGCGCGACCCACAAAATGGTCTGGATATCGCGCAGTCCGCCCGGTGAGCCTTTGACGTTGGGTTCCAGGTTGTATTCGGTGTCGTTGTACTTGTGGTGCCGGGCCTTCTGCTCGGCGCGCTTGGCCAGGAAGAATTCCTTGCTCGGCCACATATGCGCGGTGCTGGTGACTTCCAGCATGCGCTTGCGCAGGCGCTCGGGGCCGGCAATGGTGCGGCTTTCCATCAAGTTGGTAATGACGGTGAGGTCGGCGCGCGCCTCTTCGGCGCATTCGTCTACAGAACGAACGCTCTGGCCGACTTCCAGGCCGATGTCCCACAACAGTGTCAGAAAGCGCTCGATGGAATCGCGAAAGATCTCATGATCGGCGCTGTCCAGCAGGATCAGCAGGTCGATGTCGGAGTAGGGGTGCAGCTCACCGCGACCGTAGCCGCCGACGGCCACCAGGGCGATATCGGCGTCTTCACTCCAGTTGAACTGTTCCCAGGCCTTTTGCAGGATGTTGTCGACGAACCAGGCGCGGTCCTCGATCAGTCGACGAATGTCCCGGCCACTGCGAAAGCGCGCATCGAGCACTTCGCGGGCCTGGCGAATAGCCTTCTTGAAGGCGAAGATGGGGCTTGCCTTCAAGGCCAGTTCAGCCTGGAACTGGCCACGGTCGAAGAGTTCGGGATCCACCTGGGGCATCGATCGGCTTTCCTTTCTATCTATCAGTCAGTCACAACACCGTTGGGGGAAAACCAAAGCAACCTTTACGCCGAAACGCGTGGAATCGTGTCGTCTGCGCGCAAGGTGAAGATCTCGTAGCCGGTTTCGGTGACCAGCAGGGTGTGTTCCCACTGTGCCGAGAGCTTGCGGTCCTTGGTGATGGCGGTCCAGCCGTCGCCCAGCACCTTGGTGTCGGCCTTGCCCTGGTTGATCATCGGCTCGATGGTGAAGGTCATGCCCGCCTTGAGTTCCATGCCGGTGCCGGCGCGACCGTAATGCAGGATCTGCGGTTCTTCGTGGAATACTTTGCCGATGCCATGGCCACAGAATTCGCGGACCACCGAGAAGCCGTTCTTTTCAGCGTGCTTCTGGATCACTTCACCGATATCGCCCAGGCGGCAGCCGGGTTTAACGATTTCGATGGCCTTGTACATGCATTCCTGGGTGACCTGCGACAGGCGCTCGGCCCAGACCGGCACGGTGCCGACGTGGAACATGCGGCTGGTGTCGCCGTGGTAGCCGTCTTTGATCACGGTCACGTCGATGTTCAGGGTGTCGCCGTCTTTCAACGGCTTGTCGCCTGGAATCCCATGGCAGACCACGTGGTTGATCGAGGTGCAGATGGACTTGGGGAAGCCCTTGTAGTTGAGCGGCGCAGGGATGGCTTTTTGCACGTCGACAATATAGTCGTGGCAGATGCGGTCCAGGGCTTCGGTGGTTACGCCTGGCTTGACGTGTTCGGCAATCATTTCCAGCACGTCGGCAGCCAGTTTGCCGGCAACGCGCATGCCTGCGATGTCTTCGGCGGTTTTCAAGGTAACGGTCATACAGGCTCTCTCTAGCGCGACGCGCTGAAATCAATACGGTTTACGGGCGTGCGACAAAAGGTTGCAGAATTCGCACAAGCCCCAAAAAACACGATTCTACCAGACGCGGGCGGCAAACCATGAGCGTCTGACGATCGCTTCTCTCTATAAGGTAGGGGCATGTTGGCTCTATTCAAAGGCTTACGCAAAAGCCGATCACGGCAAATGTGATTGCGGGTTTCGTTTTTGTCCTTCGTGTGGTATAAAATGCGCCGCTTTCCGGGGATACCCCGCAAAGCTTAAATCCACACACGTGTCGACACGATGACCTGGGTGCCGGAGGCGAATGCCGCTGGTTGGTCATTGGGATACGTGGAGGCCAAACCCGACTTATTAAGGAACTATCATGTCCCAAGTCAACATGCGCGATATGCTGAAGGCCGGTGTGCACTTCGGTCACCAGACCCGTTACTGGAACCCGAAAATGGGTAAATACATTTTCGGCGCGCGTAACAAGATCCACATTATCAACCTTGAAAAAACCCTGCCAATGTTCAACGAAGCGCTGACTTTCGTAGAGCGTCTGGCCCAGGGCAAAAACAAGATTCTGTTCGTCGGCACCAAGCGTTCCGCTGGCAAGATCGTTGCTGAAGAAGCAGCACGTTGCGGTTCGCCGTACGTCGATCATCGCTGGTTGGGCGGCATGCTGACCAACTTCAAAACCATCCGTGCTTCCATCAAGCGTCTGCGTGACCTTGAAGTGCAAGCCGAAGACGGTACTTTCGCCAAGCTGACCAAGAAAGAGGCGCTGATGCGCACTCGCGACCTGGAAAAGCTCGATCGTTCCCTGGGTGGTATCAAGGACATGGGCGGTCTGCCTGACGCACTGTTCGTTATCGACGTTGATCACGAGCGCATCGCGATCACCGAAGCCAACAAGCTGGGCATCCCTGTTATCGGCGTAGTCGATACCAACAGCAGCCCGGAAGGCGTTGACTACATCATCCCAGGCAACGATGACGCAATCCGCGCTATCCAGCTGTACATGGGTTCGATGGCTGACGCTGTAATCCGTGGTCGCAACCACGTTGCTGGCGGTACCGAGCAGTTCGTTGAAGAAGCTCCGGTAGCTGCCGCTGAGTAACTGACGCCCTGGCGTTGACTCAGTAAGCAAAAAGGGGGCTTGGCCCCCTTTTTGCCACCTCGAAAACCATTTGTCGGCAGCGCAGCTACATCTTCTGTAACGTGCAGCGGCCTACAAGGGTGATTCGGGAAGAATTGATCGCCCGTTTGATCGGGTGGAATGGTTGAAAACCTATCCAAGAGGATTTTGAAATGGCAGAGATTACTGCAGCGTTGGTTAAAGAACTGCGTGAGCGCACCGGCGAAGGCATGATGGATTGCAAAAAGGCCTTGACCAAGGCCGGCGGCGACATCGAAAAAGCCATTGATGACATGCGTGCTTCCGGCGCCATCAAGGCTGCCAAGAAAGCAGGCAACGTAGCTGCTGAAGGCGCTATCGCTCTGAAAGAAGACGGTAAGTCCGCTGTTCTGCTGGAAGTGAACTCGCAGACCGACTTCCTGGCTCTGCAAGACGACTTCAAGGCATTTGTTGCTGCTAGCGTTGAAAAAGCGTTCGCCGACAAACTGACCACTGTTGAGCCGTTGATCGAAGCTCAAGAAGCTGCTCGCCTGGTACTGGTCGGCAAGGTTGGCGAAAACGTCAACATCCGTCGTCTGGCGCGTATCGAAGGTGATGTGGTTGGCGGTTACCTGCACGGTAACAAAATCGGCGTTGTGGTTGCCCTTAAAGGCGGCGACGTTGAGCTGGCCAAAGACATCGCTATGCACGTAGCGGCCAGCAACCCAGAGTTCCTGCTGCCATCGGAAGTGTCTGCTGACGCAATCGAGCGCGAAAAAGCTGTGTTCCTGAGCCTGAACGCTGACAAGATCGCCGGCAAGCCAGAAAACATCGTTGAAAACATGATCAAAGGCCGTATCAGCAAGTTCCTGGCTGAAGCGAGCCTGGTTGAGCAGGCTTTCGTCAAGAACCCTGAAATCAAGGTTGGCGAACTGGCCAAGAAAGCCGGTGCTGAAATCGTTTCCTTCACTTACTACAAAGTAGGCGAAGGCATCGAGAAGCCGGTCGACAACTTCGCTGAAGAAGTTGCTGCCCAGCTGGCTGCCGCCAAGCAATAAGACGGTTTTCAACTGTCGCCCGAAAGAGGCTGCCCGCTCACGCGCGCAGCCTCTTTTCAAATGGGAAGGCCAATTTTTATTTGGTTTCCTCTCGGAACTGGCTTACAAAGCCGTGTTCCGATGGCGCTGAGACAGCGTCCAGCTAGAGTGAACGCAAGCCGTAAACGGCTCGCCAAGAATTTTTAAAAAATACGCCGCAGGAGAGATTCGCAATGGCTCAGCAGGGCAGTGGTTATCAGGCTCGCTATAAACGCATTCTACTCAAGCTTAGCGGCGAGGCCCTGATGGGCTCGGAAGAGTTCGGGATCGATCCCAAGGTGCTCGACCGCATGGCGCTGGAAGTCGGCCAGTTGGTCGGTATCGGTGTTCAGGTCGGCCTGGTGATTGGCGGTGGTAACCTGTTCCGTGGTGCGGCGCTGAGTGCGGCCGGCATGGACCGGGTGACTGGCGACCACATGGGCATGCTGGCCACTGTGATGAACGCCCTGGCAATGCGTGACGCCCTGGAGCGTGCCAATATCTCGGCGATCGTGATGTCGGCTATTTCCATGGTTGGCGTGACCGATCACTATGATCGTCGCAAAGCCATGCGTCACCTGAACGCCAAAGAAGTAGTGATCTTTGCTGCCGGTACCGGCAACCCGTTCTTCACCACGGATTCGGCTGCCTGCCTGCGCGCCATCGAAATCGATGCCGACGTAGTGCTCAAGGCCACCAAGGTGGATGGTGTCTACACCGCGGACCCATTCAAGGACCCGCATGCCGAGAAGTTCGATCATCTGACCTACGATGAAGTACTGGATCGCAAGCTGGGCGTGATGGACCTGACGGCTATTTGCCTGTGCCGTGACCACAAGATGCCACTGCGCGTATTTAACATGAACAAGCCCGGCGCCCTGCTGAACATCGTACACGGCGGCGCGGAAGGGACTCTGATCGAGGAAGGCCAACAATGATCAACGAAATCAAGAAAGACGCTCAAGAGCGTATGCACAAATCCCTGGAGTCTCTGGCCCATGCTTTTGGCCAGATTCGTACCGGTAAGGCACACCCAAGCATCCTGGGCAGCGTGATGGTGCCGTACTACGGCACTGACACCTCCATTACCCAGGTCGCCAACATCACTGTAAAAGACTCGCGCACCCTGCAAGTCGTGGCCTTCGAGCGCAACATGCTCGCAGCCGTCGACAAAGCCATCCAGAGCGCCGGCCTGAACCTCAACCCGACCAACCTGGGCGAGTTGTTGCTGATCTCCATGCCTGCCCTGACTGAAGAAACCCGCAAGGGCTTCACCAAGCAGGCGCGCAGCGCTGCTGAAGATGCGCGTGTTGCCGTGCGCAACATTCGTCGTGATGCGTTGGGCGACCTCAAGAAACTGGTCAAGGACAAAGAAATCAGCGAGGACGAAGAGCGTCGCGCCGTTGCTGATATCGACAAACTGACCAAAGACGCCGAGGCCCAGATCACCAAGGCCACGGAAGAGAAAGAAAAGGACCTGATGGCCGTATAAGGGGTCAGGACGCCTTCATGGAAAAGACCAAGCAGACTGTGCCCTCCGTGGTGCCGCGCCATGTCGCGATCATCATGGATGGGAATAATCGCTGGGCGAAAAAACGCTTTATGCCGGGTGTCGCCGGGCATAAGGCGGGTGTCGATGCGGTGCGCGCTGTTATTGAAGTGTGTGCCGAGGCCAAGGTCGAGGTGTTGACTCTGTTTGCCTTCTCCAGCGAGAACTGGCAACGGCCCGCCGAAGAAGTCAGCGCCTTGATGGACCTGTTCTTCAAGGCGTTGCGTCGTGAGGCCAAGCGCCTCAACGACAACAACATCAGCCTGCGCATCATTGGTGATCGCTCGCGGTTCCATCCGGAACTGCAAGCGGCCATGCGCGAAGCCGAGGCTATCACCGCCGGCTCCAACCGTTTTGTGCTGCAGATTGCAGCCAACTACGGTGGTCAGTGGGATATCGCCCAGGCTGCACAGCGGCTTGCCCGCGAAGTGCAGGCCGGGCATCTGCGGCCCGACGACATTACGCCCGAATTGTTGCAAACCTGCCTGGTAACCGGTGATCTGCCGTTGCCGGACTTGTGCATTCGTACCGGTGGTGAGCACCGCATCAGCAATTTCCTGCTGTGGCAGCTGGCCTACACCGAGCTGTACTTCTCCGACCTGTTCTGGCCGGACTTCAAACACGATGCCATGCGCAATGCGCTGGCCGATTTCGCTTCCCGTCAGCGTCGCTTCGGTAAAACGAGCGAGCAGATCGAAGCTGGAGCCCGGGTTTAAATGCTTAAACAACGAATCATCACAGCACTGATCCTGCTGCCGATTGCCTTGTGTGGTTTTTTTCTGCTCGACGGTTCCGGCTTTGCGCTGTTTATCGGCCTGGTCGTTACCCTGGGTGCTTGGGAATGGGCACGCCTGGCTGGCTTCAACGAGCGGTTGCCGCGCGTGGTTTACGCCGCTGTGGTGGCGCTGTTGCTGTTTCTCATGCATACGCTTTCGAGCATTGTCGTGCCTTGGGTGTTGGGGGCAGCGGTGCTGTGGTGGGCGCTCGCGACCTTCCTGGTGCTGACCTACCCGCGCACCAGCGGCCAATGGTCCAGCGTGGCCAGCAAGTTGGTGATTGGTCTTCTGATTTTGCTGCCGGCCTGGCAAGGGCTGGTGGAAATCAAGAATTCGCCGATGGGCAACTGGCTGATCATGGCGGTGATGGTGCTGGTGTGGGGGGCTGACATTGGTGCCTACTTCTCCGGCCGGGCGTTCGGCAAGCGCAAGTTGGCGCCAGCCGTCAGCCCGGGCAAGAGCTGGGAAGGTGTTTACGGTGGCTTGGCATTGACGTTGGTGATCACGCTGGTTGTCGGCGTGGTGCGCGACTGGTCGGTCAAGGAAATTCTTCTGGCTTTGCTGGGCACTGCCGTTGTGGTGTTCATCTCCGTGGTGGGTGATCTCACCGAAAGCATGTTCAAGCGCCAGGCCGGAATCAAGGACAGCAGCAACCTGCTGCCGGGTCATGGCGGCGTGCTGGATCGAATCGACAGCCTTACCGCTGCCATTCCCATCTTCGCCGTGCTGTTGTGGATGGCGGCTTCGTGAGCCGCCTGCAACAGGTGACCGTGCTGGGCGCGACCGGCTCGGTCGGGCTCAGTACGCTGGATGTGATCGCTCGCCATCCAGATCGTTATCGGGTATTTGCGCTGACCGGCTTCTCTCGCTTGAATGAGTTGCTGGCCTTGTGCGTGCGTCATACGCCTAGATTCGCCGTTGTGCCAGAGGCGTCGGTAGCGCGCGGCTTGCAGGACCAATTGAGGTCTGCAGGCCTTGCGACCCACGTATTGGTGGGCGAGGAGGGCTTGTGCCAGGTCTCGGCTGATGCCGAAGTCGACACTGTGGTGGCCGCCATTGTTGGCGCGGCAGGGTTGCGCCCGACACTGGCCGCGGTCGATGCCGGCAAAAAGATCCTGCTGGCCAATAAAGAGGCGCTGGTGATGTCCGGCACGCTCTTTATGCAGGCTGTGCGCAAGAGTGGCGCCGTGCTGCTGCCTCTGGACAGCGAACACAATGCGATCTTCCAGTGCATGCCCGGTGATTTTGCCCGAGGCCTGAGCCAGGTTGGCGTGCGGCGGATTCTCCTGACGGCTTCCGGTGGCCCTTTCCGACAAACTCCGCTGGCTGATCTTGAGCATGTCTCGCCTGATCAGGCGTGTGCACACCCAAACTGGTCGATGGGGCGAAAAATCTCCGTGGATTCGGCGAGCATGATGAACAAAGGCCTTGAGTTGATCGAGGCGTGCTGGTTGTTCGATGCGCGGCCTGATCAGGTCGAGGTGGTGATTCACCCGCAAAGTGTGATTCATTCCCTGGTCGACTATGTCGATGGTTCGGTTCTGGCCCAGCTGGGCAACCCCGATATGCGTACGCCAATTGCCAATGCGCTGGCCTGGCCGGAGCGGATTGATTCCGGCGTTGCGCCGTTGGACCTGTTTGCCATTGCCCGCCTGGACTTCGAAGCGCCCGACGAGCAGCGCTTCCCGTGCCTGCGTCTGGCCCGGCAAGCGGCAGAGGCGGGCAACAGTGCGCCGGCCGTGCTCAATGCGGCCAACGAGGTGGCGGTGGCGGCGTTTCTTGACGGGCGTATTCGCTTTCCGCAGATCGCGAGTATCATCGAGGACGTTTTGAGTCTTGAGCCCGTTGTGGCAGTGGATGATTTGGGTGCAGTGTTCGAGGCCGATACGAAGGCCCGGGCCCTGGCCCAGCAGTGGTTGAACCGCAACGCGCGTTAGTCTGTGGGCAGGTTTGAGTCTTCAGGCACTGGATTGGAATGCGGAGAAATTAGATGAGTGCGCTCTACATGATTGTCGGCACCCTGGTTGCTCTGGGTGTGCTGGTAACCTTTCACGAATTCGGCCACTTTTGGGTCGCGCGTCGTTGCGGCGTCAAGGTGCTGCGCTTTTCCGTCGGTTTCGGCATGCCGCTGTTGCGTTGGCACGACCGTCGGGGCACTGAATTCGTGATTGCGGCCATTCCGCTGGGCGGCTACGTCAAGATGCTCGACGAGCGTGAAGGCGAGGTACCTGTCGATCAGTTGGACCAATCCTTCAACCGTAAGACCGTTCGTCAGCGTATCGCCATTGTCGCAGCCGGCCCGATCGCCAATTTCCTCTTGGCAATCGTGTTCTTCTGGGTCCTGGCCATGATGGGCAGCCAGCAGGTGCGCCCGGTCATCGGCGCAGTTGAAGCAGACAGCATGGCGGCCAAGGCCGGGCTGATCGCTGGGCAGGAAATTGTTTCCATTGATGGCGAGCCCACCACCGGCTGGGGCGCTGTCAATTTGCAGTTGGTTCGCCGTATGGGCGAAAGCGGCACTATTAATGTGGTGGTGCGCGAGCAGGATTCCACCGCCGAGACGCCGCGTGAATTGTCCCTGGACCATTGGCTCAAAGGCGCAGAAGAGCCTGATCCGATCAAGTCTCTGGGCATTCGTCCGTGGCGTCCGGCCCTGCCGCCGGTGCTCGCCGAGCTGGACCCGAAAGGCCCGGCGCAGGCCGCAGGTCTGAAAACCGGCGATCGCCTGTTGGCGCTGGATGGTCAGGCGCTGGGCGACTGGCAGCAAGTGGTGGATCTGGTGCGTGTACGGCCTGATACCAAAATTGTGCTGAAAGTTGAGCGCGATGGTGCTCAAATCGACGTCCCTGTGACCCTGGCTGTTCGCGGGGAAGCCAAGGCGGCCGGGGGTTACCTCGGTGCGGGGGTAAAAGGTGTCGAGTGGCCGCCATCGATGGTGCGCGAGGTGAGCTTCGGGCCTTTGGCGGCAATTGGCGAGGGTGCAAAACGCACTTGGACCATGAGTGTGCTGACGCTCGAATCGCTCAAGAAAATGTTGTTCGGCGAGCTCTCGGTAAAAAACTTGAGTGGACCGATAACCATTGCTAAAGTGGCGGGCGCTTCTGCCCAGTCGGGTGTCGCGGATTTCCTGAATTTCCTGGCTTATCTGAGTATTAGCCTTGGAGTTCTGAATTTGCTGCCCATTCCAGTATTGGATGGGGGGCATCTGTTGTTTTATCTGGTCGAGTGGGTGCGTGGTCGCCCCTTGTCGGATCGGGTGCAGGGTTGGGGGATACAGATCGGTATCAGTTTGGTGGTCGGAGTGATGTTGTTAGCTCTGGTCAACGATCTGGGACGACTGTAACGCTTCGCTGAATTGCGAATCTGCCGCATTTTGCGGCAGTTTGTTTATTGCCAGTTGGAATAAGAAAGGACTTCATGAAACGTCTGCTGCTAACTGCGGTTCTCACCGTATTGATGATCGCCGAAGTTCACGCCGAGTCCTTCACTATCTCCGATATTCGCGTCAACGGCCTCCAGCGGGTTTCCGCGGGTAGCGTCTTTGGTGCCTTGCCGTTGAACGTCGGGGAACAGGCGGATGATCGTCGCCTGGTGGAATCCACTCGTGCGCTGTTCAAAACCGGGTTCTTTCAAGATATCCAACTGGGTCGCGAAGGCAACGTCCTGGTCATCACTGTCGTCGAGCGACCTTCTGTCGCCAGTATCGAGATCGAAGGTAACAAGGCGATCTCCACTGAAGACTTGATGAAGGGTCTCAAGCAATCCGGCCTTGCCGAGGGCGAGATCTTCCAGCGCGCCACCCTTGAAGGTGTGCGTAACGAATTGCAACGTCAGTACGTTGCCCAGGGCCGCTACTCCGCGACCGTGGAAACAGAAGTGATCCCGCAGCCTCGTAACCGTGTTGGCCTCAAGGTCAAGATCAACGAAGGCACCGTGGCGGCAATTCAGCACATCAACGTGGTGGGTAACACCAAGTTTGCTGATGACGACCTGATCGACCTGTTCGAACTCAAGACCACCAACTGGTTGTCGTTCTTCAAGAACGATGACAAGTACGCCCGTGAAAAACTGTCGGGTGACCTGGAACGTCTGCGCTCCTACTACCTGGACCGTGGCTATATCAACATGGATATCGCTTCGACCCAGGTGTCCATCACCCCGGACAAGAAGCACGTCTACATTACTGTCAACGTCAACGAAGGCGAGAAGTACACCGTTCGTGACGTGAAACTCAGCGGCGACCTGAAAGTACCTGAAGACCAGGTCAAGGCGCTGTTGCTGGTACAGAAAAACCAGGTGTTCTCGCGCAAGCTGATGACCACCACGTCCGAGCTGATCACCCGTCGTCTGGGTAACGAAGGCTATACCTTTGCCAACGTCAACGGCGTACCGACTCCGCACGATGATGACCACACTGTGGACATCACCTTCGTCGTTGACCCGGGCAAGCGCGCCTACGTGAACCGCATCAACTTCCGTGGCAACACCAAGTCTGCGGACGAAGTGCTGCGTCGTGAGATGCGTCAAATGGAAGGTGGCTGGGCGTCGACTTACCTGATCGACCAGTCCAAGACTCGTCTTGAGCGCCTGGGCTTCTTCAAAGAAGTCAACGTCGAAACCCCGGCCGTACCGGGCGTTGATGACCAGGTTGATGTGAACTACGCCGTTGAAGAACAAGCGTCGGGTTCGATCACCGCCAGCGTTGGTTTCGCACAGAGCGCCGGTCTGATCCTCGGCGGCTCGATCACCCAGAACAACTTCCTCGGTACCGGTAACAAGGTTTCCATCGGCCTGACCCGAAGCGAATACCAGAGCCGCTATAACTTCGGTTATGTCGACCCCTACTGGACTGCTGATGGTGTGAGCTTGGGCTACAACGCCTTCTACCGCACCACTGACTACAAAGACCTCGACGTTGACGTTGCAAGCTATGCGATCGACAGCCTCGGCGCCGGTGTGAACATCGGTTACCCGATCAGCGAGACGTCGCGTCTGACCTTCGGCCTGACCGCGCAACAAGACAAGATCAAGACCGGTGTGTACACCGTGGACGAAATCTTCGACTTCGTGCGTAAAGAGGGTGACCAGTTCCTGAACTTCAAGGCTTCGGCCGGTTGGTCGGAATCGACCCTGAACAAAGGCGTGCTGGCGACCCGTGGTCACTCCCAGAGCCTCACGGCAGAAGTGACTACGCCGGGCAGCGACCTGTCGTTCTTCAAGCTCGACTACCGTGGTCAGTTGTTCCAGCCGTTGAGCGATAACTACACCATGCGTCTGCACACTGAGCTGGGTTATGGCGACGGTTATGGTTCGACCAATGGCTTGCCGTTCTACGAGAACTACTATGCTGGTGGTTTCAACTCGGTGCGTGGCTTCAAGGACAGCACCTTGGGTCCACGTGGTACGCCGAGCCGTGGCGTTGGCGTAACGGGTAACCAGGGCACTCTGGCTGACTCGGACAACGATCCCCTGCCATTCGGTGGTAACGTTCTGATTCAAGGTGGTGCGGAGATTCTGTTCCCGCTGCCATTCGTCAAGGACCAGCGATCCCTGCGTACTTCGGTCTTCTGGGATGTGGGTAACGTGTTCGACTCCAAGTGCGAACAGGTTAAAAACCCGGCACCTAATTCCGTGTCCAACACCCAGTGCAACGACGTGAGCCTCAGCAACCTGGCGAGCTCCGTGGGTGTGGGTGTGACATGGGTGACCGCGCTTGGCCCATTGAGCTTTGCTCTGGCCATGCCGATCAAGAAACCGGATAACGCTGAAACCCAGATTTTCCAATTCTCCCTCGGCCAGACGTTCTAAGCGTCTGACCCAAGATAACGACAACGGATTCTGTAGGAGTACATCGTGCGCAAGTTGACTCAATTGGTTCTGCTGGCCACCGTGCTGGTGACCACCCCGGCCTTCGCCGAAATGAAAATCGCCGTCCTGAACTATCAGATGGCTCTGCTGGAGTCCGACGCGGCCAAGCGTTACGCAGTGGATGCCGAGAAAAAATTCGGTCCGCAACTGACCAAGCTGAAAACGCTGGAGAGCAGTGCCAAAGGCATCCAGGATCGTCTGGTAGCCGGTGGCGACAAAATGCAGCAAGGCGAGCGTGAGCGCCTGGAGCTTGAATTCAAGCAAAAGGCCCGTGACTACCAGTTCCAGTCCAAGGAGCTGAACGAAGCCAAAGCCGTTGCCGACCGTGAAATGCTCAAGCAGCTCAAGCCGAAACTCGACAGCGCTGTGGAAGAAGTCATCAAGAAAGGTGCCTTTGACCTGGTGTTCGAACGCGGCGCCGTGATCGACGTCAAGCCTCAATACGACATCACCCGCCAGGTGATCGAGCGCATGAACCAGCTGAAGTAAGCCATGACCGCGACTATCAAACTCGGCGAGTTGGCCGAGTTCCTGGGGGCCACCTTGCGCGGCTCCCCGGAGAAAGAAATCACTGGGCTAGCCACCTTGCAGGGGGCTGGCCCAGCTCAGTTGAGCTTCCTCTCAAGTCCCAAATACCGTAAATACCTGGTCGACAGCCAAGCCGCAGCCGTGTTGCTGAAGGCCGCTGATGCCGAAGGGTTTGCCGGGGATGCGCTGGTGGTGGCCGATCCTTACCTGGCTTATGCCCGGGCCTCGCACCTGTTCGATCCAAAGCCAACGGCTGCTGGCGGTATTCATCCGTCTGCGGTCATTGCTGATGATGCCTGGGTTGACCCTGCGGCAAGCATTGGTGCGTTTGCCGTGATCGAGAGCGGCGCGCGCATTGCCGCCGGCGTCACAGTGGGTGCGCATTGCTTTATCGGCGCACGCTGCGAGATCGGTGCCGATGGCTGGCTGGCTCCGCGTGTCACCCTGTACCACGACGTGCGTATCGGTGAACGTGTGGTCATTCAGTCGGGCGCCGTGATCGGGGGTGAAGGCTTCGGCTTTGCCGAATCCAAAGGCATCTGGCACAAGATTGCCCAGGTGGGCGGTGTGCTGATCGGCGACGACGTGGAAATCGGCGTCAATACCGCAGTGGACCGTGGCGCCTTGGCGGATACCGTCATCGGTAACGGTGTGAAGCTCGACAACCAGATCCAGATTGCCCACAACGTACAGATTGGCGATCACACCGCCATGGCCGCGTGCGTGGGGATTTCCGGCAGCACCAAAATCGGCAAGCATTGCATGCTCGCTGGTGGCGTCGGGTTGGTGGGGCACATCGAGATTTGCGACAACGTCTACATTACCGGCATGACCATGGTGACGCACTCGATCACCGAGCCTGGTGCCTATTCTTCCGGTACCGCCATGCAGCCCGCGGCTGAATGGCGCAAGAGTGCAGCACGTTTGCGGCAGATCGACGACATGGCTCGACGCCTCAAACAGCTGGAAAAGCGTGTTGGGGACGTGACCCCTGGCGGTAATGCTTCATCAGAAGGCTGATACCATTTCCATATCAAGTGTGCACAGCCGCTAGACTGCCTCCTTGATTTGCTAGCGGGGCGTGCGTTTTGTCCGCCCGCCCCCAATCTTTATTACAGGCTTCCCCCCGAAATGATGGACATCAACGAGATTCGCGAATACCTGCCTCACCGTTACCCGTTCCTGCTGGTGGACCGTGTAGTGGACCTCAACATCGAGGAAAAGCGCATTCGTGCCTACAAGAATGTCAGCATCAACGAACCGTTCTTCAATGGCCACTTCCCCGCGCATCCAATCATGCCGGGCGTATTGATCATCGAAGCGATGGCCCAGGCTGCCGGTATCCTTGGTTTCAAAATGCTCGACCTCAAGCCTGCCGATGGCACGCTGTATTATTTCGTGGGCTCCGACAAGCTGCGTTTTCGCAACCCGGTCACACCGGGTGACCAGTTGATCCTGGAAGCCAAGTTCATCAGCTGCAAGCGCCAGATCTGGAAGTTCGAATGCCAGGCTTCGGTGGACGGCAAGCCGGTGTGCTCTGCTGAGATCATCTGCGCGGAACGCAAACTATGAGTTTGATTGACCCTCGCGCAATCATCGATCCGTCGGCCGTTCTGGCCGCCGACGTTGAGGTCGGCCCATGGTCGATCGTCGGCGCAGGTGTTGAAATCGGCGAGGGGACTGTCATCGGGCCACACGTGATCCTTAAGGGGCCGACCCGCATTGGCAAACACAATCGTATCTACCAGTTTTCCTCGGTAGGCGAAGACACCCCGGACATGAAGTACAAGGGTGAGGAAACACGCCTGGTAATCGGTGATCACAACATCATCCGTGAAGGCGTGACGATTCACCGCGGTACCGTGCAGGATCGTGCCGAGACCACTCTGGGGGATCACAACCTGATCATGGCCTATGCCCACATCGGCCACGACAGCGTCATCGGCAACCATTGCATTCTGGTCAACAACACTGCGTTGGCGGGCCATGTGCATGTTGATGACTGGGCGATTCTGTCTGGCTTTACCCTGGTGCATCAGTATTGCCATATTGGCGCCCACAGCTTTTCCGGCATGGGCACTGCGATCGGCAAGGACGTTCCGGCCTTCGTCACGGTATTCGGCAACCCGGCTGAAGCGCGCAGCATGAACTTCGAAGGCATGCGCCGTCGCGGTTTCAGTGAAGATGCGATTCACGCCCTGCGCCGCGCCTATAAAGTGGTTTACCGTCAGGGTCTGACGGTTGACCAAGCCTTGACCGAACTGACCGAGCCGGCAGCGTTGTACCCGGAAGTCGCGGTGTTCCGTGACTCTATCCAGGCATCGACTCGCGGCATCACCCGCTGATCATGGCTAATCTGCGTATCGCGTTGGTGGCCGGAGAAGCTTCCGGCGATATTCTCGGCGCAGGCTTGATGCGGGCCCTCAAGGCCCAGCATCCCGCGGTGGAATTTATCGGTGTGGGCGGCCCGCTCATGCAGGCCGAAGGGCTGACGTCCTACTTTCCCATGGAGCGTCTTTCCGTCATGGGTCTGGTGGAAGTGCTGGGCCGTCTGCGCGAGCTACTGGCTCGCCGCAAGCTGCTGATTCAGACCTTGATTGAAGAAAAGCCTGACGTCTTTATCGGAATCGATGCGCCGGACTTCACCCTCAATATCGAGCTCAAGTTGCGTCAGGCCGGGATTAAGACCGTGCACTACGTCAGCCCTTCGGTATGGGCGTGGCGGCAGAAGCGCGTGCTCAAGATCCGTGAAGGCTGCGATTTGATGCTGACACTGCTGCCGTTCGAAGCCAGGTTCTACGAAGAGAAGGGCGTGCCGGTGCGATTTGTCGGGCACACCCTGGCCGATACCATTCCGTTGCAAGCTGATCGCGCGGCTGCGCGTGCCGAGCTGGGTCTGCCCGACGGCCCGCTGGTAGCGTTGATGCCGGGCAGTCGCGGCGGTGAAGTCGGTCGCCTGGGGGCGCTGTTTTTTGACGCCGCCGAACGTCTGCAGGCGTTGAAGCCCGGCATTCGTTTTGTGTTGCCATGTGCCAGCCCGCAACGTCGTGCACAAATTGAAACGCTGCTGGAAGGGCGCACGCTGCCGGTGACCTTGCTGGACGGTCAGTCGCACCTGGCCCTGGCGGCATGTGATGCGGTACTGATCGCCTCAGGCACCGCCACCCTGGAAGCGTTGTTGTACAAGCGTCCGATGGTCGTGGCCTATCGCCTCGCGCCGCTGACGTTCTGGATTCTCAAGCGCATGGTCAAAAGTCCTTACATCTCCTTGCCCAACCTGTTGGCCCAGCGTCTGCTGGTCCCGGAGTTGTTGCAGGACGATGCAACGCCCCAGGCTCTGGCGCAAACGCTGCTACCCTTGATCGACGGCGGCGAAGAACAGACCCGCGGTTTCGACGACATCCACCGGACCTTGCGCCGTGATGCGTCGAACCAGGCTGCAGACGCCGTGCTGACCTTGATTGGCCACAAACAGGAAGCCCTATGACGACGCAAATGGGCCTGGACTTCAGCCTGGTCGCGCAAGTGCACGAGCTGGTCGCCGGGGTTGACGAAGTAGGGCGCGGCCCGCTGTGTGGCGCCGTCGTCACGGCGGCGGTGATTCTCGATCCGAACCGCCCGATCCTGGGCCTCAACGACTCGAAAAAACTCACCGAAGCGCGTCGCGAAAAGCTTTACGACGAGATCTGTGAAAAAGCTCTGAGCTGGCATATTGCCCGGGCTGAAGTCGAAGAAATCGACGAGCTGAACATCCTTCACGCGACCATGCTGGCCATGCAGCGCGCAGTGGAAGGCCTGCATATCACGCCCAAAATGGCGATGATCGACGGTAACCGTTGCCCGAAACTGGCGATGCCTGCCGAAGCGGTGGTCAAGGGTGACAGCAAGGTTCCGGCCATCGCTGCCGCCTCGATCCTGGCCAAAGTCAGCCGTGACCGTGAGATGGCCGCGTTTGAGTTGATCTACCCCGGCTACGGCATGGCTGGCCATAAAGGCTATCCGACGCCCGTTCATCTGGAAGCCCTCGCTCGCCTCGGCCCCACGCCGATCCATCGCCGCTCGTTCGCCCCGGTCCGCCAGGCTTACGAGCTGCGCGAGAGCCTCATCGAGGTTTAGTCGCGAGGCTGATGTTTTGCTCAAGGCCCGGTACAATCCGGGCCTTGTTGTCTCCACGTATTAGAACAGGATCACTATGCCGGCTTCATTCGTTCACCTGCGCCTGCACACTGAATACTCCCTGGTCGACGGCCTGGTACGGATCAAACCGCTGGTCAAAACCCTGGTGGGCATGAACATGCCTGCGGTAGCGGTGACCGATCAGAACAACATGTGTTCTCTGGTCAAGTTCTACAAAAACGCCATGGGCGCCGGAATCAAGCCGATTTGCGGCGCCGACCTGTGGCTGTCCAACAAAGACCCGGATAACCCCCTGAGCCGCATCAGCCTGTTGGCGATGAACGGCGTCGGTTATCGCAACCTCACCGAATTGATTTCCCGTGGCTTTATCGACGGCCAGCGCAACGGTTCGATCATCATCGAACGCGAGTGGGTGGCCGAGGCGAGCGAGGGCGTGATCATGCTCTCGGCTGCCAAAGAGGGTGAGATCGGCATCGCGTTGCTCGGCGGCAACCCGCAGGAAGCCGAAGTACTGGCGCGCGAGTGGATGCAGGTCTTCCCCGACCGTTTCTACCTGGAAGTTCAGCGCACCAATCGCCCCAATGATGAAGAGCATCTGCACGCCGCCGTGGCCCTGGCCGACAAGCTGGGCGCGCCGCTGGTCGCGACCAACGATGTGCGCTTTATCAAGAAGGAAGATTTCGAAGCCCACGAAACCCGCGTGTGCATCGGCGAAGGCCGGGCTCTGGACGACCCGCGTCGTTCCAAGAACTACAGCGAAGAGCAGTACCTCAAAAGCGCCGACGAGATGGCCGAGCTGTTCAGCGACCTGCCCGAGGCCCTGGAAAACTCCGTCGAGATCGCCAAGCGCTGCAATATCGAAGTGAAGCTGGGCAAGCACTTCCTGCCCAACTTCCCGATTCCTGATGGCATGACCATCGATGAGTATTTCCGCAAAGTGTCCTTCGATGGCCTTGAAGAGCGCCTCAGCGTGCTGCTGCCCAAGGACACCACCGAGGACTACGAGGCCAAGCGCCAGGTCTACGTTGACCGACTGAATTTCGAGCTGGATATCATCATCCAGATGGGATTCCCCGGTTACTTCCTGATCGTGATGGACTTTATCCAGTGGGCCAAGAACAACGGCGTACCGGTAGGTCCTGGCCGTGGATCAGGTGCCGGTTCGCTGGTGGCTTACGTTCAGAAGATTACCGACCTTGACCCGCTGGAATATGACCTGCTGTTCGAGCGGTTCCTGAACCCGGAACGGGTCTCCATGCCCGACTTCGACGTCGACTTCTGCATGGATGGCCGCGACCGCGTGATCGAGTACGTGGCCGAGAAATACGGCCGCAATGCGGTAAGCCAGATCATCACCTTCGGTTCCATGGCGGCCAAGGCTGTAATCCGTGACGTGGCGCGGGTGCAGGGCAAGTCCTACGGCCTGGCGGACCGCCTGTCGAAGATGATCCCGTTCGAAGTCGGCATGACCCTGGAAAAAGCCTACGAGCAGGAAGAAATCCTGCGCGACTTCATCAAGGTCGATGAAGAGGCCGCCGAAATCTGGGACATGGCGCGCAAGCTCGAAGGTGTGGTGCGTAACGTCGGTAAACACGCCGGTGGTGTGGTGATCGCGCCGACCAAGTTGACCGACTTTTCGCCGATCTATTGCGATGAAGAAGGCGACGGCCTGGTAACCCAGTTCGACAAGGACGACGTTGAAGCCGCCGGCCTGGTGAAGTTCGACTTCCTGGGTCTGCGGACCCTGACGATCATCGACTGGGCGCTGAAGACGATCAACCGTGACCGCGCCAAGGTCAACGAAGCGCCGCTGGATATCGCCTTTATCCCGCTGGACGACAAACCGACTTACACCTTGCTGCAAAAAGCCGAAACCACGGCGGTGTTCCAGCTTGAGTCGCGCGGCATGAAAGAGCTGATCAAAAAGCTCAAGCCCGACTGCCTGGAAGACTTGATCGCACTGGTGGCACTGTTCCGTCCCGGCCCGCTGCAGTCGGGCATGGTGGATGACTTCATCAACCGTAAGCACGGCCGCGCCGAGCTGGCGTACCCGCATTCGGATTATCAGTACGAAGGCCTCAAGCCGGTACTGGCGCCAACCTACGGCATCATCCTGTATCAAGAACAGGTGATGCAGATTGCCCAGGTGATGGCCGGCTACACCCTCGGCGGCGCGGACATGCTGCGTCGCGCCATGGGTAAGAAAAAGCCCGAAGAAATGGCCAAGCAGCGCGGCGGTTTCATTGAGGGGTGTGCCACCAACAATATCGACGCCGACCTCGCCGGTAACATCTTCGACCTGGTAGAAAAGTTCGCCGGTTATGGCTTCAACAAGTCTCACTCCGCCGCCTACGGCCTGGTGTCGTACCAGACTGCCTGGCTGAAAGCCCATTACCCGGCGCCGTTCATGGCCGCGGTACTTTCGGCGGATATGCACAACACCGACAAGGTCGTGACCTTGATCGAGGAAGTGCGCACCATGAAGCTGCGCCTCGACGCGCCGGACGTGAACGCCTCCGAGTTCAAGTTCACGGTGAACGACGAAGGCCGCATCATCTATGGCCTGGGCGCGATCAAAGGCGTGGGCGAAGGCCCGGTCGAAGCCATCACTGAAGCGCGCCAGGACGGGCCGTTCAAGGACTTGTTCGACTTCTGCGCGCGGGTTGACCTCAAGCGCATCAACAAACGCACCCTCGACGGCTTGATCCGCAGCGGCGCGCTCGATCGCCTTGGCCCGTATTTCCATGATGAGCCCAAGGCTTATCAGGCCAATATCGACCGCAACCGTGCGGTGCTGCTGACCGCCATGGAAGAAGCGATCAAGGCGGCCGAACAGACCGCCCGCACCCACGACAGCGGCCACGCCGACCTGTTTGGCGGCTTGTTCGTCGAAGAGGACGCGGACGTTTACGCCAACCACCGCAAGGCCAAGGAGTTGACCCTCAAGGAACGACTCAAGGGCGAAAAAGACACCCTGGGCCTGTACCTCACCGGTCACCCGATTGACGAATACGAAGGCGAAATCCGCCGTTTCGCTCGTCAGCGCATCATCGACCTGAAACCGGCGCGCGACACTCAGACGGTCGCCGGCATGATCATCGCTCTGCGAGTGATGAAAAATAAGAAGGGCGACAAGATGGGCTTTATCACCCTCGACGACCGCTCGGGCCGGATCGAAGCGTCGCTGTTTGCCGACGCTTTCCACTCCGCGCAGTCGTTGCTGCAGACCGATGCCATGGTGGTCGTTGAAGGTGAGGTCAGCAACGACGACTTCTCCGGCGGCCTGCGCCTGCGGATCAAGCGGGTGATGAGTATGGAAGATGCGCGCACCAACCTCGCCGAAAGCCTGCGCTTGAAGGTCAAGACCGAAGCCCTTAAAGGCGATCAGCTACGCTGGTTGGGTGACCTGCTCAAGCGCCACCGTGGCGCATGTCCGGTGACCATGGAATACACCGGCAATGACGCCAAGGCGATGTTGCAGTTTGGTGAGACGTGGCGAATTGATCCCGCCGATGGCTTGATTCAAGCTTTGCGTGACCAGTTCGGGCGAGACAACGTCTTCCTCCAATACCGTTGACGGTCAGATATGTCTGATCTCGACTGAACATTTAATCTCGACCTAAACGCGCCTCTCCCTTAAGGTAGGGCGCGAATAGACAACCGGCTGGCCAGGCACTCCTTGGCCGTCGACCCAAGACGGACGCTTATGAACCCGAATTTTCTTGATTTCGAACAGCCGATCGCTGACCTGCAAGCCAAGATTGAAGAATTGCGCCTGGTCGGCAATGACAATTCGCTGAATATCGGCGATGAGATCGCTCGCCTGCAAGACAAGAGCAGCACGCTCACCGAGGACATCTTCGGCAAGCTGACCAGCTGGCAGATCGCGCGCCTGGCACGCCACCCGCGCCGTCCGTACACCCTGGATTACATTCAGCACATCTTCACCGAGTTCGACGAACTGCACGGCGACCGCCACTTCTCCGACGACGCGGCCATCGTGGGCGGTATCGCTCGCCTGGACGACCAGCCGGTGATGGTGATCGGTCACCAGAAAGGCCGCGAAGTGCGTGAAAAAGTCCGCCGCAACTTCGGCATGCCGCGCCCCGAAGGCTACCGCAAGGCGTGCCGCCTGATGGAAATGGCCGAGCGCTTCAAGATGCCGATCCTGACCTTCATCGACACGCCGGGCGCTTACCCGGGCATCGACGCCGAAGAGCGTAACCAGAGCGAAGCAATCGCCTGGAACCTGCGTGTCATGGCGCGCCTGAAAACCCCGATCATCGCCACCGTGATTGGTGAGGGTGGTTCCGGCGGGGCGCTGGCCATTGGCGTGTGCGACCAGCTGAACATGCTGCAATATTCGACCTACGCGGTAATTTCGCCGGAAGGTTGCGCTTCGATTCTGTGGAAAACCGCCGAAAAGGCACCGGACGCTGCTGAAGCCATGGGTATCACCGCTGATCGCCTGAAAGGCCTGGGCATCGTGGACAAAGTGATCGCCGAGCCATTGGGCGGCGCCCACCGTGACCCGGCTGCCGCTGCTGCTACCCTGCGCGCCGAGCTGGGTTCGCAATTGGCGATGCTCAAGAAGTTCGATAATGAGGCGTTGCTGGCCCGTCGTTACGAGCGTTTGATGAGCTACGGTCTCTGATCAAACGCTGCAGACAATGCAGTACCGCTGTGGGAGCGGGCTTGTGTGGGATCTGGCTTGCCTGCGATAGCATCGACTCGGTGTAACAGATAACCCGAGTTGCCTGCATCGTGGGCGAGCCCGGCTCCCACACAAGCCCGCTCCCACATTTGCTTTGTGTATGCTGGGTTATCGCATTCCAGATTGATGGCGGTACTGTGTTATGAAGCCGGCTCTACCCGCCAACCTTCTGCAAAATCTGGCGCCCTGGCGCAATGCCCCGGCCTGGCACATCGCATTCTCGGGTGGTCTGGACTCCACCGTCCTGCTGCACCTGTTGGCCACTCTGGCAACCACCGAAACCCTCCCGCCGCTCAGTGCTGTCCACGTCCACCATGGCTTGCAAGCTGCTGCTGACGCCTGGCCGAGCCATTGCCAGGCGGTGTGTGACGCCGTGGGCGTGCCCTTGCGGGTAATGCGCGTGCAAGTGCAGCCGGGCGCCAGCCTTGAGCGTGCGGCGCGTGACGCGCGTTATCAGGCGTTTACCGAGGCCACTGGCGCGGGGGAGGTGTTGCTCACCGGGCAGCATCGCGACGATCAGGCTGAAACCCTGTTGTTTCGGCTGATGCGCGGTGCAGGGGTACGCGGGCTGGCGGCTATGCCTGTGCATCGCCCACTGGCAAGGGGCCACGTGGTGCGGCCGTTGCTGGAGGCCTCGCGTGCTGAATTGGAAGCCTACGCCCACGAGCAACAGTTGACGTGGATCGAAGACCCTTCGAACGCCGACCCACGTTTCTCGCGCAATTACTTGCGCCATCGTGTGCTTCCCGTATTGACGCAGCGATGGCCTCAAGCCGTTTCCAGCCTGGCGCGCACCGCCGAACACCTGAGTGAAGCCCAGGGCCTGCTCGACGAGTTGGCGAGGATGGACTTGCAAGCTGCCGATCAGCCTTCGCCATTTTCCTGGTTGCCTCTGCCCTCGTTGGTTATGGCTCCACTGCGCGAACTTTCTGACGCCCGCCAACGTAATGCCTTGCGCCACTGGCTGGCGCCTCTGACCCGTTTACCCGACAGCGACCACTGGGCCAGCTGGCAGGCCCTGCGCGACGCCAAGGCTGACGCACAACCGCTGTGGCGCCTGGCCGACGGCCAGTTGCATCGTTGCGGCGAGCGCATCTGGTGGCTGCCCGCAACATGGTTGGAGTTTTCCGACGCCGTGGTCAGTTGGCCGCATCCGCAAAACCCACTCGCGTTACCCGGCAATGGCCAGCTGAACTTTATCGGTGAGGCTCCCCAAGGTCCGCTTGAGGTGCGTTACCGTCAGGGCGGCGAAATCATCGAAGTGCCCGCTCGAGGCCGGCGCGACTTGAAGCGCTTGCTTAATGAATGCGGGCTGCCGGGCTTTGTCCGTGGCAGATTGCCGCTGGTCTATCAGGGTGAGCAATTGCTGGCTGTCCCAAGCCTTGCAGGGCTGTGGGCCAGGCTGCCGGGTGATGGACAATTGGATTGGATGCCACAGACTTGCGATCAAGGTTTGAGCTGATAGAGCCTTTCCGGTAGACTACGCTCCCTTCTTGATACAACTTCTGTGGATTCGACTGAATCGCAGCAGTTGCCGATTACCAAGCAGTCTTTGCTGGGCGATTCCAAAAAATGTGTAGCGATCAACGTACCGGTGTTTCATTGCTGGTCTGTCACAACGCGGCGGTTTTTTTGAAAGGTGCACTGTGATTAATGCAGGTGATCGGGGGCTTCGGCCTTCCTTCGCTTTCCCCGGCGGCTCGGACCGCTTTAACGCAGACTTCTAGGGTTTTTCATGACGCGCTACATATTCGTCACGGGCGGTGTTGTTTCTTCATTGGGGAAAGGCATTGCCTCCGCTTCATTGGCGGCCATCCTGGAGGCGCGGGGACTTAAGGTCACCATGCTCAAGCTGGACCCGTACATCAACGTTGACCCGGGCACCATGAGCCCGTTCCAGCACGGTGAAGTGTTCGTCACGCACGACGGCGCCGAGACCGACCTGGACCTGGGCCACTACGAGCGGTTCATCCGCACGACCATGACCCAGAACAACAACTTCACCACTGGCCGTGTCTACGAGCATGTGCTGCGCAAGGAGCGCCGTGGTGACTACCTGGGTGCAACCATCCAGGTGATCCCGCACATCACCGACGAAATCAAGCGTCGCATCATCAAGGGTGCAGGCGATGCCGACGTGGCGATGGTCGAGATCGGTGGCACCGTGGGTGACATCGAATCCCAGCCGTTCCTCGAAGCCATCCGCCAGCTGCGTTTCGAAGTCGGCGCCAAGCGCGCGATGCTGATGCACCTGACGCTGGTGCCGTACATCGCCACCGCCGGCGAAACCAAAACCAAGCCTACCCAGCACTCGGTCAAGGAACTGCGTTCCATCGGCCTGCAGCCGGACGTGCTGGTATGCCGCTCCGATCACCCGATCGACATTTCCTCGCGTCGCAAGATTGCGCAGTTCACCAACGTTGAAGAGCGTGCGGTGATTGCCCTGGAAGACGCCGACACCATCTACAAGATCCCGGGCATCCTGCACTCCCAAGGCCTGGATGATTTTGTGGTCGAGCGTTTCGGCCTGCAGTGCAACGGCGCGGACCTGTCCGAGTGGGAAGCTGTGGTGGATGCCAAGCTCAACCCTGAGCATGAAGTCACCATCGCCATGGTCGGCAAGTACATGGAGCTGCTGGACGCGTACAAGTCGCTGATCGAAGCGATGAGCCACGCCGGTATCAGCAACCGTACCAAGGTCAACCTGCGCTACATCGATTCCGAAGACATCGAGAACCAGGGCACTGCCTTGCTCGAAGGTGTTGATGCGATTCTCGTACCGGGCGGTTTCGGCCTGCGTGGCGTGGAAGGCAAAATCACTGCGGTTCAGTACGCTCGTGAAAACAAAGTGCCGTACCTGGGTATCTGCCTGGGCATGCAAGTGGCCGTTATCGAGTTCGCCCGTAACGTGCTGGGCTGGAAAGACGCCAACTCCACCGAGTTCGATCACACCAGCGGCCACCCGGTCGTGGGCCTGATCACCGAGTGGGAAGATGCGACCGGCGCCGTTGAAACCCGTACCGAAAGCTCCGACCTGGGCGGCACCATGCGCCTTGGCGCGCAAGACTGCCTGCTGGAGCCGGGCTCGCTGGTTCACGATTGCTATGGCAAGGACGTGATCGTCGAGCGTCACCGCCACCGCTACGAAGTGAACAACAACCTGCTGCCGCAGATCAAAGAAGCCGGCCTGAAAATCTCCGGTCGCTCTGGCGATGGCAAGTTGGTTGAAGTGGTCGAGGCGCCGGATCATCCGTGGTTCGTGGCCTGCCAGTTCCACCCTGAGTTCACCTCGACCCCGCGCGACGGTCACCCGTTGTTCAGCGGTTTCGTTAAAGCAGCACTGACGCAACATCAGAAGAAGGCGTGAACCTGATGGCCCAGAAGATCATTCGCGTAGGCGATATCGAGATTGCCAACGACAAGCCCATGGTGCTGTTCGGCGGCATGAACGTGCTGGAAAGCCGCGACATGGCGATGCAGGTCTGTGAAGAGTACGTGAAGGTGACCGAGAAACTCGGTATCCCTTACGTGTTCAAGGCCAGCTTCGACAAGGCCAACCGTTCGTCCGTGACCTCCTACCGCGGCCCGGGCCTTGAAGAAGGCATGCGGATCTTCCAGGACATCAAGCAAGCCTTCGGCGTGCCGATCATCACCGACGTCCACGAGCCTGAGCAGGCTGCCGTGGTCGCCGAGGTGTGCGACATCATCCAGTTGCCGGCCTTCCTGTCGCGCCAGACCGACCTCGTGGTCGCCATGGCCAAGACCGGCGCTGTGATCAATATCAAGAAAGCCCAGTTTCTCGCGCCCCAGGAAATGAAACACATCCTGAACAAGTGCGTGGAAGCGGGTAACGACCAGTTGATCCTCTGCGAGCGTGGTTCGAGCTTCGGCTACAACAACCTCGTGGTGGACATGCTCGGTTTCGGCATCATGAAACAGTTCGAATACCCGGTGTTCTTCGACGTGACCCACGCGCTGCAAATGCCTGGTGGTCGCGCCGATTCCGCCGGTGGGCGCCGTGCCCAGGTGCTAGACCTGGCCAAGGCGGGCATCAGCCAGTCGCTGGCGGGCCTGTTCCTGGAAGCCCATCCGGACCCGGACAACGCCAAATGCGACGGCCCATGCGCCCTGCGCCTGGACAAGCTGGAGCCATTCCTGGCCCAGCTCAAGCAGTTGGACGAACTGGTCAAGAGTTTTCCGACGGTAGAGACCGCGTAAGCGCCATTTCTCCGGTAGACTTTCCCTCGCTTTACGCTCAGGCCTGCGGGCCTGAGCCTTGTCGCCTGCAAGCCTGCCCCGTTGTTCCACCCTTGCGGTCGGTCAAAAGATTTCCTTCAGCTGCGTCGTTTTCGTCAACTTTGGAGTGTTTACAACAATGGCAAAAATCGTCGACATCAAAGGTCGTGAAGTTCTCGACTCCCGTGGCAACCCTACCGTCGAAGCCGACGTGCTCCTCGATAACGGCATCATCGGCAGCGCCTGCGCGCCGTCCGGTGCTTCCACAGGTTCCCGCGAAGCACTGGAACTGCGTGATGGCGACAAGAGCCGTTACCTGGGCAAGGGTGTACTCAAGGCTGTAGCCAACATCAACGGCCCGATCCGTGACCTGTTGCTGGGCAAGGACCCGCTGGACCAGAAAGCCCTGGACCACGCGATGATCAAGCTCGACGGCACCGAAAACAAAGGCAGCCTGGGCGCCAACGCCATCCTCGCCGTGTCCCTGGCCGCTGCCAAGGCTGCCGCACAGGACCAGGACTTGCCGCTGTACGCACACATCGCCAACCTGAACGGCACCCCGGGTGTTTACTCGATGCCGGTGCCGATGATGAACATCATCAACGGTGGCGAGCACGCTGATAACAACGTCGACATCCAGGAATTCATGGTGCAGCCGGTTGGCGCCAAGACCTTCTCCGAAGGCCTGCGCATGGGTACCGAGATTTTCCACCACCTCAAAGCTGTCCTGAAGGCCCGTGGCCTGAGCACTGCCGTGGGTGACGAAGGTGGTTTCGCGCCGAACCTGGCGTCCAACGAAGATGCACTGAAAGTGATCTCCGAAGCCGTGGCCAATGCGGGCTACAAACTGGGCACCGACGTGACCCTGGCCCTGGACTGCGCGGCCAGCGAGTTCTACGAGGACGGTAAATACAACCTGTCCGGCGAAGGCCACGTGTTCACCTCCGAAGGTTTTGCCGACTACCTCAAAGGCTTGACCGAACGCTACCCGATCATCTCCATCGAAGACGGCCTGGACGAGTCCGACTGGGCTGGCTGGAAAGTCCTCACCGACAAGATCGGCGAAAAAATCCAACTGGTCGGCGACGACCTGTTCGTGACCAACACCAAGATCCTGAAAGAAGGCATCGACAAGAAGATTGCCAACTCGATCCTGATCAAGTTCAACCAGATCGGCACCCTGACCGAAACCCTGGAAGCCATCCAGATGGCCAAGGCTGCGGGCTACACCGCCGTGATCTCCCACCGCTCCGGCGAAACCGAAGACTCGACCATTGCCGACCTGGCCGTGGGCACCTCGGCTGGGCAGATCAAGACCGGTTCCCTGTGCCGTTCCGACCGCGTTTCCAAGTACAACCAATTGCTGCGTATCGAAGAGCAATTGGCAGGTAAAGCCAAGTACAACGGTCGCAGCGAGTTTCGCGGCTGATTGTTAAATGGTAAAAGGTCTGCGGATTACGTCGGAAAAATCACGACAGCGTGAATTTCGACGCTAATCTCATGGCTAACAAGCACAAGCCTGGTTCATCCAGGCTTCGTGCTATCAGTTGCTTCAAAAGTTTTGCATGGCTGTCTTTTTTTACTGGATACCCGGATTTCGATGCGCAGTCCCAATTGGTTGTTCCTCGTCTTGCTCTTGTTGCTGGCTGGCCTGCAGTACCGCCTATGGGTGGGTAATGGCAGCTTTGCGCAGGTGAAAGAGTTGACCCAGCAAATTGCCGACCAGCACGCCGAGAACGAACGTCTGCTGGAGCGCAATCGTGTCCTCGATGCTGAAGTGCTTGAGCTGAAAAAAGGTACGGAGACCGTTGAAGAACGGGCTCGTCATGAGCTGGGCATGGTGAAAGAGGGCGAAACCCTCTATCAGCTGGCCCAATGAGTAGCGTTTTACCGGCGTTCTGGGCCGTGATTCCTGCCGCGGGCGTTGGTGCCCGTATGGCTGCGGACCGCCCCAAGCAATACTTGCAATTGGGCGGGCGCACAATTCTCGAACACAGCCTCGGCTGTTTTCTCGACCATCCAGGGCTCAAGGGGCTGGTAGTCAGTTTGGCTGTCGATGATCCTTATTGGCCGAACCTGCCTTGCGCCAATGACCCACGCATCGTGCGTGCGGACGGCGGTGACGAGCGCTCGGGTTCGGTACTCAATGCGTTGCTGCAACTCAATGCGCTGGGTGCCAGCGATGATGATTGGGTGCTGGTGCATGACGCCGCGCGGCCTAACCTCAGCCGTGATGACCTCGATAACCTGTTGTTGGAACTGTCGGATGATCCTGTCGGCGGGCTGCTGGCCGTGCCCGCTCGCGACACGCTCAAGCGCGTCGACAAGCACGCACGTGTGGTTGAAACCGTCGACCGCAGCCTGATCTGGCAAGCCTACACGCCGCAGATGTTTCGCCTCGGTGCATTGCATCGAGCGTTGGCTGATAGCTTGGTGGCTGACGCCGTCATCACCGACGAAGCCTCGGCGATGGAATGGTCCGGCCAGGCGCCGCGCCTGATTGAAGGGCGTTCGGACAATATCAAGGTGACCCGGCCCGAAGACCTGGAGTGGTTGCGGCTGCGGTGGGCGAACCGCAGGTAGTCAGTTAAACCGCGTTGACTTCATCGCAGGCAAGCCAGCTCCCACGGTTGAAATGCGACTCCCAGTGGGAGCCGGGCTAGCCCGCGATGAGACCCAGGCAGGCGCCCCAAATCACTCGCTGTACTCCGGCCGCTCGGCCAACCCCTCCTTCAAGAAATCCACCAGCTTTCTGACCTTCGGCGATAAATGCCGCTGCTGTGGATACAACGCCCACACCGCCGTGTTCGGTGGCTGATGCGCCTCCAGTAACGACACCAGCGCGCCCGTATGCAGATGCTCCAGCACGTAATAGTCCGGCAACTGGCACAGCCCGACCCCTTGCAACGCCGCATCCAGCACCGCCTGCCCACTGTTGCAGCGCCAGTTTCCCTGCACCCGTTGGGAAAATTCGCGCCCATCCTGGGCCAGTTGCCAAATATCCGAGCTGCCGATCAGGCAGTTATGCCGACTTAATTCCGACAGACTGTGTGGCCGACCATACCGCGCCAGGTAGGAAGGTGATGCGCACAGGTACATGCGCCGCGGGGCCAGGCGACTGGCGACCATGCGCGAGTCTTGCAGGCGGCCCAGGCGGATCGCCAGGTCGAGGCCTTCATGCACCAGGTCCAGCTGGCGATTGCTCAACTCGATATCCACGCGCAATTGCGGGTAGAGCCCCATGAATCGTGTGACCAGTGGCACAATAAAACGCTCGCCGTAAGCCACCGCGCAGGTCATGCGCAACATGCCCTTGGGTTCGCTGGCGAGGTCGCCGACGGCGCGCAATGCTTCTTCGCGACCGTCCTGCAAGCGTTGGCAGTGTTGCAGGAAGGTCTGGCCGGCTTCGGTCAGCGTGACCTTGCGCGTGCTGCGATAGAGCAACCGGGTTTGCAGCCGTTCTTCCAGGCGCGCCACCTGCCGGCTGATGTGCGATGACGACACGCCAAGTCGCTCGGCCGCCGCTGTGAATTGGCTGCACTCAGCCACCGCAACAAACTCGTCGATGCCTTCCCAGCGGTTTTCCAGCATGTTGATTATCCCTGTACAGCAATAAAGTTTTGCTTTCGCTCGGATTATTAATCACTGGGCCATGTTTTACACTCAGCGCTTCAGTTTTTAATTTCCTGGAGAAACCCGGATGATCAAGTCCCGCGCCGCTGTAGCCTTCGAAGCGAAGAAGCCCCTAGAGATCGTCGAAGTCGATGTCGCCATGCCCAAGGCCGGCGAGGTGCTGCTGCGGGTGGTCGCGTCCGGCGTGTGCCATACCGACGCGTACACCTTGTCGGGCGCCGACCCGGAAGGGATCTTTCCGTCGATCCTCGGCCATGAAGGTGGCGCGGTGGTTGAAGCAATCGGCGAGGGCGTGACTTCGGTGGCCGTCGGCGACCACGTGATCCCGCTGTACACGCCGGAATGCGGCAAGTGCAAATTCTGCCTGTCGGGCAAGACCAACCTGTGCCAGGCCATTCGGTCCACGCAGGGCAAAGGCCTGATGCCGGATGGCACCACACGTTTCTCCTACAAGGGCCAGCCGATTTTCCACTACATGGGTACCTCGACGTTCTCCGAGTACACCGTGCTGCCGGAAATTTCCGTGGCAAAAATCCCTAAAGAAGCGCCGTTGGAAAAGGTCTGCCTGCTCGGCTGCGGCGTTACCACCGGCATCGGCGCGGTGATCAACACTGCCAAGGTCAAGCCGGGCGATACCGTGGCTATCTTCGGCCTCGGCGGCATTGGCCTGTCGGCCATCATCGGCGCGGTGAAAGCCAAGGCCGGTCGCATCATTGCCATCGACATCAACCCGGCCAAGTTTGAAATCGCCAAGCAATTGGGCGCCACCGACTGCATCAACCCGAAAGACTACGACCGCCCCATCCAGGACGTGATCGTCGACTTGACCGATGGCGGCGTGGACTTTTCCTTCGAGTGCATCGGCAACGTGCAACTGATGCGCGCGGCCCTGGAGTGCTGCCACAAGGGTTGGGGCGAGTCGGTGATCATTGGTGTAGCCGGTGCTGGCCAGGAAATCGCCACCCGCCCATTCCAGCTGGTGACCGGGCGCGTCTGGCGCGGTTCGGCATTTGGCGGCGTGCGTGGCCGTTCCGAATTGCCAAGCTACGTGGAAATGGCCCAGTCCGGCGAAATCCCGCTGGACACCTTTATCACCCACACCATGGGTCTGGAAGACATCAACAAAGCGTTTGACCTGATGCATGAAGGTAAGAGCATTCGTACCGTCATTCACTTTTAAAGCAGCTGCAAGTTGCACGCTCTAGGCTGCAAAAAGGTGTATGTCTGCCTGCAGCCTAAAGTTTGCCGCTCGCCGCTGGGAGCATTCCCATGACCCTGGAAAATATCTCCTGCCAAAAGAGTTTTGGCGGCTGGCATAAACGCTACAAACACAGCTCCCACGTGCTCGGGTGCGACATGACCTTTGCCGTCTACCTGCCGCCACAGGCGGAGCAGGGCGGCAAACTGCCGGTGGTGTACTGGCTGTCCGGCTTGACCTGCACCGACGAAAACTTCATGCAAAAGGCTGGTGCTCAGCGTGTGGCCGCCGAGCTGGGGTTGATCATCGTTGCTCCGGACACCAGCCCGCGTGGGCCCGGTGTGCCGGGCGACCCTGACAACGCCTGGGATTTTGGCCTGGGGGCCGGCTTCTACCTGAATGCCACGCAGGAACCTTGGGCCAAGCACTATCGGATGCATGACTACGTGGTGCAGGAATTGCCTGCGTTGGTTGAAGCGCATTTCCCTGCATCGGCAGAGCGCGGCATCAGCGGCCACTCCATGGGCGGCCACGGTGCGTTGGTGTGTGCCTTGCGCAACCCTGGGCGCTACCAATCAGTGTCGGCATTTTCGCCGATCAATAACCCGATGGATTGCCCATGGGGCCAGAAGGCCTTCTCGCGTTATTTGGGTGATGAACGCTCTAAATGGCGTGAATGGGACGCCTGCGCGCTGATCAGCGAGGCCACGCAAAAGCTGCCATTGCTGGTGGATCAGGGCGACCGCGACGATTTCCTCGCCGTGCAGCTCAAGCCCGAAGCCCTGCAGCAAGCGGCCAAGGCGGCCAACCATCCGCTCGAACTGCGCCTGCAACCCGGCTACGACCACAGCTACTTCTTTATCGCCAGCTTCATCGAAGATCATTTGCGACATCATGGGCGTGCTTTGCTCGGTTAATGTGAGGCAAAAGTAGGTAGAATCACGCCCTGAATTAAATCGGGGCGTTTTTTTATGCGTATTGGCCACGGCTACGATGTGCACCGTTTCGCTGAAGGCGATTTCATCACCTTGGGCGGCGTGCGCATTGCACACCACCATGGGTTGCTCGCTCATTCCGACGGCGACGTTGTATTGCACGCCTTGAGCGATGCCCTGCTCGGCGCAGCGGCGTTGGGCGATATCGGCAAGCACTTTCCAGACACCGACCCAACCTTCAAGGGTGCGGACAGCCGCGTCTTGCTGCGCCATGTGGTTGGCCTGATCCACGCCAAGGGCTGGAAGGTCGGGAATGTCGACAACACCATCGTCGCCCAGGCGCCGAAAATGGCCCCGCATATCGAATCGATGCGCGCACTGATTGCCGCGGATCTGCAAATTGAATTGGATCAAGTCAACGTGAAAGCCACCACCACCGAAAAACTCGGGTTTACCGGACGTGAAGAGGGCATCGCGGTGCACTCCGTTGCCTTGTTGCTGCGCGCATGAATGACTTGCAACTGTTGGGCCCGCGGGCCTACGGCGAGGCTTTGGGCAGCGCCGTATTAAAAGCGACGGCTGAAGATTTCCAGGTAGACGAAGTGCTGGATATTCCGCTGACCGGCGACGGCGAGCACCTGTGGCTGTGGGTCGAAAAGCGCGGTTTGAATACCGAAGAAGCCGCGCGGCGCATTGCGAAGGCCGCCGGCGTGCCGCTGCGCACCGTCAGCTATGCCGGGCTCAAGGATCGCCAGGCGTTGACGCGCCAGTGGTTCAGCGTGCAACTGCCGGGCAAGGCCGATCCGGACATGAGCGGTGCGCAGAACGACACCCTTAAAATCCTCAAGATCGTCCGTCATAAACGCAAGCTGCAGCGGGGTGCGCATTCGGCCAACGGCTTTACCCTGCGCCTGACCCAATTGGCTGGCGACACCGCCGCCATCGACGCGCGTTTGCAGCAGATTGCCCAGCACGGTATCCCCAATTACTTCGGTGCCCAGCGCTTCGGCCACAACGGCGGCAACGTGGCGGACGCGCGTGAATGGGCGGCCCGCAAGGCCCTGCCGGAGCAGCGCAATGTGCGCTCGCGGCTGCTGTCTACCGCGCGTAGTTTTCTCTTCAATAAAGTCCTGGCAGCACGTGTGGCAGACGGGTCCTGGCAGCGCGCCCAGGTCGGCGATTTGTTGGCGTTTACTGACAGCCGCAGTTTTTTCCCGGCGGGGGAGGCTGAATGCAGCGACCCGCGCCTGGCGATTCTGGACCTGCACCCGACAGGGCCGCAGTGGGGCGAAGGCAATTCGCCGGCGTCGGGGGCGACCTTCGCGCTGGAACAGGCAATCGCCGACGGTGAAGCCGACCTGCGCGATTGGCTGGTCAATGCCGGCATGAGCCAGGAGCGTCGCATTCTGCGACTGCCCATTGGCGGGTTGACGTGGCATTATCCCTCGCTGGACATTCTGCAACTGGAATTCGTCCTGCCGGCCGGATGCTTCGCCACTGTCTTGGTGCGCGAGCTTGTTGATCTGGTGCCGGTGGGGCAGACGGACAGCCCATGCGTATTCTGATATCAAACGATGACGGTGCCACCGCACCCGGCCTTGCCGCGCTTTATGCTGCGCTGGAAGACTACGCCGAGTGTGTGGTGGTTGCCCCGGACCAGGACAAGAGCGGCGCCAGCAGTTCGCTGACGCTCGACCGTCCGTTGCACCCGCAGGTTCTGGCCAATGGCTTTATCAGCGTGAACGGTACCCCCACCGATTGCGTGCACCTGGCGATCAACAGCTTGTTGGAGCAGGAGCCGGACCTGGTGGTGTCGGGTATCAACCTGGGCGCCAACCTGGGCGATGACGTGCTGTATTCGGGTACGGTGGCGGCGGCGCTTGAAGGGCGTTTCCTGGGCCGCACCTCGTTCGCCTTTTCCTTTGCCTCGCGGCAGTTGGACAACCTGGCGACGGCGGCGTATTTCGCCCGCAAGCTGGTGGAGGCCCACGGATCACTGGACCTGCCGCCGCGCACAGTACTTAACGTCAACATCCCTAATTTGCCCCTCGACCATATTCGCGGCATCCAACTGACGCGTCTGGGCCATCGCGCCCGTGCGGCGGCGCCTCTGAAAGTGGTCGATCCGCGCGGCAAGGAAGGTTATTGGATTGCGGCGGCCGGCGACGCCGAGGACGGTGGCCCGGGCACAGACTTTCATGCGGTGATGCAAGGTTATGTATCGATTACCCCGTTGCAGCTTGATCGCACCTTCAGTGATGCCTTCAGTAGTCTCGATGGCTGGCTTGAGGGGCTGCGTTGATGGCGCGTGAACAAGACGACCTGCTGCGCCGTGGCATCGGGATGACCTCGCAGCGTACGCGCGAGCGTTTGATCCAGCGCCTGTACGAAGAAGGGCTGTCGAACGCCCAGGTGCTGGAAGTCATCCGGCGCACACCACGCCACCTGTTTGTCGACGAAGCCCTGGCGCATCGGGCCTATGAAGACACCGCGTTGCCCATCGGCCACAACCAGACCATTTCGCAGCCTTATATGGTCGCGCGCATGAGTGAGCTGTTGCTGGCGGCGGGGCCGTTGGACAAAGTGCTGGAGATCGGCACCGGTTCGGGTTACCAGACCGCCGTGCTGTCGCAACTGGTGGAGCGGGTGTTCTCGGTGGAGCGCATCAAGGTCCTGCAGGACCGCGCCAAGGAGCGCCTGGTGGAGCTCAACCTGCGTAACGTGGTGTTTCGCTGGGGCGATGGCTGGGAAGGCTGGCCGGCGCTGGCGCCGTATAACGGCATCATCGTTACCGCCGTTGCAACCGATGTACCGCAGGCCTTGCTGGATCAACTGGCACCTGGCGGGCGATTGGTTATCCCGGTGGGTTCCGGCGAAGTGCAACAATTGATGCTCATTATCCGGGAAGACGAAGGCTTTTCCCGGCATGTACTGGGCGCCGTGCGCTTTGTACCCTTGCTCAATGGCCCGCTGGCCTGATCATTTATTCGCAAACAGTGAATTCTGTGGGTGGGGATGTGTCTTACAGCGGGGCTCATAGAGTCAACATGACGGGAAACCGGGTTTAAACATGATGAATTTTTCGTTTCAGTCGTGTGCCGGTAAAAATCCAATGCCCAGTTATACTTGCGTCATATTTCAAGCCTGATACAGGCGTTCATGTTCAGCCACCACAAAGGGAGCGGCGGGTGAGTCTCACAGGTCCTGCGCAGCGTATGAGTAAAACAAGCTTTCAGCGACTGGTGCTTGGCCTTGTCTTGAGTTCCTTATTGGCGGCCTGTTCGAGCACGCCATCCAGCGGTGCGCGGGTGGTTGACCGCAATAATGCAGTGCCGCAAAAACCGACGGTCACCACCGGTCAGTATGTAGTGCGAAAGGGGGACACGATGTTCTCGATCGCCTTCCGTTACGGTTGGGATTACAAGGCGCTCGCAGCTCGTAACAATATTCCTGTGCCATACACGATACATCCAGGTCAGACCATTCGTTTCGATGGACGCACCGGTTCAACGCCTACGACAGTTGTGACAAATTCCGGATCTTCGCCGTCGTCTTCGAGCAAAACCACGATCATCACCCGGCCTGCAGGCACCGCCGCGCCTACGGTTGCGAGCAAACCAGCGCCTGCGCCTCTGCCGCCTGCAGGGCCTGCTCCGACCGGTTGGGGATGGCCTTCAAACGGGGTGTTGATTGGAAAATTCTCTTCAAACGGTAGTTTGAATAAAGGCATTGATATCGCCGGGGATTTGGGACAGCCTGTTTTAGCTGCGTCTGATGGGACAGTGGTGTACGCCGGGAGTGGTTTGCGGGGCTACGGCGAACTGGTCATCATCAAACACAGCGATACCTACGTCAGTGCTTACGGTCACAACCGCAGGCTGTTGGTTCGGGAGGGGCAGCAAGTCAAAGTCGGACAGACAATTGCCGAAATGGGGTCAACTGGTACAGACCGGGTGAAACTGCACTTTGAGATTCGCCGCCAAGGGAAACCTGTAGATCCGCTGCAATTCCTACCCCGTCGTTGATGTGTTGCACAGCCTGTTCCCTCACGTAGAAGGAACAGGCTCCAGCGTTGCCAAGGATAGAGGCGTCGCTTGAGCTTGAGGTCGAACTCACCAAAGGACTATAACAATGGCTCTCAGTAAAGAAGCGCCGGAGTTTGACATCGACGATGAGGTTCTCCTTGAAATGGAGATACTCACCGAAAAGGAATCGATGTCGAATGATGAAGGGTCTGCTACACCTTCAGTTCGCACCAAATCCAAGAACTCCACCGCGTTAAAGCAACACAAGTACATTGACTACACGCGGGCGCTCGACGCAACGCAGCTGTACCTCAATGAAATCGGCTTTTCCCCTCTGCTCACTCCCGAAGAAGAAGTCCATTTTGCGCGCTTGTCGCAAAAAGGCGATCCGGCTGGGCGCAAACGCATGATTGAAAGTAACTTGCGCCTGGTGGTGAAAATCGCCCGACGCTACGTCAATCGTGGGCTGTCGCTGCTGGACCTGATCGAGGAGGGCAACCTGGGCTTGATCCGGGCGGTGGAGAAGTTTGACCCTGAGCGGGGCTTCCGCTTTTCGACCTATGCCACCTGGTGGATTCGTCAGACCATCGAACGGGCGATCATGAATCAAACCCGTACGATCCGGTTGCCGATCCATGTGGTCAAGGAGCTCAACGTCTACCTGCGGGCGGCGCGTGAGCTGACACAAAAACTCGATCATGAACCTTCGCCTGAAGAAATCGCCAACCTGCTGGAAAAGCCGGTTGGCGAGGTTAAGCGCATGCTCGGCCTGAACGAGCGCGTGTCTTCGGTCGATGTCTCGCTGGGTCCGGATTCGGATAAAACCCTGCTGGACACCCTGACGGATGATCGTCCGACGGATCCTTGCGAACTGTTGCAGGACGATGATCTTTCCCAAAGCATTGACCAGTGGCTGTCTGAGCTCACGGACAAGCAGCGTGAAGTGGTGATTCGCCGCTTCGGCCTGCGCGGCCATGAGAGCAGTACCCTGGAGGACGTAGGCCTGGAGATCGGTTTGACCCGTGAGCGGGTGCGGCAGATCCAGGTAGAGGGCCTCAAGCGCTTGCGTGAGATCCTTGAGAAGAATGGCTTGTCGAGTGAGTCGTTGTTCCAGTAACAACGCTGTATGAACTGTGGGAGCAGGCTTGTGTGGGAGCCGGCTTGCCAGCGATAGCATCGTCTCGGTGTAACTGATACACCGAGGCGTTAGCATCGCAGGCAAGCCAGCTCCCACATAAGTAGGCTCCCACATTTTTTTGTGTCCGGGATTCCGGTGGCGTTGCGCCAAATCCCAGGCATAAAAAAACCCCGCTTTTGAGGGCGGGGTTTTTTCGACTAAGTCAGTACAAGTTAGATAACTTGAACTTCTTCAGCTTGCATGCCTTTCTGACCGCGGGTAGCGATGAAAGAAACCTGTTGGCCTTCTTTCAGGCTTTTGAAGCCGTCGGATTGGATAGCTTTGAAGTGAACGAACAGGTCGTCACCGGATTGTGGAGTGATGAAGCCGAAGCCTTTTTCATCGTTGAACCACTTAACGGTACCAGTTTGGCGATTAGACATGGTGTATCTCCTTGGACAAAGTTAACTGCGACTCAGGAAAAGCCCTGGCCGAGACTGAGTGCAAAGAGCAGGAAAAATTCTTGGAGATGGTTGGATCGAAATTCAACATATCGTGTAGAGATTCTCAGTGACACAAGCAGCACAGTGGCGCCACCTTAACCCTTTTTCCGGAACGTGCCAATGGTATTTCCGAAGGTTTCTCTATTTTCGTGACTGGCGGTGGTATTTACAGTCACAACGGACCGCACTATGAGCCCCGGCCCCGTTGGCTGCGGCTTGCAGCAGCCGGCGCATTCATCAAGAAAAGCCCCGCGCCCTTTGAACCCCGAAGCCGGCCCCGGTAAGATGCCCAACAGAATTTTTCCACCTCGCTATTCAGGACACCCGCCATGAGCATCAAATCGGACAAGTGGATTCGCCGCATGGCGCAAGAGCACGGCATGATCGAACCGTTCGTTGAACGCCAGATCCGTGGCGCAGGCGACGCTCCGGTGATTTCGTACGGTGTTTCCAGCTATGGCTACGACGTGCGTTGCGCCGACGAATTCAAGGTGTTCACCAATATCAACTCGGCGATCGTCGACCCGAAGAATTTCGACGAAAAGAGCTTCGTCGACGTCAAGAGCGACGTGTGCATCATCCCGCCAAACTCCTTCGCCCTGGCGCGCACCGTGGAGTTTTTCCGTATCCCGCGTGACGTGCTGACCATTTGCTTGGGCAAAAGCACCTACGCGCGCTGCGGCATCATCGTCAACGTGACGCCGCTTGAGCCCGAGTGGGAAGGTCACGTGACCCTGGAGTTCTCTAACACCACCACGTTGCCGGCGAAGATCTACGCCAATGAAGGCGTGGCACAGATGCTGTTCCTGCAGTCCGATGAGGCCTGTGAAGTGTCCTACAAGGACCGCGCCGGCAAGTATCAGGGCCAGCGTGGCGTCACACTCCCACGCGCTTGATCGAAAGGTCTTACACGTTAAGGGAATTAGTCTGCGGGAAGTGACTCTATTGGGTGTACTGCCTCGGTGCGTGCAAAACGCGCCGAGCCACGCTTGAGGAGTACTTTATGAAGATCGACCCGCGAATCAGCGCCGAACTCGCCCGGCTTGAACCCAACCAGATTGGTGTTCTGGCCTGGTCCCTGATGGCCGACCCTGCGTATGCAGGCGGCATCCCTGGTCAACCTGATCAAGATTGGCCGCAACCGCCCACCGAGCCTGGTGAACCGACGCTGCCGGATGAGCCGCCACCCGCGCCTGTCGCCTGATCGTTCAGGGCAATAGACATGGCCGGTTGTTCAGCGCACCGGCCATACGTCCTCATCGCCGATCACAAAGATCTGCTGATCGTCGCGCTGCTCCACTGAATAACCCCCGGTAAAGGCGCCGAACGCCGGCAACAGGCTGATCCGCGACCCGAACTGAAAGCACGGCAGGCGCAAGCTCTGGCGGCCCCTGCCGCGCAGTCGATAGACCGGGTGCACATGCCCCGCCAGCACATGGTGGCTGGCATGCGCGTCTGGTTCGTGTTGCAGGGCGAACGGCCCCATCAGCAAAGGCTCCGGCACCACCTCGATGCCCAAGTCGGCCGGTGGGTCGCCTGCGCGTTTGTCGTGATTGCCACGAATCAGCGTCAGGCCAAGGTCGCGATTGTGCTCACGCCACGCTCTCAAGGCGCTCAGGGTGCCGCTGGCGTGAGAGCCGGGGCCGTGCAGGAAGTCACCGAGAAAGATCACCTGCTCGCACGGCAAGGCCGATAACAGCCGGTCCAGGCGTTGCAGGTTTTCAGTCGTGGTGCCTTGGGGCACGGGTTGCCCAAGGCTGCGGTAGGCGGAGGCCTTGCCAAAATGCACGTCGGCAATCAGCAAACACCGACGCGAGGGCCAGTACACGGCCTTTTCCGCCAGCAACCACAGCTCTTCTCCCTCAAGCATTACCGAACAATGCATCAGCGTTTCCCGTTATCAGCGACTTTTTCCAGGTCTTTGACCATCCGTGCAATGCGCTCCGAGAGTTTCTCCGAACTCATGCTCTCGCGCATCCGCTCAACCAGCAGTGGGAAGGCCAGCGGTGTAGCCCGTTCGATCAGGTGCAAGTCCAGTTTCAGCGCGGCCAGATGGCGCAATGTCTGTTCCAGCCGACGAATATCCAACTCGTCACGCAGGACTTCTTCCCCGGCCTGGGTCAGCAGCAGGTTCTGCGGGTCATATTGCTTGAACACTTCAAAAAACAACCCGCTGGAGGCCTGAACCTGCCGCGTGCTTTTTGGCGCCCCGGGGTAACCCGCGAACACCAGCCCGGCGATGCGCGCGATCTCGCGAAAACGTCTAAGGGCCAATTCCCCGGCATTCAAGCTGGCTATGACGTCGGTCAGCAAATTTTGCGGACTCAATAACGCTTCGTTCAGCAGTAATGGCCAATCCACCGGCGTGGCACTCAACAGCTCCAGCCCGTAATCATTCACCGCGATTGAAAAGGTCACCGGCTGCTGTTGGCTGACCCGCCACGCCAGCAGGCTGGCCAGGCCCAGATGCACTTGGCGTCCGGCGAAGGGGTAAAGAAACACGTGCCATCCTTCCCGCGACTTCAGGGCTTCGGCCAGCAAATGCGTGCGAGTCGGCAGGCCCGACCAGCGCAACTGGGTTTGCAGCAAGGGTTGCACCGCCTGCATTTCCGGGCCGTCGAAATGCCCGTGCGCCGCCGCATCAAACCGTTCGACCACCGCCTGCGCCAGTTCGTTGGAAAGCGGCATGCGCCCGCCATTCCAACGCGGCACGGCGGCTCTTTTCGCGGTGCTGCGACGCACGTAAGCCGTCATGTTTTCCACGCGCACCAGCTCCAGCAAACGCCCGGCAAACAGGAAACCATCACCGGGTTTGAGCCGTGCGATAAAGCCTTCCTCGACACTGCCCAGGTTCTTGCCGCCGCCGCCCTTGCTCCAGAATTTCAGCTGGATACTCGCGTCACTGACGATGGTGCCTACACTCATGCGATGGCGCCGCGCCAGGCGTGCATCCGGCACGCGCCACACGCCGTGCTCGTCGGGCTCCACGCGGCGGTAATCCGGGTAAGCCGTCAGCGACAATCCGCCATGGCGCACAAACCCCAGCGCCCAGGCCCAGTCGGCTTGCGTGAGGTCACGGTAAGCCCAGGCACCGCGCACTTCCGCCAGCAGCGCATCAGGCGTAAAGCCTCCGCCCAGCGCCATGCTCACCAAATGCTGTACGAGCACGTCCAGCGGCTTGTAAGGCGATTCACGGGCTTCGATGCGCCGTTGGGCGATCGCGTCTTGGGCGGCCGCCGCTTCCACCAGTTCCAGGCTGTGGGTCGGCACCAGCGTCACCCGGGACGGCCGCCCTGGCGCGTGGCCGGAGCGTCCGGCGCGCTGCATCAGGCGCGCCACGCCTTTGGCCGAGCCGATTTGCAGCACGCGCTCCACCGGCAGAAAATCCACCCCCAGGTCCAGGCTGGAGGTGCACACCACCGCCTTGAGCTGGCCGTCTTTCAAGGCTCGCTCCACCCAGTCGCGCGTTTCGCGCGAGAGTGAGCCATGGTGCAGCGCGATCACTCCCGCCCAATCCGGGCGCGCATCGAGCAACGCCTGGTACCAGATCTCCGACTGCGCCCGTGTGTTGGTAAACACCAGGCAACTGCTGCTGGAATCAACTTCGGCGACGACTTGCGGCAACATCTTCAAACCAATATGCCCGGCCCAGGGAAAGCGCTCAGTGGTGGGCGGCAACAAGGTATCGACCTGCAGCGTTTTGGCCGTTTGCCCCTGCACGTTGATCCCGCCACCTTGTGGGACCAAAACCTCCAGTGCGTGAGCCTGATTACCCAACGTCGCCGAAATTCCCCACACCATCAGTTCCGGATGCCACCGCCGCAAGCGCGCCAGCGCCAGTTGCAGCTGCACACCACGCTTGTTGCCGATCAGTTCATGCCATTCATCCACGATGACCATGCGCAGGTGCGCCAGGCTCGATTCACTGTCGGCACGCGCCAGCATCAACGTAAGACTTTCCGGCGTGGTAACCAGCGCGGTGGGCTGGCGGCGGGTTTGGCGGGCGCGTTCGCTGCTGCTGGTATCGCCGGTGCGCAGGCCGATGCTCCACGGAATCTGCAAGACCTCCAGTGGCGCTTCAAGGGCGCGTGCAGTGTCGGCGGCCAATGCGCGCATGGGTGTAATCCACAGCACGGTCAGCGGCTCAGCCGGCGGTTTGCGTTTGCCGGTGGCGGGCGGGCGAGTGATGGCGAAGCGATTAAGGGCGGCAAACCACAGTGCATAGGTTTTACCCGCGCCGGTGCTGGCATGCAGCAAGCCTGACTGACCCTGCTTGACCGCCGCCCATACCTCTTTCTGAAAGGCGAACGGTTTCCAGCCCTTGGCGGCAAACCAGTGTTTTGCGAAGTCGAGGGGTTTTGCCATGGGTGGGCTGACGCTCTGGAGGCTCTCATTCAGAGACCCTCCAGGCGCCGCAAAGGTTTACTTCAAATTGCCGCTCAAAAACTGCTGCAGGCGCTCGCTCTTCGGATTGCCCAGCACATCCGCAGGCGCACCTTGCTCTTCCACCAGGCCCTTGTGCAGGAACAACACCTGGCTCGACACCTTGCGCGCAAAGCTCATCTCGTGGGTGACCATGATCATGGTGCGGCCTTCCTCGGCCAGCCCCTGGATCACCTTCAATACTTCACCGACCAGCTCCGGGTCGAGGGCCGAGGTCGGCTCGTCGAACAGCATCACCTCCGGCTCCATGGCCAGGGCGCGGGCGATGGCCACGCGTTGCTGTTGGCCACCCGACAGGAACGCCGGGTATTGATCGGCCACGCGCGCCGGCAAGCCCACCTTGTCCAGGTAGCGACGGGCGCGGTCTTCGGCGTCCTTCTTGCTGCAACCCAGCACCCGGCGCGGGGCCATGGTGATGTTTTCCAGCACGCTCATGTGGCTCCACAGGTTGAAATGCTGGAACACCATCGCCAGCCGCGTGCGCAGGCGTTGCAGCTCGGCGTCGTCGGCCACGCGCATGCCGTGGCGGTCACTGACCATGCGGATTTGCTGGCCGTCGAGGGTCATCGCGCCGTCGTTGGGGGTTTCCAGAAAGTTGATGCAGCGCAAAAAGGTGCTTTTGCCCGAACCGCTGGCGCCGATCAAACTGATCACATCACCGGTCTTGGCCTTGAGCGAGACACCTTTGAGCACTTCATTGTCGCCATAGCTTTTATGCAGGCCTTCAACGGTCAATTTGTACATGGGGCGTGCATCCTCAAGGCGAAAGTAGGTAGCCGCTGCGGTAGGCTTCATGGCCTGCGACATGGCTGATCACCATGCCGGCAGTGGCCATGCGCCGCAGCGAACGGGCGTAAAGCAGGCCGGCGTTTTTACAGTGCACGGGCGTTACGCGGTCAGTAAGCGGGTCGATGATTTCGGCGATCAATTGCCCGGCTTCCAGGTATTCACCCGGCAGGGCGCAAAATACCAGCAAACCGCCAACGGGCGTGGTCACAGGCTCGACGCCCGCCAGTGGGGTGGCCGGGTAGGGCAAGGCAGGCAATGGCGCGGCGGTGCCTTCAATCGCGCCGAAGTGGATCAGATAATCGATGATCGCCTGGCAGTCGAGGCGGGCCAGGCCATGGTTGACGTCGCCCTGGCCGCGCAGCTCGACGGTCACCGAAAAGCTGCCCATGGGAATCGGGAAGCGCTCGCCGAAGCGTTGCTGCAACTGCCACCACACCAGGGTGAAACACTCATCGAAGGACTGCCCGCCGGAATCGGTGGCAAGCAAATTGGCTTCCGAGCCGATGTAGCGTGCCAGCGGCTCCACCTGCGGCCAGGCCTCGGGCGTGGTGTACAGGTGCGCCACGGCTTCGAAGTCGCAATGCAGGTCGAGCACCATGTCGGCCTCGCAGGCCAGGCGTTGCAGCACCAGGCGTTGGGATTGCAACTGGGTGTCGGCCGCTTGCCGGGCGAGGGCAGTGGACAGTGCGGCACGGATCAATCGGGCGTTGTGCTGCGCGTCATCTCCCAGCAAATACTCGACCTGGTTACCGACCTCTTCACTGAGGTCGACAAACCGGCGGTTGAAATTCTGTCCGCTTTCCAGCTCGTAGCGGCCCAGCGGAATATCCATCAACACTTGCTCCAGGCCCACCGGGTTGGCAATCGGCACCAACACGATTTCGCTGCGCAGCCTACCGGCCGCCGCCAACTCGGCCAGGCGGGCCTTGAGGTGCCAGGCCACCAGCATGCCCGGCAGTTCGTCGGCATGCAGCGATGACTGGATGTAGACCTTGCCTTCAGCCTGTTCCGGGCCGAAGTGGAAACTGTGAATCTGCCGCGCCGTGCCTGGCACCGGCGCGATCAGATCATGTACCTGATGACGCATGACAACTCCTTAATGGCTCGGCCCGAGAAAGGCCAGCCAGCGGCGCTCCGCCAGACGAAACAGCCCGACCAGCGCAAAGGTCACGGTCAGGTAGATCAGCGCAGCGATGCCGAATGATTGAAAGGTCATGTACGTGGCCGAGTTGGCGTCCCGGGCCACCTTGAGAATGTCCGGCACCGTCGCGGTGAACGCCACGGTGGTCGAGTGCAGCATCAGGATCACTTCGTTGCTGTAGTAAGGCAGCGAGCGGCGTAGGGCCGACGGCATGATGACGTAGGCATACAGCTTCCAGCCTGTGAGGCCGTAAGCCTTGGCCGCCTCGACTTCACCATGCGCCATGCTACGGATTGCCCCGGCGAAAATCTCGGTGGTGTAGGCGCAGGTGTTCAGGGCGAAGGCGAGGATGGTGCAGTTCATCGCATCCCGAAAGAACGCATCCAGCACCGGTTGCGCCCGTACGGCCGCAATGCTGTAGATCCCGGTGTAGCAGATCAGCAGCTGGATATAGAGCGGCGTGCCACGAAACAGGTACGTGTAAAACTGCACCGGCCAGCGGATGTAGCGTTTGCGCGACACGCGGGCGATGGACAGCGGGATCGACACCACAAAGCCAATCACCAGCGCCGCGCTGAGCAGCCACAGGGTCATTGCCAGCCCGGTGATGTGCTGGCCGTCGCTATAAAGGAAGGGCCGCCAGTATTGCTGCAGAAGTTCGATCATCGCACGGCCTCCCGGGACCCAGCGGAGTAGCGGCGCTCAAGCCAGCGCAGGACGACATTGGACGCGCTGGTGATCAGCAGGTAGATCAACGCGGCGATGACCAGGAAGTAAAACAGTTGGTAGGTGCTCTTGCCGGCGTCTTGAGCGGCCTTGACCAGATCCGCCAGGCCGATGATCGACACCAGCGCCGTGGCCTTGAGCATCACCATCCAGTTGTTGCCGATGCCTGGCAGGGCAAAGCGCATCATCTGCGGGAAGGTCACGAAGCGAAACCGCTGCCCGCGCGTGAGCCCGTACGCGGTCGCCGCTTCCAGCTGGCCCCGCGGCACGGCGAGGATCGCACCGCGAAAGGTCTCGGTGAAGTAGGCACCGTAGATGAAGCCCAGGGTGATAACCCCGGCGCTGAATGGGTCGATCTCGATGTAGTCCCATTCCATGAAGTCGGTAAAACCGGTCAGCCAGATTTGCAAGCTGTAGAAAATCAGCAACATCAGCACCAGGTCGGGCACGCCGCGAATCAAGGTGGTGTAGAGCTGGGCGGGGACGCGGATCAGGCTGACGCTGGACAGTTTAGCGCTGGCGCCGAGCAAGCCGAGCAGGACGCTGACGGCCAGGGAGGCGACCGACAGTTTCACCGTCATCCACGTACCTTGCAGCAACAGCGGGCCGAACCCCTTCAAACTGAAGGCACTCAGCCCCAGGGTTTGTAAAAGATCTTCAAACATGAATTCAGGACCTATGGCGATAAAAAAGCGCCCACCTGAAACAGGTGGGCGCCAGGGTGTTATTTACCGCTGTACAGGTTCAGATCGCCGAAGTGTTTCTTCTGGATGGTGGCGTAGGTGCCATCATCGTGTAACGCTTTGATACCTTTATCGAGCAAGGCCTTGAGGTCTTTGTTACCTTTTTTGATACCGACCGCCGTTTTGGATGGCAGCAATGGGTCGTCGATGGCCTTGCTGACTTCGTAGTCAGCGCCTGCCGGCGACTTCAAAAAGCCCAGTTCGGCTTGCAGCATGTCTTGCACCGAGGCGTCGAGACGACCGGACGTCAGGTCGGCATACACCTGGTCCTGGTTGGCGTAGGCCTTGGTGGTCACACCGGCTTTGTCCAGCACCGCCTTGGCGTAGGCTTCCTGGATGGTGCCTTGCTCGTAGCCCACGGTTTTGCCCTTGAGGGACTCAGGCGTGGAGAAGTTCGCGCCCTTTTTGAACACCAGGGACGTCGGGCCGGAGAACAGCTCGTTAGAGAAGTCGATCGCCTTTTCACGGGCTTCGGTCACGGTCATCGAGGAAATCACGCCGTCGAACTTGTTGGCGTTGAGGCCCGGAATCATGCCGTCGAAGTCACTTTCAACCCACTTGCACTTGACCTTCAGCTCGGCGCAGATCGCATTGCCCAGGTCGATATCGAAGCCTACCAGGCTGCCGTCAGCGGCCTTGGATTCGAATGGCGCGTAGGAAGGATCGACACCAAAACGCAATTCCTTGTATTCCTTGGCTGTGGCAACACCAGCAGCCATGCACAGAGCCAGTGCAGAAAGGGTCAGCAATGCTTTTTTCATTATGTAATCCCTGGAAACCAAGATAAGCGCTTGTGGCGCGTTTAGGACTGTTACTGAACGGTGTCAGACGGATCACAAGTAGCAATTTCTGCACCATAGTTCCGAATGACTGTTTTAAAAGGTGGGATAAGGGAGTTGAGAGTGTAGGAGATGCCCGAAAATGGGCATTGATTTTTCAGTGCACCATTTTGGATCTTGACGCGAATTAAAACGTTGGCGCGGGCTTGCTCGCGAATGCAGCGGGTCAGTCAATTCATCTGTCACTGGCCCACCGTATTCGCGAGCAAGCCCGCTCCCACAAGAGGACCTATTTCAGGTCAGCAGGTCCTGCAGCGTGGCCAGGTTGTCTGCCTCGTCCACCGCCTTATCCTGGCGCCACCGCAACATTCTGGGAAACCGCACCGCAATCCCGCTCTTGTGGCGCTTGGACAGGGCAATGCCCTCAAAGCCCAGCTCAAACACCATGCTCGGCGTCACGCTGCTGACCGGCCCGAATTTCTCCACCGTGGTTTTGCGCACAATCGCGTCGACCTTGCGCATTTCCTCGTCGGTCAGGCCGGAATAGGCTTTGGCAAACGGTACCAGCGTGCGTTCGGTGCCGGGCGGGCCATCCCACACTGCAAAGGTGTAGTCGCTATACAGGCTGGCGCGACGACCATGGCCACGTTGGGCGTAGATCAACACCGCGTCGACGCTGAACGGGTCGACTTTCCATTTCCACCACACGCCCATGTCCTTGGTGCGGCCCACGCCGTACAGGCCGTCCTTGGCCTTGAGCATCATGCCTTCCACGCCCAACTGGCGCGACGCCTCGCGTTGGTGCGCGAGGTCTGCCCAAGAGGTCCCCGTCAGCGAAGGCGATGGCAGCAGCACAGGCTGGTTGCACTGAGCAATCACCTGCTCGAGTTGGGTGCGGCGTTCGGCCTGGGTGTGATTGCGCCAATCTTCGCCCTCAAACTCCAGCAGGTCGTAGGCGAGGACGGCGACCGGAGCATCCTCAAGCACCTTCTTGCTCAGGGTCTTGCGGCCGATCCGCTGTTGCAGCAGGGCGAAAGGTTGCACCGCGTCCTTCCACACCACGATTTCGCCGTCGATCACCGTGCCATCCGGCAAGCCGCTGACCAGGCTGTGCAGTTCGGGAAAACGCTCGGTGACCAGCTCCTCGCCCCGCGACCAGACCCACAGCCGGCCTTCACGCTTGACCAGCTGCGCGCGTATGCCGTCCCACTTCCATTCCACCTGCCAGTCGGCGGGGGAGCCGAGCAGGGCGTCGAACTGCTCCACCGGCTGCGACAACCCATGGGCCAGAAAAAACGGATACGGTTGCCCGCCGCGTTGCGCGTGTTCGTCGGACGATTCGGCAGCGATCAGCTTGAGGTAGCCTTCAGGCGTAGGGCGATTGGACAGGTCGGTGTAGCCCACCAGGCGTTGCGCCACGCGCTTGCTGTCGAGGTCGGCCATCGCGGCGAGGGCGCGGGTGACCAGCAGTTTGGACACGCCGACGCGAAAGCTGCCGGTGATCAACTTGATGCAGACCATCAGGCTCGGCTGATCCAGTTGGGCCCACAGCGCGGGCAGGCGTTCGGCGAGTTCCAGAGGCGGCAAACCACGCAGGGGCAGCAGCTTTTCTTCGAGCCACACCGCCAGGCCATCTTGCGAGGTGTAGGTGGATTCGGGTAACAGCAGGGAAATGGTCTCGGCCAAATCGCCGACCGATTGGTAGCTCTCTTCGAACAGCCATGGCTCGATGCCCGAGGCTTGAGTGGCCATGTCGCGCAGTAAACGGGTGGGCACCAGTTGCCGAGGTCGCCCGCCGGACAGGAAGTACACCGCCCACGCTGCATCGTCGGGCGGGGCTTGGCGAAAATACGCCTGCAACGCGGCGAGCTTGGCATTGCTGGACGTGGTGGCGTCGAGGTTGGCGTACAACTCGGCGAAGGCTTTCATGCGCTGGCCTCCTCTTCGTCATCGCCGTATTCGGTGGTGAAGCCCTGGGCATCCAGGCCTTTTTCCCGCAGGTGACGCACCAGAACGCCCACGGAACCGTGGGTGACCATCACCCGCTCGGCGCCGGTTTGCTCGATGGCCCACAACAGCCCCGGCCAATCGGCGTGGTCCGAGAGCACAAAGCCGCGGTCCACCCCGCGGCGCCGCCGCGTACCGCGCAGGCGCATCCAGCCGCTGGCGAACGCGTCGCTGTAGTCGCCGAAACGCTTGATCCAACTGCTTCCGCCTGCGGACGGCGGGGCGATGATCAGCGCTTGGCGCAGCAACGGGTCGGTCTTTTTGAAGTCGCCGGCATAAAGGGTTTCGGGGATGTAGATGCCGGCTTCGCGGTACACCCGGTTCAAGGGCTCGACCGCGCCATGGCTGAGGATCGGGCCAATGCTGGCGTCGATGCCATGCAGGATGCGCTGGGCCTTGCCGAACGAATAACAGAACAACACGCTGGCCTTGCCGGCGGCGATGTTGGCCTGCCACCAGTCATTGATACCGGCGAAGATCTGCGCCTGAGGCTGCCAGCGGTAGATCGGCAGGCCGAACGTGGATTCGGTAATAAAGGTGTGGCAACGCACCGGTTCGAAGGGCGCGCAGGTGCCGTCGGGCTCGACTTTGTAGTCGCCGGAGGCGACCCAGACTTCGCCCTGGTATTCCAGCCGCACCTGGGCTGAACCCAGCACGTGCCCGGCAGGGTGAAAACTCAGGGTCACACCGTGGTGCACGAGTTGTTCGCCATAGGCCAGGGTTTGCAGGTTGATGTCCTGGCCCAGGCGCGAGCGCAAGATGCCTTCACCGGGCGCAGCGGCCAGGTAGTGCTGGTTGCCGGTGCGGGCGTGGTCGCCGTGGGCGTGGGTGATGACCGAGCGCTCCACCGGCCGCCATGGGTCGATATAAAAATCTCCGGCGGGGCAGTAGAGGCCTTCGGGCCGGGCGATGACAAGGTCCATGGGCGTGCCGGGGGCGATGGGCTTATCAGGTATGAGGGGACGGTGGGGCGAGAAGTTCTATCGGAATGCATAAGGTCAATGTGGGAGCGGGCTTGCTCGCGAAGGCGGTGGTTCAGCCAACTATTGAGTGACTGATCGACCGCCTTCGCGAGCAAGCCCGCTCCCACATTTTTGATCCGGTTTCTTCAGTGAGAAACCGGGTTACTTGCCAGGCGTCAGGGTCAACCGGGTCTTGCCGTACACCTTGTCAAAGTTCTGCGGCTGCATCGGGAAGCTCAGGTATTGCGCCTTGAGCGACGGGTCGATGCCGTTCGCATAATTCGGGCTGGCCGGGTTGCCGGACTGTCCAATGCCGCCCTGGCCCATCATCGGTTCGATCTGGCCGAAGTCGACAATCATGCGCAGCGCCGGCACCTGGGTGGTGGTGAAGTCCTGGCCCCAGCGGTAGGGCGCCGGGTTCAGGGTGTTGTGGTCGCCGCCGCTGGCGAACGGCCCGCGAATCACCTGGCCGTTGGTGTTTTTCCACGTGGTGGTGTGCAGCTTGCCCCACTGCCAGGCCTTGTGGTCGCCGCCCAATTGGCTGTCGCCGGCCGTGATCGCGGCGGCCAGGCTGCGGGCCAGGATCGCCGGTTTGTCTTCTTTTTGCGCCGTGCGCACGTCGTCCCAGAACGGGCTGTCTTCGCGGCCCAGCAGGTGGTCGGCGCTGGCGGAGTAGGACAGGTTGGCGTTGCTGATAAAGGCTTTCCAGCTGGCGCTGTTTTCCGGGCCGAGTTCGTCGAGGAAGATCTGCTTGGTGCTTTCCTGCAGGAACAGCTCGTAGATCGCCGCGTCGGCAGACGTTGGCGCCAGCCGGCCATCAAACGCCATCAGGCGATTCAGCGCCTCGCGTGCCTTGGCCGCGTCAGCCGCCGGTAATGCATCAATCGCCTGTTTCAGCGGTTGGGCCATGCCCGGCGCCTGGAACATGGTCTTGAGTTTGGCGGCAAAGAGGGTGGTCTGGTCGTACTGCATGGCGATCATGCTGCGGCTGTCATGCTTGCCGGCGTTGGCCAGCTGCGCCAGGCGTTCGCTGCGCTCCGGTGCATCCCAGGAGTTGGACAGCTGCATGCCATAGCCGCGTGGCGCGGTGCGCTGGTTGGCGGTGCCGATCCAGCCTTGGGCCGGGTCCTGATCGTAGGGGTGCAGCATCGCGTCGGCGTAACCGTCCCAGTCAAAGCGCGCGTCCCAGCCCGGCGACGGCAGCAAGCCCTGGCCTTCGCGGCGGTTGGGGAAGCGGCCGGTGACTTGCCAGCCGATGTTGCTGGCGTCGGCGAAGATCATGTTCAGGGCGATGGCGCGGATTTCCCGGGTCGCGTCCGACGCCTTGCCGGCATTTTGCGCACGGGACAGGTCGAAAAACGCGTCCAGGCTCTTGTCGTCCTTGAAGTCGGCGGTTTGCAGGGCCAGGCCGAAACCGCTGGTCAGCGCCTGGCTGCTGTTGAGCAGGGCGCCGTGGCGAGTTTCGTAGACCACTTCACGCAGTGGCCGCTGGCCTTTGGCGAAGTAGGTTTCGTTGCGCACGGTGGCCGGCAGCCATTTGCCGTTGTTCTCGTAGTACAACGCGTTGCCTTGGCGTTTGACCTTTTCCAGGAACAGGTCCTGGGTGTCGCCCTTGACCGCGCTCATGCTCCACGCGACTTTGCCGTTGAAGCCGGACAACAGGGTCGGCAGACCGGCAATCGAGGCGCCGACTGCCTGGTATTTGGGCGCACGGATCTGCACGTAATTCCACGGCGACGGCGCTTGCGGCTGGGCGGCAAGGTCGCTGGCCAGCAGGCTTTTGCCGCTGCGGCTGCGTTGTGGGCCGATGGCCCAGTTGCTGGAGGTGGTGACCGCCAGGGCGTTGAGGCTGCTCAACTGCTGGCCGACACTTTCCAGGCCCGCAAGGCCGGTGATCTGGCCCAGGTTCACGCCCTTGAGCTTGTCGGCCTCGTCCGCCGGGATTGGCTCATCCGGCGCACTTGGCGTGAGCCAGGCGAGCTTGTCGACGCCGACTTTCTGCGCCAGCACCAACGAGGAGAGCTCTTCTTGCAGGTTGCTCGATTCGCTGAAATTCAACAGGCAGAACAACAGCGCCGAATCCTCCGGTTTCCAGTACTCGGGTTTGTAGCCGGTCTGGGCGAGGTCCGGCGGCAGCTTGTCGCGGTAGCGGAACAGGTAGGCGTTGACGCCCCGCGCATACACTTCAAAGAAGCGCTTGAGGCGCGGCGACGAAGCGTTGTACAGCTCGCCGGCGCTTTTTTTCAGGTTGACCGCGCGCATGAAGCGGTCGACATCCAGCACTTCTGGCCCGGACATTTCCGCCAGACGGCCCTGGGCCAGCAGGCGCAAGGTGACCATCTGGGTGATGCGGTCGCTGGCGTGCACGTAACCGAGGCTGAACAGCGCGTCATGGAAGGTGTTGCTTTCGATCAGCGGCATGCCTTGGGCATTGCGGCGTACCGACACATTCTGGGCCAGGCCTTTGATCGGCTGCACGCCGGCAACGGGTGGCAGGGTGTCCTGGGTGCTCTGGAGCTGGCAACCGGCCAGGCTTAATGCACTGGCCACTGCCGCGGCAACGCCGAACCGGGGAAGAAAATGTGAGAGGGCTGGCGAGGCCATGGCAAAGCTCCTGCGGGGGGTAGCGTCATTAAAGGCGCTACGTTAGTGAGCGCGGCGAAACGACGCAAGCAGGAGTTTGGGTTAAGCGCGAGAACTTGAGACGAATAGAGATCAATGTGGGAGTCGGGCTTGCCCGCGATGCAGGCACCGCGGTTTTTCATGTGTACCGAGGTGATGCTATCGCAGGCAAGCCAGCTCCCACATAGATCAGGCTTTGGGTGGGTTCACTTTCTGCACCAGCTCATATGCCCGAACCGTCGCTGGCCGTTCCTTGATGCTGTTGAACCATCGCTGCACATGGGGGAAGTCCTCCAGGCGCTGGCTCTGCCACTTGTGGGAAACAATCCACGGGTAGATCGCCATATCGGCAATGCTGTAGTCATCGCCTGCCACGAACGGGCGATCCGCCAGGCGCCGGTCCAGGACGCCATACAGGCGCGCGGTTTCATCGACGTAGCGCTTGATCGCGTAAGGGATTTTTTCCGGTGCGAACTGGCTGAAATGATGGTTCTGCCCGGCCATTGGCCCCAGCCCGCCCATTTGCCAGAACAGCCACTGCAATGCCTCCTGGCGACCGCGCAGGTCTTTGGGCAGGAACTGGCCGGTTTTTTCTGCGAGGTACAGCAAGATGGCGCCGGATTCAAACAATGAAATCGGCGCGCCGCCGTCGCTCGGGCGTTGGTCGACGATGGCCGGGATACGGTTGTTGGGAGCAATCTTCAGGAAGTCTGGTTTGAACTGGTCGCCCTGGCCGATGTTGATCGGGTGCACCTTGTAGGGCAAACCGGCTTCTTCCAGGAACAGTGAAACTTTGTGACCGTTAGGGGTAGTCCAGTAATACAGGTCGATCATGAAGCTCTCCAAATGAGCGAATGCCTGCAGGTATAGGTGATGATCGAAGGGCAATAATTCAATCAAACATTTGCGTCTAACCTTAGAAGCGTTTTACACAGCCCCATCGACCAGCACCTGCAACGACTGCTGCGAGCACCGTTCAATGCGCACCCGCACGCCGTAAACGTCGGCAAACAGCGCCGGGTCAAGCACCTCGTCCGCCACGCCACTGGCGTACAAGCGGCCCTGGCGCAGCACGGCAATGTGGTCGGCAAACCGCGCGGCGAGGTTGATGTCATGCAGCACTACCACGGCGATCAGGTTGTGTTCGCGTACCAGCCCTCGCACGCAGTCCATGACCTTCAACTGGTAATTGAGGTCGAGGGCGCTGGTGGGTTCGTCGAGCAACATCACCTGTGGGCGGCGTGCGATGAGTTGGGCGAGGCTGACCAATTGGCGTTGGCCACCGGACAAGGTGCTTAGCAGTTGATCGGCCAGGTGTGCGATACCGATGCGCTGCAACGCCTCAAACGCTTCACGCAAACAGGCCTCGCTGGACAAGGGAATGCCTTCCACATGGGCCACGCGCAATGCGGCGATCACGCTTTCCAACACGCTGAGGCTCAGGCCCGGCGGCAGGTTTTGCGGCATGTACGTGACGCGGCGCGCACGCTCGGCCACGGACATGGCCGACAGGGCCAGGTCGCCGAGCCTTACCACGCCTTGCATCTTTTCCAACCCGGCCACAGCGCGCAGCAAGGTGGATTTGCCCGCGCCATTCGGGCCGATCAGCGCGGTCAGGCTGCCGTGGGGCAGGGTAGGCAAGCTCAGGTCATGCACGATGTGCCGCCGGCCATAACTGACGTTGGCGTTGTGCACCGATAAGCCCAGGTTCATAGCTGCCTCCCGCGCTTGAACACCAGCACCACGAAAATCGGCACGCCCACCAGCGCGGTGACGATGCCGACCGGCACGATCACGCCCGGCATGATCAGCTTGCTGGCAATCGACGACAGCGCCAGCAATAACGCGCCGGTCAAGGCGCTGGCGGGCAGCAGGAAGCGTTGGTCTTCACCCACCAGAATCCGCGCGATATGCGGACCGACCAGGCCGATAAAACCGATGGTGCCTACAAACGCCACGGCGGTGGCTGACAACAGGCTGATACGCAGCAATGAAAAAAACCGCAGGCGCTTCACGTCCACGCCAAAGCTTTGCGCGCGGTCTTCGCCCATGCGCAGCAGGGTCAGGCGCGGTGCGGCGGCGAAGGAAAACGGCATCACCACCGCCACGACCAGCGCGAGGATGCCGAGCTTGTCCCAGTTGGCCCGGGTCACGCTGCCCAAGGTCCAGAACACCAGTTGCTGCAAGACATCTTCAGTGGCGACCAGTTGCAGCAAGGCCACGACCGCATTGCAACTGAACACCAGCGCGATGCCGAACAACACCAGGCTTTCCACGCCCGCGCCGCGTAGGCGCGACATGGCTTGCAGCAAAAATACCGAGGCGGCCGCGAAGATAAAGGCCGAGATGGAAATCGCCGTATTGGCTGACACCCACAACGTGGTCACCGGAAATACGATGACCAGTGATGCGCCCAACGCCGCCGCCGACGACACGCCCAAGGTAAATGGACTGGCCAGCGGGTTGTTCAAAATCGCCTGCATTTCGGCCCCGGCCAGCGACAGCGCGCAACCGACCAGCACCGCCATCAGTGCATAGGGCAGGCGCACGTTCCAGATGATCACCTGGTCGGTGGCGCTCAGGTGCGAGGGGTGCAGGATGCCATCGAGCAACGCCAGCAGGCCCATGCCCGAGGGGCCACTGGCCAGGTCCACCAGCATCGCGCAGACCAGCGCCGTGCCCAACAGCGCGAGCAGCCAGGCGCGGCGTGCCAGCAAGCGGCGGTAGCCGTGAGTGGCAGTGGCGAGGTCAAGGGTTTGAGTGGTCATTGGGCTCACACACAGTTAACAAACGATGAAAATCCAAATGTGGGCGCTGGCTTGCCTGCAATAGCGGTGTATCAGTCGACTGATTCAGTGACTGACACTTTGCTATCGCAGGCAAGCCAGCTCCCACACTGACTGCATTCCAACAGGGCGATAGGTGTTACTTGGTTTTTGCGTCAACCCAATAAGCACCCTGCAACGGCATGCCCAGGAACTGTTGGTTGATTTGCTCCATTGTCGTCTGCGGATCGAGCGTGGCGAACAGCTGCGGGTGAACCCACTTGGCCAGCGCTTCGATCGCCAGCAGGTTGTACGGCGAGTTGTAGAAGTCATGCCACAGGCCGTGGGCATTGCCCTCGCGGATGGCCCGAAGATGGGCGAATTCCGGCCGCGCCAATACGCGATCAAACGCCTCACGTGCTTCGTCAGTGCTCACGCCAGCGCCCAGGATCAAGCCCGGCTTGTGGTTGCCGGTGGCCACGTACACGTCCGGATCGGCTTTCAGTGCGTACTCGACGCTGATATCGCCCAGCGCACCCGGCACCACGTCGGCGGCGATATTGCGCCCGCCGACCAGCTTGATCACTTCACCCATGCCGCTTTTGCCGGTGGTGTGCCCTGGCGCCTGCCAGGCACCGGCCAGCAATTCGAGGAACACGCTGGGGCGTGGGCCAGCGGGCAAGGTGGCGACGGCATCGGTGATGACCTTGATGTGCTGGTCATAGAACGCCAGGAAGGCGTTGGCCTGGCGTTCACGACCCAAGGCCTGGCCCAGCGCGTTCATGCTGGTGTGAGTGCCCTGGACCGGGTTGATGCGAAAGTCGACGAACACCACCGGGATGCCGGCCTTGGCCAGCACGTCTGCCACCGCGCTGTGTTCGGTCGGGCCGTGGCCCGAAATGCTGAACACCGCCAGGTCGGGTTTGAGCGAGAGAATTTCCTCGGCGCTGACGCTTTGCTCCGACGCCTGCCCGATCAACGGGATGTCTTTCACCGAGGGAAACTTCGCCACATAAGCGTTGTAGGTGTGCGGGTCCAGCAGCTTCAAGTCGTTCTGCCAGCCAACGATGCGCTGGAACGGCGCGTCCTTGTCGAGCAGGGCAAATGCCGAAATCAAGCGGCCTTCTCCGAGCACCACACGTTTAACGTCGTCCTTTACCTCGACCTTGCGGCCCAGCACGTCGGTAACTTCATGGGCGGCGGCGGTTTCGGCATGGCCGAGTACCAGCGCGGCGAACAGCACGCCGAGCTTGAGCACGTTGCGGGGTTTGAACATGGACAGGACTCCTGGTGAGGGAAAATCAGAATTCATAATCGACACTGGCGGTGAGGGTGCGGCCTGCACCTGGGATGCCGTAGAGCTGGAAGCCGTCGAGGGATGCGCCGACCTGGCTGTAATAAAACGTGTTGAACACGTTGTTGAGGTTGAGGTTGACCGTGGTGTCCTTGTTGACCTTGTATTGCGCCGCCACGTTACTCAGCCAGTAACCGGGGGCTTTTTCGTGGTCGCGGGTGTAGATCGCATCGACGCCGGACGGGCCATTGGCGTAGCTGCTGTTGTTGTTCAAACCGCCGACATACTTGTTGTCGCTGTAGCGACGACGGCCCACGTATTGCTCGCCGTAGCTCAGGCTCAGGGCGTCGGTGACGGCGTAGGTGGTCCACAGGTTGGCGGTCAGGTCGGGGACGTTCTTGGCTTGCGCGCCTTTGTTGATGCCTTTGGTCTGGGTGCTTTTGAGCGCCGAAAAGCCGGTGTAGGCGGTCCAGCGCGGGGTGATGTTGCCTTGCAGGCCGAGTTCGACGCCGTCCACGCGTTTGGCGGGCAGGGCGCGCACCGGTGCGGATTCGCCGTCCTGGTATTCCCAGGCGTTGTCCAGTTCGGTGCGGAAGATCGCCGCCGTGACATTGAGCCGGTCGTGGGCAATGTCCCACTTGGTGCCTATCTCATAGGTTTTCGATTTGGCCGGGCTGTAATTGCGGGTGCTGGCCGCGCCGTAGATCTGGTTGTTGGTGGACGCGCCCAGCGCCGACGGTTGCGCCGCCTCGCTGTAGGACACGTAGATGCTGCCGTTTGGCAACGGCTTGTACACCGCGCCGACGCGCCCGCTGACCGCACCGTCGGTGCTGCTGATGGTGGCCTGGCCGCGCTGGCTGGTTTGCGCGCGCCAGTTGTCGTAGCGCAGCGAGCCGAGCACTTGCCAGTGTTCGTTGAGGGTGACGGTGTCGCCCAGGTAAATGCCGGCGTTGTCGATCACCGAGCGCGGGTCGCCTTCGCCTTTGGTCACGTAAGTGCTGGCGAAGCTGTGGCTGGGGTCGTTCATGTTGAAGAACATGTCGCCGGCCGGCACTTCAGCGTTACGTTTCAGGCCGCCGTAGGTCTCGTGATAGAACTCCAGGCCGCTGACCACCGCGTGTTGCAGGCTGGCAGTGTTGAACGTGAAGCTGAAGTCGGTCTGGTTATCCAGGATGGTGTAGCGCTTGGACAGCCCGAAATCGCTGCCACGCAGAATGCCGTAGCCGGTGTTGCTGTTGTTCACGTAGTCGGTGTAGGCATTTACCGTGCTGCCCGGCACTTGGCTGAGCGGGCCTACACCCGTGTAGCCCAACGTCGCACAGCGCGTGCCGGTACAGGTTTTTTTGCCATCGGCGTCGGCGGCGAAAAAACGCGCCGGGGACAGCACCGCGAAGTTATCGCTGCGCTCCCAACGCGTCTGGTTGCGCAGGTTGGCTTCGTTCCAGTCAAAGTCATGTTCGAAGCGTGCGGTCAGCGCGGTGGTTTCGTTTTGCTGCGTATACAGGCTCGAATCGCCGTACCCGTTGGAACGTTTCACACCCGGCATGCGATGGCCGTCGGTGCCACGCTGGATCGGCACGCCGCCGTCCGGGGTGTTGGTGTCCTTCTGATAGAAGGTGTCGACGAAGAACCGCGTGTCGGTGCCCAGGCCGAAGCCGAACGAGGTGGCAATGCCCCAGCGGTCGTAGTCCACGTCGTCGCGGTCGGCCACCTGGTTGTAGTGCTTCATCAGGTTGATGCGTACGGCGCTGGTGTCGGTCAACTGCTTGTTGATGTCGGCAGTGAGGCGCCGGTAGCTGTCGGTGCCTATCCCTGCGGAGACTTTGTTGGCATCACCCAAGTGCGCTTCTTTACTCACCAGATTGACGCTGCCGCCCACCGCCGAAACCCCGGACTCAATGGAACCGGTGCCCTTGAACACTTCGGCCTGTTGCAGGTTGAAGGTGTCGGTGCGCGTGGACATGCCGGCGTCGCGCACGCCGTCGACGGTCAGGCTTTGCTCGGACGAAAAGCCGCGAATCGAAAACAGATCGCCCCAGCCCAGGTTGCCCTCGCCGGACATGAAGGTGATGCCCGGCACGTTGCGCAACACTTCCTGCAGGGTTTGCGCGTTCTGCTCTTTAAGCACTTGCTGCGGCACGATGGTCACGCTTTGTGGCGCGTCGAGCAGCGGCTGGCTGATTTTTGCCGAGGTCACCCGGTCGACTTTGAAGGCGGACGTGGTTTCTTCGCCGTCGACCTTGATTTGCGGCAGGCTCACCACCGAATCGTCAGGCGCGGCGGTGGGCGCATCGGCCCAGGCCGTTGGCGCGACGCTGCCGGCAGCAAGAAAGCCGAACATCGGTGCCAGAGTGGTATGCAGCGTGTGACGGTGCGGGGTGGGCAGTGACATGGGCAGTGATCCGAGTCTAAATTACAATTACTCTCATTTAGGTTCGGTAGTCTAAAGAGCGATTCCGCCTGCCATACCCCGGCTTTGTATCGCTGATGCGTGATTATGGTTTCCCACAACATTCCATTACATTTGCGCGTACCACTGGCTGAGCTTTCGGCTATCTCCTGCGTTTTGAGTTTTCGGATTAACTGCCCATGGCAAAGCTTGACCACCTGTTGATCGTTGATGACGACCCGCAAATCCGCCAACTGCTCTGCGACTACTTGAGTGACGCGGGCTTTCAGGTGTCTACCGCCGCCGACGGCAAGGAAATGCGCCGCCGCCTGGCGCTGAATGTGATCGACCTGATCGTGCTCGACCTGATGCTGCCCGGCGAAGACGGCCTTAGCCTGTGCCGCGAGCTGCGGGTCAGCTCCAACACGCCGGTGGTGATGCTCACGGCCAAGGGCTCGTTGATCGACCGCATCGTCGGCCTGGAAATCGGTGCCGACGACTACTTGCCCAAACCCTTCGACCCGCGTGAATTGCTGGTGCGCATCAAGGTGGTGTTACGCCGGGTACAAAGTTTTCCGGACCGTGCGCGCCTGGATGAGGCGCCCAGCATTCGGTTCGCCGACTGGCAACTCGACACACGGGCGCGGCAGCTGCTCAGCCCCGAAGGCGTGGTGGTCAGCCTCGGCAATTCGGATTACCGCGTGTTGCGCCTGTTGTTGCAGCACCCCAATCGCCCGTTGAGCCGCGACTTTCTGCTCAACCATGTGTTCGACAAGGACAGCACGCCGTTCGACCGCTCCATTGACGTGTGCGTCAGTCGCTTGCGCTCGCAGCTGCCGGCGGGGCTGATCAAGACCGTGCGCAACGAGGGTTACATGCTCACCGCCGATGACGTGGTGCTGGGGTCGTGAGACTGCTGCCGCGTTCGCTGTTCGGGCGCCTGGTGCTGATTCTGGTCAGCGGCATGCTCGCGGCCCAGGCACTGACCAGCAGCATCTGGTACGACCGGCGTCATGGCCAGGTGCTGGAAATCCCCGCACGGCTGATCGCCACGCGTTTGGCGGACGTGGTGCGCCTGATGCACAGCGACCCGCAGCAGGCCCACCAGTTGATCCAGCTGCTTGATACGCCGCACTTTCGGCTGACCTTGAGCGACCAGGCCAGCAGCACGCCCAGCACGCTCACCGACAGCGACCGGCCCACCGAGCGCCTGATCAAGCAGGTGTTGGCGCAAAAAACCGGCTACGCGCAAACCCTGAGCCTTTTACGCCTGTCGCTGGTCGATGGCGAAGGGCAGACCGCCGGGCTTTCAACCTTGCTCAGCTCAAGGCCGGTGGTCGGGCAGTTTCTGATCGACCTGCGCCTGCCCGATGGGCGCTGGTTGCGCGTGGACGCCAGTGAAGAGCAGGGCTGGACCAGTACCTCGCCGCTGGACCTGTTGTTCGATTACGTGATGCGCATCTATTTGCTGCGAGTGCTGGTGCTGGTGGTCATCGCTCTGGTGGCGGTGCGCCTGGCCATCCGCCCGCTGAATGCCCTGGCCAAGGCCGCCGAGGCGCTGGGTCGGGACATCCAGCGCCCACCGTTACCGGTGGATGGCCCGACTGAAGTGCGCCGCGCCGCCCAGGCGTTTAATGCGATGCAGCAACGGCTGATCGCCAATATCGCCGAGCGCACGCGCTTTCTCGCGGCAATTTCCCACGACCTGCGCTCGCCGATCACACGCCTGCGCCTGCGCACGGAAATGCTCGAAGACACGCGCACCCAGGAGCGCTTTCGCAGCGACCTGGAAGAAATGGAACACATGGTGGCCAGCACCCTGGACTTTGTCAGCAGCGGTGAGATCAACGAGACGCGACAGAACATCGACATCAATGCCTTGCTGCAAAGCCTGCAGGCGGACCTGGAAGACGTGGGCGAAAGCGTGACCATCGTGGGCCGCGCCAAGCAACCGTTGCCGGGGTATGCGCGCAGTCTCAAACGCTGTGTGCAGAACTTGCTGGAAAACGCGGTGCGTTATGGCAGCGAGGTGGTGGTGCGGGTCGAGGATCAGGCGGACAGCTTGCAGATTGTCATCAGTGACCGCGGACCGGGGATTCCCCAGGAACAGCTGGAGCAGGTGATGGAGCCGTTTTACCGGGTGGAAGGTTCACGCAATGCCGAAACCGGCGGGTATGGGTTGGGGTTGAGTATTGCGCATACGATTGCGCGGGCGCATGAGGGGCGGTTGAGTTTGAGTAACCGGGAGGGCGGGGGCCTGGAGGTGGTGCTGCTGTTGTGGCGAGCGGGCTTGCCCCGCGCTGGGGTGCGAAGCAGCCCCAAAACCTGACATTGCGTTTTGTCTGAGGAAACGCGTTGATCTTATTGGGGCTGCTGCGCAGCCCAACGCGGGGCAAGCCGGCTCGCCACAGCAAGCCAGCTTGCCACGGCGAGCCGGCTCCTGCGGGGTCAGGGCATCAGGCCCCGTGGCACTTCTTGAATTTCTTCTCGCTGCCGCATGGGCAAGGATCGTTGCGGCCGACGTCTTTCAGGGCGTTGCGCACCGGCTCCTGGTGAGCGTGGCCGCAGTTCGGGCCGTGGACATGGCCGTGGTCGTGATCATGATGATCATGGTGGTCGTGATCGTGGTTGCAGTCAGGACCATGGACATGGGGTTGCTGAGTCATCGATGTCGCTCCGGAATAAAATCGCCGGGGATTATCTCGCCATTGTGGTTCACCTGCACGTCATTACCGATGAATAATCCGGTTTTCAGCTCGCCTTCCAGGCGATAGGGCACGGGTTTGCTCGGGTTTTTAAGCATCTGTACCACATCGCGTATCTGCGGCCAGAGGTTGGTCCGCACCTTCACCCGGAAAAAAGCATGGCCGCGCGGTGGTACGGTCAGCCATTCGTTGGACTCGCCTTCGGTCAGCACGAAATCGCCCAGGCTGACTTTGTAGATCAGGCCGCGCACCGTGAGGTCGGCGTCGTCGCGGTTATCCACGCGAAAGTACAGCTTGAAGCGCTGCTCGAGCAATTTGGCGCGCACCACTTCAACCTTCACCAGGGAGACATGAGGCGGGGGCGAGCTGTCCTCGAACCAGGACGCGCACCCGGTGAGGCCCAGGGTCAACGCCAGCATCAAGCTGTACATCCGAAGCATGGCGTTTTCCCTGTCAGTTGATTAGAGGTAGCTGGAGCAGCACTTCTTGAATTTCTGCCCACTGCCGCACAAACATACATCATTGCGCCCGGCCTTCACCTCCACTGTCGGGTCGATGAAGTACCAGCGCCCCTCATTCTGTACGAAAGAGGACTGTTCACGGTGGCTGTGTTCTCCGGTGCTGTCGTGCCAGCGAGCAGTGAACGTCACGAACGCATGCTCCGGCTGGCCGCCAAACACTTCGGAGCTTTCCACTTCCAGGCCCAGCCAGGTGCTCTGGGCACTCCAGGCGCCGATGGCGGCGCGGTCCAGTCCGGCTTGTTGCGCAGGCAAAGTAGTGGCTACCAGGTAGTCCACCAACCCCAGCACGTAGGCGCTATAGCGCGAACGCATCAATGCGCTGGCACAGGGCGCCGGGTGACCGGCGTGATAATGGCCGCAGCACGCATCCAGCAGATTGCCGCTGCCGCATGGGCAAATGGATGTACTCATGGTTACCACCAATACTTTCCGAAGTTTTCCGGGTTGGCCCAGAAGCGGGCGTTGAGCCAGTCCGGCACCTGTTTATAGTCAAGCAGATCATAGGTAAACAGCGTCAAAACCTGATCATCACGCTGGAAACGCTCGCCGGCCTGCAGCGCCAGGGAGAAGAAATCGGTTTCCTTCCAGCCGCAGGCGTTCAGGTCTGCCAGCACCGCAATGCGACTGGCATTGAGGTTGCGAATGCCGCCGAGCAGCGTCAGGCCTTGCGGTTTTGACAGGTGCTCCAGGCAATCGACCACCAGCGCCAGGTCAAAACGCTGCGCCGCAAGTTCTGCCGGTAACGGCCCGGGCGCCGCGATCGCCACTTGGGTGTCCGGGTGCTCGGCCTGAAAGGCATCCAGCGCCGGGAACTGGCTGGCACCCAACAACAACAGGCGTTTGGGCTGGTGCAAATCCAGCAAGGCGGCCAGGGCTTGCTGTGGCGTACGGGAAGAAATACCAGCGATCATCAGAGATCCTCACATCAGGACCCTAGAGACTAGCGCGGCTGAGCGTGCGGGCCTAGAGCGGGCGGCGTGCAAAAGTCCTGCATAGAGGGCGATCTCCAATAAATACGGGGGTGCGGCGCAGTGGCGCAGATGAAAAGAGCGGTCTTTACTCCACCCGTCGGCCCCCGCCGATCCCCTCAGGAGAAATCAGATGAGCATCATGCGGACAGCTCTACCCTTGGTTCTGCTAACCGGAGTATTGACAGGTTGCGCAGGTTTGCAAAAAACCGATTGGCCCACCTGTGCAGCCGTCGGTGGTGTGACCGGCGCAGCGATTGGCGCCACTGAAAGTTCGGCGTACGCAGGTTATGGCGCGCTGCTGATCGGCGGCATGGCTGGCGCCTATTGCTGGGTGCACGGTGATGGCGACGAAGATGGCGATGGCGTGCCGGACAGCCGCGACAAGTGCCCGGGCACGCCTAAGGGCGTGCAGGTTGATGTCAATGGCTGCCCACCTGTAGCGGTGGCGGCCGTGGTGGAAGAGGTGGTCGTGGTCAAGGAAGAAACCATCGTGATCCGCGATGTGCACTTTGAGTTCGACTCGGCCAGGCTGACGGCGGCGGACAAAACCAAGCTCGACACCATCGCCACGCGCCTCAAACGCGAAGCCCCGAGCGCCCAGCTACGGGTCAGCGGGCATACCGACAGCGTCGGCAAAGACGCCTACAACCAGAAACTCTCGGAAAAACGCGCGCACTCGGTAACCGATTACCTGGTGAGTGCGGGCGTGCCGCGCAGCAACTTTGTATCGGTGGTGGGCGCGGGCGAAAGTCAGCCGGTGGCCGATAACAAAACCGCTGACGGTCGAGCCTTGAACCGTCGTGTGGAAATCAAAATCAACCGCTGACGGCCCTTGCCCCTGTGGGAACCCCAGGGGCATTGCTGGCGATCCTCGCCGAAACCGCAGGCAAACCGTGCCTTTATCAAGTTTTTTCATCCTTCACTGGCAAATCGCCTGCAGAAGTCGGTACTGTGCGCCCAAAGAATAATAGGCAGGGGCATGCAGGATGAAGGTGTTTTGGGGGCTGGGAAAGTTTCTGACGTTACTGTTCTGGGTTGTGGTGGTGGTCAATTTATTCCGGCCGCTCGCCAATCCGTTTCACCTGTTGGTCAGTCTGGCCGGCAGTCTGTTGTTGCTGACTCATCTATTGGAATTGCTGTTGTTCAACAGCAGCCTGAAACACCGTGCCCACCCCTGGCGTGACCGCCTGCAGATTCTGCTGGTGGGGATGTTCCATGTGCGGGGCCTGTCGGCGCCTGCCGTTATTGAAACAAACAAGGAGGCCAATCATGCGTAAGGTTTTTCTGTTGGCCCTGTTGGTCAGCCCCATTGCCCTGGCGCAGAGCGTCAGTGTTGAAACCAACTCGCTGATGCGCCTGCCCAGCAGCACCAACGTTTTGCAGCTCGAACGCCTGGATGTGGCGGATTACGGCACGTTGTTGATTCCGGCGACCATCAGCCAAGTGACGGTGGATGAGCTGCATTTGGGCCGAGAAGCCCGTATCGCTATCGCCCCCGGCAATACCGCGCTGCAGTTGCAGGTGCGTAACGCGCAACTGGAACATGGCAGCCAGATCACCTCGCGCGGTGCTCCCGGTACCCACGAACGAGCTGCCAAGTCGGGGCGTGACTTGGTCCTGCGCATCAACGCGCTGACCGCCGATGAACTGTCGGTGGACGCCCGTGGCGGCGCCGGCGCCCAAGGGTATGCCGGCCTGGATGGCGCCAATGGCGTGGACCCGGGCTGCACCTGGGGTTCAGCCGGGCGCGGCGCCAATGGCGACAATGGCGGCGATGGCCTGCCAGGCGCAGCGGGCGCGACCGTACGCGTGGAGCTGCCGCAGAGCTTCCCGGCCGAGCAGATCAAGGTCTGGGTGGATGGCGGTGCGGGCGGTTTGGCCGGCACGGCCGGTAAGCCGGGCAAAGGCGGGCAATCCAAGGGCTGTCTGGTGTACCGCGCCGATGGTGGCCAGAAGGGCCGGCCAGGGCTGGAAGGGCAACCGGGGCCGGCTGGGCCTGCGGGCGCTGTGACTATTCAGCGGCTTTGAGTCGATTGTTCTGACGCCTTCGCGAGCAAGCCCGCTCTCACATTTGGAATGCATGTCAATGTGAGAGCGGGCTTGCTCGCGAAGGGGCCATGAAGGCCAGCCTCAGAACATCGGCCGCGCCGAAGCAATCGCCACCACCACCAACCCGATAATCAGGTTAATCCCCACCAGCTTGCGAATCTGCCCCAGCGCAGCCGCACCTGCAGGCCAATCCTCAGCCGCCACCGCCGTGCGCAGTTCCGGGAACTTCAATGCCTGGATACGGATGAACAGCGCGGTCATCACTAGATACAAGCCCATCATCACCTGCACATAGCGCGGTGCGGTCTCAAACCCGCTGAAGCGCAGTTGCAACAGGCCGATGCCGCTGATCGGCAAAACCAGCACCGCCACCCAGACCCACACGAAAAAACGTTGAAACACATTCGCCCACAGCTTGAGCCGGGCAGGGCCCTCAAGTGCCGCCATGGCGGCGGGGCGCAGGATCATCCAGGCGAAAAACATACCGCCGACCCACACCAGGGCGGCCAATACATGCAGGGTGTAAGCGAGGCTAAACGCGGTCATTGTGGTACTCCGTTCTGCGCGGGATTAATTAGCGGGGTATGATAGCGGCCGATCCGAACCACTGAAAATTTATCCAGCGTTTTTTGCGCCCGACTATCCATGATCAGCACTGAACTCAAAACCACGATCCAGGGCGCCTATTCGCGTTTTCTCGAAGCCAAGAGCTTGAAACCGCGGTACGGCCAACGCCTGATGATCGCCGAAGTGGCCAAAGTCCTCGGGGATATCGACACCGACGACGAAGGTCGGCGCAGTGGCGACCCCGCGGTCGTGGCCGTCGAGGCCGGCACCGGTACCGGCAAGACCGTGGCCTATAGCCTGGCCGCAATCCCTACCGCCAAGGCCGCCGGCAAGCGCCTGGTGATTGCCACCGCCACCGTCGCCCTGCAAGAGCAGATCGTCTACAAAGACCTGCCCGACTTGATGCGCAACAGCGGCCTGAATTTCACCTTCGCCCTGGCCAAGGGCCGTGGCCGCTACATGTGCCTGTCCAAGCTCGACGTATTGCTGCAGGAAGGTCACGCCCAGACCGCCACGGCTTCGCTGTTCGAAGAGGAAGGCTTCAAGATCGAGGTTGATGAAGTCAGCCAGAAGCTGTTTACCAGCATGATCGAGAAACTTGCCGGCAACAAATGGGACGGCGACCGTGACAGCTGGCCCACCGCCCTGGAAGACGCCGACTGGGCGCGCCTGACCACCGACCACAGCCAGTGCACCAACCGGCATTGCCCCAACTTCGGCCAGTGCGCCTTCTATAAGGCCCGCGAGGGCATGGGCAAGGTCGACGTGATTGTCACCAACCACGACATGGTCCTGGCTGACCTGGCCCTGGGCGGCGGCGCTGTGTTGCCGGACCCGCGCGACACTCTTTACGTATTCGACGAAGGGCACCACTTGCCCGATAAGGCCATCGGCCATTTCGCCCACTACACCCGTTTGCGTTCCACCGCCGACTGGCTCGAAACCACCGCCAAGAACCTGACCAAATTGCTCGCCCAGCACCCGTTGCCCGGCGATCTGGGCAAACTGATCGAGCAAGTGCCGGAGCTGGCGCGCGAGATCAAGACCCAGCAGCAATTCATGTTCAGCGCCTGCGAGCAGGTCGCCGACTTCAAACCCGGCGAAGACGTCGAAGGCCGCGAACGGCCGCGTCACCGGTTTGTCGGCGGATTGATCCCCGAGCACATGCGTGAAATGGGTATCGAGCTGAAAAAAGGCTTCTCACGGCTGACCGACCTGTTCACCCGCCTGACCGACCTGCTCAAGGAAGGCATGGATGGCGAGGTCAACATCGGTATCGCCAGCAACCAGGCCGAGGAATGGTACCCCCTGTTCGGCAGCCTGCTGTCGCGCGCCCAGGGCAACTGGGAGCTGTGGACCGCCTTTACCGTCGAAGACCCGGAAGACAACCCGCCCATGGCGCGCTGGCTGACCTTGTCCGAAAGCGGTGCGCTGTTTGATATCGAGGTCAACGCCAGCCCGATCCTGGCCGCCGAAATGCTGCGCCGCAACCTGTGGAATGTGGCCTACGGCTGCCTGGTGACCTCGGCCACGCTGACCGCGCTGGGCACTTTCGACCGCTTCCGCATGCGTGCCGGCCTGCCGAAAAAGGCGGTCACCGCCGTGGTGCCGAGCCCGTTTCACCATGCCGATGCCGGTGTGCTGCGAGTGCCGGACCTCAAGGCCGACCCTCGCGACGCGGCCGCGCACACGGCCGCGATCATCCGCGACTTGCCGGAACTGGTGGAAGGTTCACGCGGCACCCTGGTGCTGTTTTCCTCGCGTAAACAGATGCAGGACGTGTTCGACGGCCTCGACCGCGACTGGCGCAAGCAGGTGTTCATCCAGGGCAACCTGTCCAAACAGGAAACCCTGAACAAGCACAAAGCGCGTGTTGATGGCGGTGATTCCAGCGTGTTGTTCGGCCTGGCCAGTTTCGCCGAAGGCGTGGACTTGCCCGGCGCCTACTGTGAACACGTGGTGATCGCCAAGATCCCGTTCTCGGTACCGGATGACCCGGTCGAGGCGGCCTTGGCCGAATGGATCGAGGCCCGTGGCGGTAACCCGTTCATGGAAATCTCGGTGCCGGATGCTTCCTTGAAGCTGGTCCAGGCCTGCGGGCGCTTGCTGCGTACCGAGGAAGACCGAGGCACCATCACCTTGCTCGACCGCCGTTTGGTCACGCAGCGCTATGGCAAGGCTATCCTCAATGCTTTGCCGCCCTTCAGGCGCGAAATTTCTTAAGCCACTGTGGGCGAATTCGCCCACTTCGTGGTCTATCTCACTGCCAACGCTTTATGTCATCAGGCCATTCACCGGCCGTTTGGGAGAACCTTGTTCGTATGATTCGCACGCTGCCCGCTCTGTTTGCCTTGTTGTTTGCCGCGCCCTTGATGGCCGCGCCTGCCGGGCAACAAACGCTGTTCAATTTCGTCCGGCCTGCCGATGTGGTCAAGGTCGCGACCCAGGACGCGAGCCTGCCGCAATACAACGCCGAACAAACCGCTGAGGGCGAGGTGCTGCGCCGCATCACCTTCAACCCGGCGGCCGAACCGAGCCTGGTGCTCAGCCCGCAGACCGGCGTGTGGGACTGGTCGCAGTCCGGCGCCATGAGCCTGCGTATCCAAAGCGCCATGGACTGGGCTCTGACCCTCTACGTCAAGGTGCAGAGCACCGACGGCCAGACGCTGGTCAGCCGCATCGACCTGCCGGCCGGCCCCGCTCAAACCCTGCTGATTCCGCTGCAGGCCAACTCGCCGCTGAGCCAGGGCATGAAGGCCGGCCCGCCGATGCCGATTACCGTGGAAGGCCAGCGTGTGCTGTTGGCCAGCAGCGCCGGGGCAATCGATCGTAGCCAGGTGGCGTCGGTCACTCTGTCGATGATCAAGCCCAACGCAGCCCAAAGCATCCTGCTGGAACGCTTTGGCGTGCAGGACAGCGAGCCGGTGCTGAAGGCCGCCTACAGCGCGCTGGTGGATGCGTATGGTCAGTCCACGCGTGCGCGTTGGCCGGAAAAAGTCAGCAGCGACGAACAACTCAAAGCCGCAGCGGCCAAGGAGCAGCAACAGCTCAAGGGCTGGCTGGCTGAGCGCGACAAGTCTGCCCTGGACCAATATGGCGGCTGGAACAAAGGCCCGGCGTTTGAAGCAAGCGGCTTTTTCCGCACCGAGAAGCGCGACGGGCGCTGGTACCTGGTGACCCCGGAAGGCCATCCGTTCTACTCCCTGGGCGTCAATACGGTTGCGCCGGACGATAATCAAACCTACGTGGCCGGCCGCGAATGGATGTTTGCCGCGCTGCCCAAGTCCGGCGAGCCGTTCGACAAGTATTACGGACGTGCGGATAACCGCGGCGGCAACGGCGCTGACCAGGGCCGGGGCTTCAATGTGGGGCGCTGGTACGACTTCTATGGTGCCAACCTGCAGCGCACCTATGACACGCAAGGTTTCGACCACAAGCGCTGGGTCACCCACACGCTGGACCGCCTGCAAGCCTGGGGTTTCAACACCGTGGGCAACTGGAGCGACGAGGATTTGGCCAGCGCCGACCGCGTGCCCTACACCTTGCCACTGTCGATTGTCGGTGACTACGCCAGCATCAGCACCGGCACGGACTGGTGGGGCGGCATGCCCGACCCGTTCGACCCGCGTTTCGCCATGGCCACCGAGCGCGCCGTGGCGATCGCGGCCCGCGATCACCGCGACGACCCGTGGCTGATCGGCTTTTTTGCCGACAACGAGCTGGCCTGGGCCGGCCCTGGCGATGATCCAAAGTCGCGTTACGCCCTGGCGTACGGGACCTTGCGCATGACCACCGATGTGCCGGCCAAACGTGCGTTCCTCAAGCAACTGCGTGACAAATACCGTAACGAAGAAGGCCTCTCCAAAGCCTGGGGCATTCACCTGTCAGGCTGGGAGCTGATGGAAGACCCGGGCTTCGAGCCGCCGATGCCAAGCCCTGAGCACCCGGAAATCGAAGCCGATTTCAAATACTTCCAGAAGACTTTCGCCGATGCCTATTTCAAGACCATCTCCGATTCGTTGAAGTGGCACGCGCCCAACCAGCTGCTGCTGGGTGGCCGCTACGCCGTCAGCACCCCGGAAGCCGTGGCGTCCTGCGCCCAGTATTGCGATGTGCTGAGCTTCAACATGTACACCCTCAAGCCTCAGGACGGCTACGACTTCGCCGCCCTGCGCGCGTTGGATAAGCCGGTGCTGATCACCGAGTTCAACTTCGGCTCGGCGGATCGCGGTCCGTTCTGGGGCGGCGTGACTCAGCTGGCCAAGGAGGAAGACCGCGGCGTGGCGTACAGCAACTTCCTCAAGCAGGCCATGGCTGAGCCGTCGATCGTCGGCGTGCACTGGTTCCAGTACCTGGATCAACCGGTGACGGGGCGTCTGCTGGACGGCGAAAACGGCCACTTTGGCCTTGTGGGCATCACGGATGTGCCGTTCCAGGGCTTTGTCGACAGCGTGCGCAAAAGCAACCTGGCGGCCGTCGACCAACTGGGCAAGGAAGCCGAAAAAGCCAAGGCTGCCAGCGGGGTGCGTGAGAGTGAAGCCGGCAAGTCGGGGCACGACGGCAGAGGCGCGGGGCAGGGCGCCGGGCATGCTGGCGGTCACTCTGGAAATGGCCATTGATTCATATTTGACGGGTTCACAAAACCGCCAATGACTGGAACAATGTCGGCCACTTATTACGGTGTTTTCCGAGGCGGCTTAGGTGCAGATTCAGGGTCATTACGAGCTCCAGTTCGAAGCGGTACGTGAGGCATTCGCCGCGTTGTTTGATGACCCGCAGGAGCGTGGTGCCGGGCTGTGTATCCAGATCGGCGGCGAAACCGTCGTCGACCTGTGGGCAGGCACCGCCGACAAGGACGGTGCCGAGGCCTGGCACAGCGACACCCTCGTCAACCTGTTTTCCTGCACCAAGACCTTCACCGCCGTGACGGCCCTGCAATTGGTGGCCGAGGGCAAGTTGCAACTCGACGCCCCTGTCGCCAATTACTGGCCCGAGTTTGCCGCGGCCGGTAAGGAAGCCATCACCCTGCGCCAGCTGCTCTGCCACCAGGCCGGGTTGCCGGCGATTCGCGAAATGCTCCCCGCCGAAGCCCTCTATGACTGGCAACTGATGGTCGACACCCTGGCGGCCGAAGCCCCATGGTGGACGCCCGGCCAAGGCCACGGCTACGAGGCCATCACCTATGGGTGGCTGGTCGGTGAATTGTTGCGTCGCGCCGACGGGCGTGGGCCCGGTGAATCAATTGTGGCGCGGGTTGCGCGGCCATTGGGGCTGGACTTTCATGTTGGCCTGGCGGACGAAGAGTTTTACCGTGTTGCGCATATAGCGCGCAGCAAAGGCAATATGGGCGATGAAGCCGCTCAACGATTACTGCAAGTTATGATGCGCGAACCTGCGGCCATGACTACGCGTGCATTTGCCAACCCACCGTCTATTCTGACAAGCACTAATAAGCCTCAATGGCGGCGCATGCAGCAGCCAGCGGCAAATGGTCACGGTAACGCGCGTAGCCTGGCGGGCTTTTATAGCGGATTGTTGGACGGTAGTTTGCTCGAGGCGGACATGCTCGAACAATTGACCCGCGAACACAGTATCGGACCGGATAAAACTTTATTGACCCAAACGCGTTTCGGCTTGGGCTGCATGTTGGATCAACCGCACTTGCCCAATGCGACGTTCGGCCTTGGCCCACGTGCGTTTGGGCATCCGGGGGCGGGTGGTTCGGTTGGTTTTGCCGATCCGGAACATGATGTAGCATTTGGTTTCGTGACTAATACACTGGGGCCTTATGTACTTATGGACCCGCGTGCGCAGAAGTTGGTCGGAATATTGGCCGGTTGTCTGTAAAGAGCTTGCTGTTTCACGTTTTTTTGTTACAAAGGCAACTATAAGAAGGCGCTGAACGAAATTTTGTAACTTCAATGTTCTGTAAGCGTCTGTTTAACGGGTCAACCAGACCCTCCGGTTTTTTCTCATTTTGTGGATATCTCATGTTATCGAACAAGTCCTTGGCACTGGCGCTGTGCCTCACAATTACGGGTTGCGCACAAACTCCACAAAATGATGCCGAGGGTGGGCATTGGTGGTCATTTGGATCAGACAAGGCTGCTACCAAGGACGCAGTAACCAAAACCGACGCCGTGCCGGATGCAAAACCAGCCGCTGGCGCCAAGCCCGCAGCCCCGGTTGCCGCCGCCGCTGCTCCAGCGCCTGCCGCTGCTGCCGCCCCTGCGCCCGTAGCCAAGGCTGAGACCGGCTCCAGCTGGTGGCCGTTCGCCTCTAAAAGCGCCGATGAAAAAGCGGCCGATGCCAAAGCCGATCTGAAAGCCGACCTCAAGGCGGCAGACCCGACGACCCCGGCGGTGGCCAAGACCGACACCGATACCAAATGGTGGTGGCCTTTCGAAAGCAAGCCAAAACCATTGGCCAAGGTCGACGTGACCAACGTGCCGATGCCTGACCCGAAAATCACTCAAGCCTGGCTGGACGACTATGAGCCGCGCCTGCGTGCGGCCATCAAGGACAGCAACCTGCAATTGGAGCGTCGCGAGAACGTATTGGTCGTGATCGCCCCGGTTGATGGCTCTTACAACCCGAAACGCCCGGCGATGCTGCTGCCGGTTACGTTGGGCCCGTTCACTCGCGTGGCCAAGGCGGTTGAAGGCGATCCGAAGACCGCTGTGTTGGTCTTAGGCCACGTCGACACCAATGGTGCCGAGCCAGTGAGCCAGGCATTGACTCGCGAGCGCGCGCAGTCCATCGCTTCGATTTTCAGCCTCAGCGGCTTGAAGCAGGATCGCCTGATGATGCGTGGCATGGGCGACCTTATGCCGCGGGCTGCCAACGATAGCAATCAGGGGCGTGCGCTGAACCGTCGCATGGAAATCATGTTCACTCAGCGTACAACGATGTTGGCGTTGTTGAGCAAGTACAACTCGGGCAAGCCACCGGTTGCGGAAATGGTTGCCGTGCAGACTGCACCCGCTCCCGTACCGGCGCCTGCTGCGAAAAAAGCCGCTCCGGCGAAAAAGGCTCCGGTCAAGAAAGCCGCTGCCAAGCCTGTTGCGAAAAAAGCTGCTGCCAAGCCGGCCGCGAAAAAAGCCGCACCCAAGGCCGACGCCCCAGCGACAAACGACCAGGCGAAAAACTGATCTGTTGAACCAGAAGGATAAAGCCGCATGACCCAGGCATTGGCCGATATGCGCCGTGACTACACACGGGACGGTTTGAGCGAGGCCCAGGCCCCGGGCGAGCCGTTTGCATTGTTCCACCAGTGGTTTGCCGATGCGGTGAAAACCGAGCAGCCACCGGTGGAAGCCAATGCCATGACTCTGGCCACGGTCGACCAGGACGGTCGTCCGCACTGTCGTATCCTGTTGCTCAAAGGCCTGGATACACAGGGTTTTACCTTCTTCACCAATTATCAGAGTGCCAAGGGCGAACAGCTTGCGGCACAGCCATTTGCAGCCATGACCTTCTTCTGGCCCACCCTGGAGCGCCAGGTGCGTATCGAAGGGCGGGTGGTCAAGGTCACGCCTGAAGAGTCGGATGCTTACTTTCAGGTCCGCCCATTGGGAAGCCGTCTTGGGGCCTGGGCGTCGCCGCAGAGCCGGGTTATCCGTGATCGCGAAGAGCTGCAAGATTTGCTCAAGGCCACCGAGCAGCGTTTCAGCGACATCCAACCCGATTGCCCTGAGCATTGGGGCGGGTATCGCCTGCTGCCCGAGCGCATCGAGTTCTGGCAGGGTCGCGCCAGTCGCCTGCATGATCGCCTCAACTACCGCCTGCAAGCCGGCGAGTGGACTCGTGAGCGCCTGGCGCCCTGAGTTTCACCTTTCGTCACCTCGTTCGAATGTTGCCCGCCACGGCGAAGTCTTTATCCATATGTCTTCGGCGTGTGCTGCTGCGCGACTACAATAATGATGAACGCGTTCATGACATTCTTCGGAACAGTTGAGTGCAACCGTTCGTCTATTTTTCTGGTGCTAGCAGTCTGTACTAAGGCTGAATGAAAGCAATTTTCTGCGGTGCTCGCCGTGACAGGCGCCAAGCCGCAGCGTCTAATGAATACCTGTCCTTTGGAGTTGATGCTATGCGTAAGTCCGTTTTACTAGTTGCCTGCTTTACCACCCTGTCGTTGCTGTTGGGTGGCTGCGCCTCGAGTCTGACCGGCGACTCGTACTCTCGTGACGAGGCGCGTCGTGTACAGACCGTTCGCATGGGCACCATTGAATCCCTGCGTCCAGTGAAAATCGAAGGCACCAAGACCCCAATTGGCGGCGCCGCTGGCGCAGTCATCGGCGGTGTTGGCGGCAGCGCCATCGGCGGCGGCCGTGGCAGCATTGTGACCGCCGTGATCGGCGCCGTAGCCGGCGGCCTGCTGGGCTCGGCCACTGAAGAAGGCTTGACCCGCACCCAAGGCGTGGAAATCACCGTTCGCGAAGACGACGGCAGCATGCGTGCCTACGTACAAGCCGTGCAGGAAAATGAAATCTTCCGCATCGGCGACCGTGTACGCATCATGACCGTTGACGGTACCAGCCGCGTTACTCGTTAAACGCCGGTCCTTGCAATAAAAAACCCCAACCGAGTGATCGGTTGGGGTTTTTTATTGCAGGCGCGGTGTGCCGCGCACGCTGCGTGACCTCAAACCTGGAAGTGCTTGACCGTCGTGTTCAACTCATGGGCCAGGCTGGCGAGGGACTGCGAGGCTGCAGTCGTTTGGGTCGAGCCCTCTGCCGACTGAATCGACAGCTGCTGAATGTTCAGCAAATTGCGATCGACTGCTCGAGCAACGTCGGCTTGTTCCGCCGCCGCCGTGGTGATCACCAGATTGCGGTCATTGATTTCATCGTTGGCGGCCAGAATGTCTGCCAGCGCTTGTTGCGCCAGCTCGGCCAGCCCCAAGGTTTGCTGAGTCATGGCGCTGCTGTCGAGCATGGTGTTGACGGTGCTGGCCGTGTTGGCCTGAATGCTGCCGATCATCTGCTCGATTTCCTGGGTCGATTGGGCGGTGCGATGGGCCAGTGCACGAACCTCGTCGGCGACCACGGCGAAACCACGTCCGGCCTCACCGGCACGCGCGGCTTCGATGGCCGCGTTAAGCGCCAGCAGGTTGGTTTGCTCGGCAATGGTGCGGATCACATCGAGCACTTTGCCGATGCCTTTGGCCTGCTCGGCGAGGCCGCCCACTTGCCCTGAGCTGACCTCGACCCCACGGGTCAGCGCCTGGATCGAATTCAGTGCCTCTACCATGCGCTGTTGGCCCTTCAGCGCAATGCTGCGTGATTCCTGGGACAGGTCGGAGGTTGATGCCGCGTTTCGCGCGACCTCCTCAATCGCGGTGGTCATCTGAGTGACGGCCGTGGCTGCCTGCTCGATTTCGCCATGTTGCTGTTGCAGGTCGCGGCTGCCCTCGGCGGTGACGGCATTCAACTCTTCGGCCGCAGCGGCCAGCTGGCTGGATGAGCCGGTGATTTGCCGCAGAGTCTGCACCAGGTTGTTACGCATGGTTTCCTGTGCCCGGAGCAAGCGCGTGGCTTCGTCATTGCCTGTAGGGTTTATGGGCTGGGTGAGGTCGCCCTTGGCGATGGTTTCGGCCACCTGCACCGCTTCAATGATGGGGCCGGTAATGCTGCGGGTCAGCAACCAGGCCACCAGCACTGTGCCGGCACTGACCAGCAAAATGACGATTGTGATGCCGCTCACGGCATGCTGGTAAGCGCCTGCGGAGGTTTGGCCGGCCTGTTCGGCGCCTTTGTTGGCGAGGTCGATCAACTGGTCGAAGTTCTTGGTCATCTGCTCGTAGCTTTCTCGAATGCTGTTGAGAAAGTCGCGGGCGCCGGCTTTGTCGCCCGAGCGCGAGCGCTTGAGCATTTCGGTATGGTTCTTCGCGTAGGCATCCAGGCTCTGGTTGAACACATCCAGGCGCGATTTTTCCTCGGGTGTGCGTAGCAGCGCGGCATATTGGGCCAGCTGTTCCTTGACGCTTTTCAGGCGGCCGGCGGATTTGTCTTCATAGGTCTGCATGTCCGCATCGCTTGACGACAGGATGTGCGCCATTTCGCCCAAGCGAAAACGGTCGAGCGACGCGTTGGCCAGGGCCAGAATCCTGACACGCTGCATCCAGTTGTTCTGAATGTCGGCCGCCTGGGACTGGACTTCGCCAATCTGTTTGAGGGCGAACAGACCGAGAAACACACTCAGCGACGCAATGGCCGCGAAGCCGATGAAGGCTCTGGCAGCGATTCTTATATTTCTCAGGAACATGGGATTTTCGCTCGGGCTGAATACGCGTTGGAGAGCTGTGTCGGGCGGGTGTCCCTGGCAGGGACAGTGGTAGCGCCACAATCACTAGTCGGCGGCGCGCGCAAAGTCTTTAGGCGTTTGAGGTAAGTGTCATCTTCAGAAAAAGAAAAACCCCAATCGGGCTCACCGATTGGGGTTTTGGGTGCTTTCGCAACCCTCAGGCTTTCTTGCGACTCGCCATCGCGGTCACGGCATAACCCATACACGCGGCCAGGATCGACCCGGTCAGAATACCCATTCGATCCTCCCCGGCGAATTCGCTGGCACCCGGCACAAACGCCAGTGAGCCGACAAACAGGCTCATTGTAAAGCCGATACCGCACAGGATCGCCACCCCGAACACCTGGCCCCAGTTCGCGCCGCTGGGCAGCGCGGCAAGGCCGGTCTTGATGGCGAGCCAGGTGAGGCCGAACACGCCGATGGTCTTGCCGATCAACAGGCCGGCGGCGATGCCCATGGGCACATGGTGAGTGAAGCTTTCCAGGCTCACGCCGGCCAGGGAAACGCCCGCGTTGGCGAAGGCAAACAGCGGCAGGATGGCGTAGGCCACCCACGGATGCAGGGCGTGTTCCAACGTCCTCAGGGGCGAGGGCTCGGCATTTTTGGTGCGCAGCGGGATGCAGAAGGCCAGGGTCACGCCGGCCAGCGTGGCATGCACGCCACTCTTGAGCACACACACCCACAGGATCAGACCGATGATCAGGTAGGGCCCGAGTTTGATCACGCCCAGGCGGTTCATCGCGATCAAGGCAATCAGGCACGCCCCTGCACCGGCCAGAGCAGCACCGGACAGGTCCGCGGAGTAGAACACGGCGATGACGATGATTGCGCCGAGGTCATCAATGATCGCCAGGGTCATCAGGAACAGTTTCAGCGATACCGGCACGCGCTTGCCCAACAGGGCCAGCACGCCCAGTGCAAAAGCGATATCGGTGGCCATGGGGATTGCCCAGCCGGAGAGTGCAGCGGGGTAGTCCTTGTTGATCGCCCAGTAGATCAGCGCCGGCACCACCATGCCGCCAATGGCTGCGGCCCCCGGCAGTACCACTTGCGAGGGTTTGGACAGGTGGCCGTCGAGCAGCTCGCGCTTCACCTCCAGGCCGATCAGCAGGAAGAACAAGGCCATCAGGCCATCGTTGATCCACAGCAGGGCAGGCTTGGCGATTTTCAGCGCGCCAATCTGTGCCACCACCGGTACATCGAGAAACGCGTTGTAGAGGTGTGACAACGGTGAATTGTTGATGATCAGCGCCAAGGCGGCAGCGGCGATCAACAACAGACCGCTGGCGGCTTCCAGCTGGAAGAAACGGGTGAAAGTGCTACGCAGAGGCAAGGGATGCTCTCCAATCCAGGTTCAATAGGTGGGTACCCTAACCCGTACCGTTAGTTGTTAAAACAAAAGTTATATTCTTATTTGTTATAAGGGACGGGCAGAGTCGGCGTTGCGCCAGAGCCTAGCAATTGTGTGTCTATTTGAGTCGCCACTGTATCTGTGTGCAGTGTAGGAAACTCCCTAAAATTGGCGCTGAAATCTTTAGAGACGCACCTTATGAGTGACCACCGTACCTGGGCCCGCGAAGCCATTCGCATCATTGAAGCGGACTTCCAGCGTAGCGCCGACACGCACCTGATCCCTTTGCCGTTGCCGGGGTTGCCGGGTATCGAGTTGTACTTCAAGGACGAGTCCAGCCACCCCACCGGCAGCCTGAAGCATCGGCTGGCCCGTTCACTGTTTCTGTACGCGCTGTGTAATGGCTGGCTCAAGCCGGGCGCGCCGGTGATTGAGGCCTCCAGTGGGTCGACGGCAATTTCGGAAGCGTATTTCGCGCGGCTGCTTGGCCTGCCGTTCATTGCGGTGATGCCAGCCACCACGTCTCAGGAGAAAATCGCCCAGATCGCCTTCTACGGCGGCAAGAGCCATCTGGTGAAGGATCCGACGCAGATTTACGCCGAGTCCGAGCGGTTGGCGCAGGAAAGTGGCGGTCACTTCATGGACCAATTCACCTATGCCGAGCGCGCGACGGACTGGCGGGCGAACAACAATATCGCCGAGTCGATCTTCCAACAGATGCGGTTTGAGCATTACCCCGAGCCGAGCTGGTTGATTTCCAGCCCTGGCACCGGCGGCACCACCGCGACGCTGGGGCGTTACGTGCGCTATCGCCAGCATTGCACCCGCGTGCTGTGTGCCGACGCCGAACGCTCGGTGTTCTTTGACTATTACCAGACGGGCGACGCCAGCTTGCGCCTGGATTGCGGTTCGCGGATCGAAGGGATCGGCCGGCCACGCGTCGAGGCGTCGTTTTTGCCCAAGGTAATTGATGCGATGGTCAAGGTACCGGATGCGCTGTCACTGGCGGCCATGCATTACTTGGCCGAGCGTCTTGGGCGGCGGGTCGGTGGTTCCAGCGGGACCAACCTGATCGGTGCCTTGGTGGCGGCGCAGCAGATGCAAGCGGCGGGGGAGTCTGGGTCGATCGTGGCAATTTTGTGTGACGGGGGCGAGCGGTATGCCACGACTTACTACGATCAGGCGTGGCTCGCCGGGCAAGGGTATGAGTTGAGCGGGCTGATTGCCGCCGTTGCGGCCAGTGTTGAACGGGGTGAGCCGTTGCCGGAGACAATCCTGCGCGCAAACATCTGAAAACCGGCAAAAACCAATGTGGGGGCGGGCTTGCCTACGATGCCGGTGTTTCAGTCGATAAGTTCGGCGACTGAGACTCTGCCATCGCGGGCAAGCCCGCTCCCACCTTTGGTCGGGTTGGCTGTAATAGAGTGCTTAGGCCTCTATGCCGAGCATATCCCGCGCCAACGCCTCGGCAATCCGAATCCCGTCAACGCCCGCCGACAGAATCCCACCGGCATAACCCGCACCTTCACCGGCCGGGAATAAACCTTTCACGTTCAAGCTCTGCATCGACTCGTTACGGGTAATCCGCAGCGGCGAGGACGTGCGCGTCTCGATGCCGGTCAGCACCGCATCGTGCAACGAGTAACCTTTGATCTGCTTCTCGAACGCCGGCAACGCTTCACGAATCGCTTCGATGGCAAAGTCCGGCAAGGCCAGGGCCAAGTCACCCAGCGACACGCCGGGCTTGTAGGACGGTTCCACGCTGCCGATGGCCGTGGATGGCTTGCCCGCGATGAAATCCCCCACCAGTTGCGCCGGAGCCTCGTAGTTGCTGCCGCCGAGGATGTAGGCGTGGGACTCCAGGCGCTCCTGCAACTCGATGCCCGCCAGCGGGCCACCCGGGTAGTCCACCTCCGGCGTGATGCCGACGACGATGCCGGAGTTGGCATTGCGTTCGTTGCGCGAGTACTGGCTCATGCCGTTGGTTACCACGCGGTTTGGCTCGGACGTCGCCGCCACTACCGTGCCGCCTGGGCACATGCAGAAGCTGTAGACCGAGCGGCCGTTCTTGGCGTGGTGCACCAGCTTGTAGTCGGCCGCGCCGAGTTTTGGATGCCCGGCGTATTTGCCCAGGCGCGCCGCGTCGATCAGCGATTGCGGGTGTTCAATCCTGAAGCCCACCGAGAACGGCTTGGCCTCCATGTACACGCCACGCCCGTGCAGCATGCGGAAGGTGTCGCGGGCGCTGTGGCCCAGGGCCAGGATCACGTGCTTGGAGAGCAGTTGCTCGCCACTGTCGATGACCACGCCGTTCAGCTGGCCGTCTTCGATCAGCACATCGGTAACGCGCTGTTCGAAACGTACTTCACCGCCCAGGGCGATGATCTGCTGGCGCATGTTTTCCACCACGCCGGTGAGGCGGAACGTGCCGATGTGCGGCTTGCTGACGTAGAGGATTTCTTCCGGCGCACCGGCCTTGACGAACTCGTGCAGGACCTTGCGACCGTGGAATTTCGGGTCCTTGATCTGGCTGTAGAGCTTGCCGTCGGAGAAGGTCCCGGCGCCGCCTTCACCAAACTGCACGTTGGACTCGGGATTGAGCACGTTTTTGCGCCACAGGCCCCAGGTGTCCTTGGTGCGCTGGCGCACTTCTTTGCCGCGCTCGAGGATGATCGGCTTGAAGCCCATTTGCGCGAGCAGCAGCCCGGCGAAGATCCCGCACGGACCAAACCCCACCACGATCGGCCGTTCGACCAGGCCTTCCGGCGCCTGACCCACCACCTTGTAACTGACATCCGGCGCCGGGTTGACGTTGCGGTCATCGGCGAACTTGAGCAGCAGGGCGGCTTCGCCTTTCACGTTCAGGTCGATGGTGTAGATGAAGCACAGCTCCGACGACTTTTTGCGGGCGTCATAGCTGCGTTTGAACAGGGTGAAATCGAGCAGGTCATCACTGGCGATGCCCAGGCGCTGCACGATGGCAGGCCGCAGGTCTTCTTCGGGATGGTCGATGGGCAGCTTGAGTTCGGTGATTCGTAACATGACGGGATCCGGTAGGCGGCGGACAAAAAGGCCGGCTGTTTTGCAAACCGGCGATTATAAGCCCCAAAGGCGGTTTTCCGACACGTTAAAACAGCGTTGGGCCGAATCAGTCGTCGCGAGAACCGCCGAATGCCGCGCAACCACGCTGCACTTGGCCGTTGACGCGCAACTCGGCGGTCATGTGTTGCAGGCTGCCGCTGACGCTGTCGATGCACCGCTGCGGCGCGACCCAGAGTTCGATGTGCTGGTTATTGGCTTCGGTCATCAGGTTGAAACGGCCGTCGCCCAGTTGCTCTTCCACAAAAGGCACCGCCAAGGGTGGCTGGCCTTCGCGCTCCAGCACCATGCCCTTGGCGGTCACATTCATCGCCCAGGCGGGTTTATGGCCATTGGCGCGCAGCACCATGCGCTTGAAGTCCGGGTCGTTGCAGGCCGAAGTCGAACGTTCCATGCGATAGAGCTGTTGCAGCTCTACCGAGCCCTGGGTGCCAGTGGCAACCCCGGAGAACTTGCCGCGCAAGTCGGCAAACAGTGCGCCCTGTTGCCCAGCCAGTGAGGCGGCTTCCTGCAGGATGCTGGTGCCGCCGGCGTCGTTGACCACGTAGTTGCGTTTGTCACCGCAAGGCTGGAACAACAGCTTGCCGTCAACGGCCGTCAATTCACCCTGCATGCGGGTCAACCCGGCGGTAGACGGCTTTGCCGGCTCGCTCTCGAACATCTGGCAAGCGGTGAACAGAGGCAGCAGGGCAAACAGAACTAGGGTACGGGCGGCGCGCATTTATCGGGTCTCCAAACAAGTGCCGCCACGTTACGCAGGCTGACGCCGCACCACAACCCCAGCGCCCGGCTTCAGGCAATTCTGACAGACGCCGGATTCAGCCGACGATAAACGTCTGGCCGGTCTGCAGGCCTTCTACGCTTTTGGCGTAGGCCAGTGCTACGTCGGCACCCGGAGCCGGTTTGTAACCGCGGAAATACGGGGCGTAGCTGCCCATCGCTTCCAGCAGGACGGTCGGGCTCACGGCGTTGACGCGCAGGCCGCGTGGCAATTCGATCGCCGCGGCTTTGACGAAGGCGTCAATGGCGCCATTGACCAATGCGGCCGAGGCGCCGGTACGGATGGGGTCACGGTTGAGGATGCCGCTGGTGAAGGTGAACGAGGCGCCGTCGTTGGCATATTCGCGGCCGATCAGCAGCAGGTTGACCTGGCCCATCAGCTTGTCGCGCAGGCCCAGGTCAAAATCGCTTTCGCTCATTTCACCCAGTGCTACGAAATTCACGCTACCGGCCGCGCAGATCAGGGCATCGAACTTGCCGGTCTGTTCGAACAGCTTGCGGATCGACGCGCTGTCGCTGATATCCACCTGAAAGTCGCCGCTTGTGCGACCGATGCTGATCACCTCGTGACGCTGAGCCAGTTCTGCCTTGACTGCCGAGCCGACCGTGCCGCTGGCACCAATCAATAGGATTTTCATCGTGCTGTTCCTCCTGGGGTAAGTGAAGGTTCAGTCTAGTGTGGCTTTTCAGGTGGATAAACGTGCTAATAGGCAACCTTTGGTTTTCAAATGGAAACAATCCATGAGCGAGATGGATGACTTGGCGGCCTTTGCCGTTCTGATCGAAGCCGGCAGTTTCACCCTGGCGGCCGAGCAACTGGGGTGCAGCAAGGGCCAGTTGTCCAAGCGTATCAGCCAGTTGGAGGCGCAGTTTTGCGTGGTGTTGCTGCACCGCACCACCCGCAAGCTCAGCCTGACCGCAGCCGGTGCAGCGCTGTTGCCCCAGGCTCAAGCGCTGGTGGTTCAAGTGGAACGCGCCCGTCAGGCATTGGCGCGGCTCAAGGACGATTTGGCCGGGCCAGTGCGTATGACGGTTCCGGTGTCGTTGGGAGAAACCTTCTTCGATGGCTTGCTGCTGGAGTTCTCCAAACAGTACCCCCAAGTGCAGATCGAACTGGAATTGAACAACCGTTATCGAGACCTGGCGCGGGATGGGTTTGACTTGGGTGTGCGTTCCGGCGCCATCGAAAATGAGCGTCTGGTGGCCAAACCGCTGCTGGCCTGGCATGAAATGACCTGCGCCAGCCCGGCCTACCTGGAGCAACACGGCGAGCCGCTGAACCCGGCAGACCTGGCGACGCACACCTGCCTGCTCAACAGCCACTACAGCGGGCGTGAAGAATGGCTGTACCACCAGCAGCACGAACTGCTTCGAGTGCGGGTCAGTGGCACCTTTGCCTCCAACCATTACAACCTGTTGAAAAAGGCCGCCCTGGTGGGCGCCGGAATCGCCCGCCTGCCGTCCTACGTGTTACCCGCGGAACTGGCTGACGGGAGATTGCGCTGGCTCCTGCGCGATTATCAGACGCGTAGCATGCCGATGTACCTGGTTCACCCGTATCAGGGTGGCTTGCCGCGTCGCACCCAAGTGCTGGCCGACTACCTGGTGGATTGGTTCAAGCGCAGCGGCGAGGCCCTGGACCGTCTTCAGCGGTAGCGGCGTGCAATCAAATGGTCGATGGACAGGCAGCCCGGGCCCTTGGCGACCAACAGCAGCAGCACGGTGATCCAGGTGCCGTGGGTCGGGTAGGCGTCCGGGTAAACGAAGAGTTGAATGGTCAAGGTCATGCCGATCAGGGCCAGGGCCGAGAACCGCGTGGCAAAACCCACCAGGATCAGCACCGGGAAGAAATGCTCGGCAAACGCCGCCATGTGCGCGGCGACTTCCGGTGACAGCAAGGGCACGTGGTATTCGCTGCGAAACAGCGGCAGTGTGGACGCCGCAAGACGCGGCTCGCCGAATTGGAACGTGCCGCTGATCAAGTCGATGGCAAAGCCCTCGACCTTGGTCTGCCCCGATTTCCAAAACACCGCGGCAATGGAAAATCGTGCGAGAAAGGCGATCAGGCTGTAGGGGATTTTCTCGAACAGAGCAATGACCCGATTGACCAGACTCGAAGGGGATGTGTTCATGGCAATACCTTTTGTTCGAGGTGCAAATGAGTGATGGCGTCGTGGCTGATCAACAGGGCCAGGCATTGGTTCAGGTCGAACTGCGCCGATGCTTCAAGCGCGTGCTGCACCGCTGTCTCCAGTGCCGTGCCGTGATTCAGGCTGTCGATGAACGCGACCGAGCCGCTGTCGATGGCGAATACCTTGACCGCCAAGCCTTGGCGTAACACCAGCGCGCTTTGGGCGTGCCAGGGATTCAGGGTGGCCAGGCCACCTTCGGTCTGGTGCGCAGCCCAAACGGCCACCACTGCGTAAGCGCTATTCAGGGTGGCCAGGGATGGATGCAGGTGCAGGCGCAGCTTGCCCAGGTCTGTCTGGCCTTGCAGTGTTTGGAGAATGGTTTGCTGGTCCAGCGGCTGGGTGTCTGCCGCGTGATAGGCACAAACCCGCAAGCGCTCGAGCCTGGCGACGTCAGCCAGGTAGGGCACGCTGGCCGCCGGCTCAAAGGCCTGAATAAACCCTGCGAACGCGCTGCCGTACTCGCTCATCAGCGGGCTGTCAGGTGGGCTCGCCTGAACAAAAAGACCAGCCATGGCGCGAAAAAACTCATCGCCGACCAACTGCAAGGTTACGGGGTAAGCGGTTGCCAACGCGTTGATCAACGCGCTGTGAACATTGTTGCGATACACCGCGAAACGGCTGGCCGGGTCGGCGCCGTTGCGGCTGAACAGGCCGTCGGGGCACGCCAGGTCGGGATCGATCAGCGCGTCGGCAAACGCAGCGTGATGGCTCATACGTTCACCTGCAATAGATGCCAGTCGGCGTGTTGAGCTTCGGCATGCAGCACACTGAACGCAGGCAACTGGTTATCCCGCTCGATCAGTGTGGCCACCGGGCCCGTGCGCGTGAGTACCTGTTCGTATAACTGCCACACCGCGTTATCGATGGGCGCGCCATGGTCGTCGATCAGCAGACGATCGCCCAGGCTGTCAGTGTCTTCGGCAAACCCCGCCAGATGTATCTCCCGGACGGCGTTTAATGGCAGCGCGTCGATGTAGGAAAGCGCCTCGCGCTGGTGATTGATGCACGACACATAGACGTTGTTGACGTCCAGCAGCAGGCCGCAGCCCGTGCGGCGGATGACCTCGCTGATGAAGTCCGTTTCGTTCAGGGTGGAGCGCTCGAATTGCAGATAGGTCGACGGATTTTCCAGCAGCATCGGCCGCTTGAGCGTGCTTTGCACCTGGTCGATGTGCTCGCACACCCGGTTCAGTGTGGCGGCGTCGTAGGCCAGGGGCAGCAAGTCATTGAGAAACACCGGGCCGTGGCTCGACCAGGCCAGGTGTTCGGAAAACGAGTGGGGTTGATAGCGTTCGATCAGCAAGGCCAACCGTGCCAGGTGCTCACGGTTGAGCGGGCCTTCGCCGCCGATGGACAGGCCCACGCCGTGCAGTGACAGCGGGTACTGCTCGCGGATCAACCCCAGGTAATGATGGAACGGCCCGCCGGCGACCATGTAGTTTTCGGCGTGCACTTCAAAAAAACCGATATCGGGCGAGGTCTCGAGCACTTCGATGAAGTGCTCGTTCTTCAGCCCCAGCCCGGCCCTGAGGGGAAGGCCGGGCACCTGAGCAGGTGAGACGGTGTGTCGGGGTAAAAGCGTCATCATCAGTACTCAGGCTGTGGGCTGTTTCAGGACTTGGCGGTGAAGGCGGCTGCCTGGCCGAAACCGGTCGGCGAGGTGGAGCTTGGGGTCTTGGCGCAAGTGCCGGCCGGGACCAGCTTCCAGGCGTTGGCCTGGTCTTTGACTTTCGAGGTGCCGGCGCAGGAAGTGCCGGCGCCTGCAGCGCAATCGTTCTTGCCGGCTTCAGCGACGCCGAAGCATTTGTCCATCTTGGCGTCGTCGGCGTGGGCCATGTTCGACAGGGCAGACAGGCTCAGGGCCGAACCGAGAGCCAGGATCAGGGTTGCGGCGGACAATTTAGTGGTCATGGTGTATCTCCAGCAATGAGGGTGGGTAAGGAAGCGTTTGTGCTTGCTTACCCCTCTAGAGTCAAGGCTTCAGGTTGCGTTACAGCAGGTTGCAAATAAATTTTCGATTCACAGCCAATAGCCCCTGAGCCTGAGGGTTCTGGTATCGGTGGTGCTGCACCACCTTGCTGTAGGATCGCGCAATGCCCGGCGACGTTACGACCAATAGGGAGCTTTGGTGTTGAACAAGCGCTTTACAGATTTTTTCATCAGCAGGAATTTTTCATTTCTTTGGCTGGGGCAAGCGCTTTCGTCGTTTGGTGAGTTCGTTTTCGAGAGCACTGTCATCGTCTGGTGGGTGACGGACCAGTTTCACAACAGCGCCTTTCTGCCGACGGCCGTAGGTCTGGCAGTGGCTGCCTCGGCGATACCTCGTGTGCTGGTGGCACCACTGGCCATCGCCTCGCTTGCCGGCACGCTGGTGTGTTCCCAGACCTTAAACCTGGCGCAGCACGTTATCGGGTATTTCGACATGCCGTTGGACGTGTATGGCGTGTATATCTTTCTCGCTGCGGGCTTGCTGGTCACGGGCGCTGGCTTGATGCTCGTCGGCCAACGGGCCAGCAAAGGTCACTGGGCACGACGCGCTAAAAACCACATAAAAAAACGGCCCGAGGGCCGTTTTTGTTTACGCCAATGGCTCAGCCACCGAGGTAGGCTTCACGCACTTTCGGATCCGTGAGCAACTGCTCCCCGGTGCCCTGCATCACCACCCGGCCGTTTTCCAGCACGTAGGCGCGGTCGGCGATTTTCAGCGCCTGGTTGGCGTTTTGCTCGACCAGGAACACCGTCACACCGTCCTTGCGCAGTTGTTCGATGATGTCGAAGATCTGCTGGATGATGATCGGTGCCAGGCCCAGCGAAGGTTCGTCGAGCAACAACAGCTTGGGCTTGCTCATCAGCGCACGGCCGATGGCGAGCATTTGCTGCTCGCCGCCGGACATGGTGCCGCCGCGCTGGCTGAAGCGTTCCTTGAGCCTGGGGAACAAGTGCAACACCTTGTCCATCTGCTCCTGGTAGTCGCCCTTGTCGGTGAAGAACCCGCCCATGGCCAGGTTCTCCTCCACGGTCAGGCGCGAGAACACGCGACGGCCTTCGGGCACCACCGCAATGCTCTTGCGCATGATCTGCGAGGACTGTTGCCCCACCAGTTCTTCACCCATGTAGCGGATGCTGCCGCTGTGCGCCTGCGGCGAACCGCACAGTGTCATCAGCAAGGTCGATTTGCCGGCACCGTTGGCGCCGATCAGCGTGACGATTTCACCTTGGCGCACTTCCACGTTGACGCTGTGCAGGGCCTGGATCTTGCCGTAGAAAGTGGAAACGTTTTCGAATTGCAGCATTTTACGCTTCCCCCAAATAGGCTTTGATCACTTCAGGATTGTCGCGGATCTGTTCCGGTGTCCCGTCGGCCAGCGGTGTGCCCTGGTTGATCACCACGATGTGGTCGGAAATGCTCATGACCAGTTTCATGTCGTGTTCGATCAACAGCACCGTGGCGTTGTTTTCTTCACGCAACACGCTGATCAGCGCCTTGAGGTCTTCGGTTTCCTTGGGGTTCAGGCCGGCGGCCGGTTCGTCGAGCATGAGGATCCGCGGGCGGGTCATCATGCAGCGGGCGATTTCCAGGCGACGTTGCTGCCCGTAAGCCAGGGTGCCGGCAGGGCGGTTGGCAAACTCGGTGAGGTTGACCTTGTCCAGCCAGTACTCGGCGTATTCCATCGCCTCGCGTTCGCTCTTGCGGAACGCCGGGGTCTTGAACAGGCCAGCAAAAAAGTTGGTGTTCAAGTGACGGTGCTGGGCAATCAGCAGGTTCTCGACCGCCGTCATGTCCTTGAACAACCGCACGTTCTGGAAGGTGCGCACCACGCCCTTGCGGGCGATTTCGTGGCCGGCCAGGCCCTGGATCGGCTGGCCGTCCAGCAGGATGCTGCCACCGCTCGGCTTGTAAAAGCCGGTGAGGCAGTTGAACACCGTGGTTTTGCCGGCGCCGTTCGGGCCGATCAGTGCCACCACCTGTTTTTCTTTCACGGTCAGGGCCACGCCGTTGACCGCCAGCAAACCGCCGAAGCGCATGCTCAAGTTTTCGACTTTCAGGATCTCGCGGCTCATTTGCGCAGCTCCATGTGTGGGCGTTGCATCGGCAGCAGACCTTGAGGACGCCAAATCATCATCAGCACCATCATGGCGCCGAACATCAACATGCGGTATTCGCTGAACTCTCGCATCATCTCCGGCAGCAGGATCATTACGATGGCCGCCAGGATCACGCCCAGCTGCGAGCCCATGCCACCCAGTACGACGATGGCGAGGATGATCGCCGACTCGATAAAGGTGAACGACTCCGGGGTCACCAAGCCTTGGCGCGCCGCGAAGAAGCTGCCGGCGAAACCGGCGAACGTTGCCCCGAGGGTGAAGGCCGAAAGTTTGATGACGGTCGGGTTCATGCCTAGCGCTCGGCAGGCGATCTCATCTTCGCGCAACGCTTCCCACGCCCGTCCGATCGGCATGCGCAGCAGGCGGTTGATCACGAACAGTGCCGCCAGTGCCAGCAAGAGGGCCACCAGGTACAGGAACACCACTTTGCTCACCGGGTTGTAGTCGATCCCGAAGTACTCGTGGAACGTCTGCATGCCCTCGGCGGCGGTGCGGTCGAACGACAGCCCGAAGAACGTCGGCTTGGGGATGCTGCTGATGCCGTTGGGGCCGCCGGTGATATCGGTGAGGTTACGCAGGAACAGCCGGATGATTTCACCGAAGCCCAGGGTCACGATCGCCAAATAGTCACCGCGCAGGCGCAGCACCGGGAAGCCCAGCAGGAAGCCGAACGTGGCCGCCGCCATACCCGCCAGCGGCAGGCAGATCCAGAAGCCCCAGCCCAGGTAATGCGAGAGCAACGCGTAGGTGTAGGCACCCACGGCGTAGAAGCCCACATAACCCAGGTCGAGCAGGCCGGCCAGGCCCACCACGATGTTCAGGCCCAGGCCCAGCAACACGTAGATCAGGATCAGCGTCGCGATATCCACCGCGCCGCGTGAGCCGAAGAACGGCCAGATCAGCGCGGCAACGATCAGGCCGATGATGATGTAGCGTTGGGTGCGCGGCAGGGTCAGGAACTGGCTGACCTTGGGCGATACCAACGGCCCACGGTTGCCCTTGAACAAGGCGCCGACCTGCTGGGTGAACAGCACGCGCAGGAACATCAGCACCGAGCACAGGGCGATGATGGTCAGGGTCACGGGACCGGTGCCATGCACTTCCAGGTTGATGCCCACAATGCTCAGTTTGAGGCCCAGTACCGGAAAGGCCACGGCCCACACCAGCAAGGCGCTGAAAAACGCCGATTTAAGATATCTGCTCATACTTTCTCAACCTCCGGACGGCCCAGAATGCCGGTCGGACGGAACAACAGCACCAGAACCAACAGGCCGAACGCCACCACGTCCTTGTATTGGTCGCCGAAGATATCGGCACCAAAGGCTTCAGCCACGCCCAGCACCAGCCCGCCGAGCATGGCGCCCGGAATACTGCCGATGCCGCCCAATACCGCTGCGGTAAAGGCCTTGAGGCCTACCAGGAAACCGGCGTTGGGGTTGATCACGCCGTACTGCATGCTCAGCAGTACCGCCGCGACGGCCGCCAGCGCAGCACCGATGACGAAGGTCAGGGCAATGATGTTGTTGGTGTTGATGCCCAGCAGGTTGGCCATCTTGATGTCTTCGGCGCAGGCCCGGCAGGCGCGCCCCAGACGGGAGCGGGAAATGAACAGCGTCAGGCCCAGCATCGCCACCAGCGTGACGACGAACACCAGGATCTGCATGTAGGAAATCAGCACTTCTTGTGCGCCACCTGGGCCGAAGGAGATGCTCCCCGGAATCAGGTTGGGAATGGACTTGTCCTTGGAGTCCTGGGACAGCAATACAGTGTTCTGCAGGAATATCGACATGCCGATGGCGGAAATCAGCGGGATCAAACGGTTGCTGCCACGCAAGGGACGATAGGCAACCCGCTCGATGCTGTAGCCGTAGGCACTGGTTACAACAATCGACGCGATAAACGCGGCGGTCATCAACAGCGGCAGAGAGTGGATACCCATCATGGCCAGCCCGGCAAGGGCGATGAAGGCCACGTAGGAACCAATCATGTACACCTCGCCATGGGCGAAGTTGATCATTCCAATGATGCCGTAAACCATTGTGTAGCCAATGGCTATCAAGGCATAGGTGCTGCCAATGGTCAGGCCATTAACCAGCTGTTGGAAAAAATGATAGATCTCAGGCATTACAGCGCTCCTAAAAACCCGATACGCATTTCACTGGTGGAGTCATGTTCCGGCCCTGCGCTGTGTTCTATGAGCACATTTGCACAAAGCGTTTGCCAGCGAACCGCTGGTGACGGTTTTAAGATTTTCAGGTGAGCCAGCGCCCGGATCGCGGGTGACAGGCCCATAAACCTCGTAAAACAAAGCCCACTGCTTTCACAGTGGGCTTGTTAACCAGTAACGCCTGGCTTACTGAGGGGAAACTTCGGTTTTTGGCTTACCGAAGTGCCATTCGTAGACCACGAACTTGAAGTCCTTCAGGTCGCCCTTGGCGTCGAAGCTCAGATCGCCCGTCGGGGTCTTGAAAGTACCTGCGTGGATGGCAGCTGCCACTTTGGCGGTGTCTTCGCTCTTCGCGGCAGCGATACCGCCGGCGATGACTTCAACCGCAGAGTAAGCCGGGAACACGAACGGACCGGTTGGGTCCTGCTTGTTCTTGGCGAACTCTTCAACAATGGCTTTGTTGGCAGGGTCGGTGTCGAAGGATTTAGGCAAGGTTACCAGCAGGCCTTCGGAAGCGTCCTGGGCAATTTGCGAGATGGAGTCGTTGCCAACGCCTTCCGGGCCCATGAACTTGGCGCTCAGGCCTTTTTCCTTGGCTTGGCGCAGGATCAGGCCCAGCTCTGGGTGGTAGCCGCCGTAGTAGACGAAGTCGACGTTGGCTTGCTTGAGCTTCTGGATGATCGAGGAGAAGTCTTTATCGCCGGCGTTCAGGCCTTCGAAGACAGCGACTTTCACGCCTTTCTTCTCAAGGGTCTGTTTAACGGCAGTAGCGATGCCTTCACCGTATTGCTGTTTGTCGTGCAGTACGGCAACCACCTTGGGCTTCACGAAGTCGGCGATGTAGTTGCCGGCGGCCGGGCCCTGGGCGCTGTCCAGGCCGATGGTGCGGAATACCAGTTTATAACCACGGGCGGTGATTTCCGGGCTGGTAGCCGCCGGAGTGATCATGATCACGCCTTCGTCTTCGTAGATGTCGGTTGCTGGCTGAGTGGAGCTGGAGCAAAGGTGACCCACCACGAACTTGACGCCGTCGTTGACCACTTTGTTGGCTACGGCAACGGCTTGTTTCGGATCGCAAGCGTCGTCGTATTCTTTGGCTTCAAGCATTTTGCCGTCGACGCCGCCCTTGGCGTTGATGTCGGCGATCGCCTGCTTGGCACCCATGAATTGCATGTCGCCGTATTGCGTCACAGGACCGGTCTTTGGACCTGCGATGCCGATCTTGATGGTGTCGGCTGCGAACGAATGGCCGGCAACCCCAGCCAGGACCATAGCGGCAAACAGTTTGGAAATCTGCTTAGTAGCCTTATTCATAGTGCTCCACTCTTACTGTTGTATTTTTTATAGTTCTAGCGGCCTTGTGAGCTGCAGAACCGGATCAGATATCTCGGATATCCCCCCGGCATTGCCCTGGCAACTGTACCGGTACAGTGTAGAGCGCCGGTTGATCGCTTGAAAAGCTGGCTGCTGGGGGCAAACGCCGGGGATGTCGCTTTAATGAAAGAAAAAGACAGAATTGCGGCGGGGTGATGCCAGAGTTTCGGGCAATCCTTGGCTTTCCTGACACTTTCGTTCGATGCCTCATTTGCAACTGGGTTTTTCTGCCTGACGCCTGACGCTATGATTGCGCCGATTTTTTATTCAGGTGAATTCCCATGACGCAAGAACCTAGCACCCTCTATGCCAAGCTGCTCGGTGAAACCGCCGAAATTTCCTGGAAGGAGCTTGAACCGTTCTTTGCCAAGGGTGCCCTATTGTGGGTCGACGCCGGCCTGGATTTGATCGAAGCGGCCGAGGGAATGGCGGAGGATAACCGTGACAAAGTCGCTGCGTGGCTGGCTGCAGGGAGCCTGGGCGAGGTGTCTGCGACGCGGGCATTGGACCTGGTCGAGAGGGATCCAAGCCTGTGGGCGGTCGTGGTTTCGCCGTGGATTCTGATCCAGGAAAGGGCGGCGTAAGAAACCTGCGCACTAAAAAGGTGCGCTGCTCGGACCCTTGCAAGTGTGTAGCGGAGTAACCGCCGACACCGTGATGGCACCTTGCCGTAGAGAAAGGTCACAGGTAAAGGTGACGTGCGCGTCACGGGAACAGTTTTGCGCAGGGCCGAAGGCTCGGAGAATTGTTTCTGGGTGTGGCAGGGATCAGGATTTTGCTTGCCTGGCAGACCGCTATCGCAGGCAAGCCAGCGCCCACATTTGAAATACATTCCAAGTGTGGGAGCTGGCTTGCCCGCGATGGTCGCGACTCAGTCTAAGCCGTCTTGCCAGTATGGTTATTCAACGAAATAACCTTGGTCTTCCCAATCCGATGACGATAAATCTCACGCAAATACTTGATCGCCTTCTTCACGCAATCCCGTGACAGGCGAATATCGTTAATCGACACGAACTTCTCCTTGTCGTTAATCAACTCGCGGTACTTCTTCTCGTACATCGGCTTGATCGCGTACCAATTGGTGTCGAGAATCTTCGCCGGGTTCTCGAACTCATTGAGCAACTCGTCAATCCGGTCCTCATCAAAGTCATCATGGATGATGAAGTCCAGGATCGAGTTATCGAGCGTGTCATCAAACCGGTACGGGTTACGCGCAAAGCAACGCTTGATGAACGCCACGATCAGCGTGAGGAAATCATCCGACAGGCACGGGCTCTTGGCGATCAGCGTGGTCAGCGACAGGTTGGCCGACGCGCCGATCACCAGGGCGTAACGCTTGAGCGTGGTGTTGGGGAACAAGCTGTTCAAATGAGTTTTGAGCCGGTTCAAGTCCATGTAGGACAGCTTGTAATCCTTGGGCAAGGACACAATCGACACCACCGACGAGCAGTTCTTGAAGAAGTGCAGGTCATGCAGCGCCGCCGCGTCATACCCGGAGTTCTTGTACTGTTCCAACGACGCTTTGTAGCGCTTGGACTCGATCGGCAACAGGCTGATGCCCTCGATCGCCTGCGTCACTTTGTTGAAGTGCGGCAAATCAATCGAGCGGAAAAACAGGTCATCGATGTTCAGCCGCTGCGGCTCTTTATCGAACACCTTGAACTTGTCGCCCGAGGGCACCGGCGTCTCCGGCACCACCGATTCGGCGTAGGCAATCGCCACCGGCCCGGCCAGGCTCATGAACAAGTCGTTGGCATCCAGGCGGATGGTTTCGCCAATGTCGATGCCGGCCCGCCGGAAGTAGTTCTGGTCGTAGTCGGTGGTCACCGCCTGAGCCGTGAGGATGTTGAAGATCTGCTGCGAGATGTATTGGTTGGCGTGTTTTTCCATGGCATTGACGTCAATGTTCTGGATGTTGCCGTCATCGCTCTCTTCGGCGTAACGCATGATGTCGTTGGAGATCAGCATCATCGCGTTCCACGGCCGGATGCGGCCTTTCACGCTGGCTTCGCTGCTGTCTTCATTGTCGAAGTTGTATGAGAAATCCCATTCTTCCGACAGGTATTTGCACAATAGCCGCCCGGCGTTGATGTGCAGTGCCTCGGACATTTCGCTGCGGTGGTCGGAGATATTCGGCAGCACGCAAATGCCACTGGTGAAGATCGGCTCGAACACGAAGGCGTGGCCGCTCTTGCTGTCATGCTCGTCGGCCGGCTTGGTGTCGAACGTCTTGTTCATGTACGAGTGCTGCTGGGCCAGGCCGAACTCCGAGGCCATGCCCGAACCCGTACCGCCGCCGGCGCTGAAGATCGAGAAATACAGGCGCGACTGGTTGGCCTTGATGCCACAGGAGTCGATCAGGTAGGAGTGGATCATCTTCCAGTCGGGGCTGGAAAAACGCTGGGTGTCTTTGTTGAGGATGATCTTGGCCAGGTACTGGCCCAGGATCGGCGCGTTACCGGCGCCGCCGGCGTGCACTTCCGACAGGTCCATGATTTTCATTTTGCTGTAGTCGCGCAGGAAGCCGCTTTTTTCGCCCTTGCGCGAGAAACGGATGCGCCCGGCGATGTCTTTGTCCAGGTCGCCCAGCATGACCAGCGGCTCCACCAGGAACACCGGTTTGGTGGCCTTGCCGCCACCCAGACGCAGGTTGTTTCGAATCCACTGGGCCGGGCTGTAGCCTTTATCGGCCGACTTGTCTTCGGTACTGAATTCGTTGAGGTAGAACTTGCGCGCGTTGTACACCAGCTCTGCCACGTCCAGGGCAATGTTGGAGCCGCAGCGGCCCAGGCCGATCAGGCACACCGACGGAAATTCCTGCTCATTGCGCGCATCGCCATCACCTTCCTGCTGGGGCAGGCGCGGGAACACCATGTCACGCAGGCCGTCGAGGTTGTCGAGGATGCGGTCGGTATTGGTTTCGGTGAAGTACAAGTACTGCTGGGTAGCCAACGGGCGGGCGCTGCTCAATGATTTCGCGGCTGGGAATTTTTCCGCTGGTGCTGTCGGCACTGCGTCGCATATCTCGGAGACAGAATTATTGTTGGAAGTCATTGGGCGCCATGTACCTGGACGGATGGCCAAAAAAATCACGGAGCCATCACTGAATGAGAGTTCGCGACTTCGCCGTGCCATCGGCGCAAGCGCGCCTACTGAACCAGGGCAACGCCACGTGGACTCTGATGAATCGGCCGTTCGTCGGCGTTCTTTAGGCAAATGATGGCTAAATGCCAAATATTCGGCGTCAGCGAATTGGCCTGACGATGGAAGGTGGGCCGATACGGCCGGTGACAGGGTCTTTGGGCGGTGTGGCGTCTTTGCTGCCTTCCACGCTGAAAGGGTAGAGCGGGTTACGCATCTGAATGCCCTGGATCACGCCAACCACATCGCTCAAAGGCACCGCTGGGCTCAGCAAGTAGCCCTGAATGAAGTCACAGCCATGGTTGAGCAGCAGTTCGAATTGCGCCTGGGTTTCCACGCCTTCGGTGACAACGTGCAGGTGCAGCGTGTGGGCCATGCCGATAATCGCCTGGACGATTTCGATATCGGCAGTCGATTTGGGAATGTCCTGAATAAAGGAGCGGTCGATCTTCAACGTATTGAGCGGCAGACGCTTGAGGTAGGCCAGTGACGAGTAGCCAGTGCCGAAGTCGTCAATCGCCAGCGACACGCCCAGTGCCCGGATTTGCCGCAACAGCGCGAGCGTGCTGCTGATGTTGCCCATCAGGGCGTTTTCGGTGACTTCCAGTTCCAGGCGCCCGGCGGCGATGCCGGCGAAGCGCAGGGCGTCTTCGATTTCATCCGCCAGTTCGTCACGCGCCAGGTTGAGGGCCGAACAGTTCACGGCCATGGTCAGCTCGGTATAGCCGCGGTCAGACAGCAGGCTCAAATCGTGGCACGCCTGGCGTAATACCCAGTGGTCCAACTCGGCAATCAGCCCGTTGCTTTCGGCAATGGCGATAAACCGGTCCGGCGCCAGCAGCCCGTGTTGCGGGTGTTGCCAGCGCACCAGGGCTTCCAGGCGGGTAACCTTGCCGAGTTTCATGTCGAAGATCGGCTGATAAAACAGGACCAACTGGTTGCGCGTGCGCAGGGCGGCGCGCAGCTCTTCTTCCAGTTGCAGTTCGAGAAACGCGCGGGTTTTGAGGTTGGAACTGAAAAAGTTCAGGCTGTTTCGCCCGGTGTCTTTGGACTGGTAAAGCGCCAGGTCGGCGGTTTTCAGCAGCTCCTCACAGGTCACGCCGTCATCGGGAAACAGGCTGATGCCAATGCTGGTGGTCATCACCATGCGCCGGCCGGCCAGTTCGACCGGCTCTTTCATCTTCTGCATGATGCGCTGCGCCATATGCCGCGCTTCGTCACGATGGTGAATGCTGATCAGGATGCAGAACTCATCGCCGCCAAAGCGCGCGACCACATCGTCATGGCTGCGTACAGAGCCCTTGATATGCCCGGCCAACACGGTAAGTAACTGGTCACCGGCATCATGCCCAAGGCTGTCGTTGATGCGCTTGAAGTGATCGATATCGAGGAAAATCACCGCCATCATGCCGTGGCTTGCAGTTTTTTCGGCGACTTTTTCCGCAAAAATCTGATTGAAACCGCGGCGGTTGAGCAGGCTGGTCAGCGCGTCAAAGTGCGCTACCTGTTGCAGCGAGGCGCGGGCCTGGTCCAGTTCGCTGAGCAGCGCGTTGACCCGGCGCAGGTCGCGTTCCTTGTGCTGCAGTTTCTTGTCGGCCAGTGCTGCACTGACGCTGCTGCCAATCACCAACAGGGTGATCACGGCCACGGACAGACCAAGCTGGATGGGGTTGTTGTCCAGTGGCAAGGCGAGGTCCGCGCCATTGGGCACCAGCATTTGCATGGCCGCCATGCCGGTGAAGTGCATGCTCAGGATCCCGGCGCCCAGCACCAGGCTGGCGGCGTATTTGAGCAATTGATGGAACACCCCGGCGCCGTTGCGCAGGTAGCACGACAACAGCAGCGCGGCCAGGCTGGCGCCAATGGCGATGCCCACCGACGCCAGGAACAGCCCCGAGTCGAAGTACACCTTTGCCTGGGAGCGCATGGCCGACATGCCGACGTAGTGCATCAAGGCAATACCCAGCCCCATCCATACCGATGCCAGCAGGTATTGATGAAAGCGCAAATGAGCGTGACTGAGGGTTTGCATGGCAAACAACGAGGCAATCAGGGCGATCACCAGTGAGGCGAACGTCATGAGCAATTCGTAATGAATGGCGATAGGTGCCTGGAAGGCCAGCATGCTGATGAAGTGAGTCGACCAGATGCCGCCTGCCAGGCATCCGGCCCCCAGCCAGCGCCAGTGGCGGCGGGCAGTAGGGTCTTCCACGTGGCCGACGCGCTCGGCCATGTCCAAGGTTCCGAACCCTGCTGCACAAGCGACCAGGTACGCCAGCAGCACCAGAAAGGGGTTATGACTGCAATTGAGTAATAAATGCCCGTTATCTGGAAGCTCGGTAAAAAAATACATACCTCGCCATTCCATAGCATGTCCCGTCAAAGTCAGTACGTCATTGCCTACAGCAATGGCCTATGACCTCGAGTATAGAAGCCTCGCGGGATTTGCCAGGAATAATGGCACTTTGCTCTGAATGATTTTGGCATGCCCACCATAGCGTTTGATGCTAAGCGCTGATCGGCAGCTCGAACTCGAAGGGCGCCTCGAGGGGCGGCAAGCCAAAGGCGGCGCGTGCCGTGTCGCAATCGACGTTCTGTTCACCCTGGCTCCACGACGCGTCGAACTCGCGACACGGGCTCGAACGCTGCTCATAAATCGTGCAACGGGTGCCTTTGCCGACTTCACCCTCAAGGCTGCAGCAACGCGCGGGTTTCTGGTCGGTGCCGATCATCGCCACGCGCGTGGGATTGATCTGCACCACCAGGTCATCGGGCACAGTGCCCCCCGATGAGGCGCACTCACCCCAGAAGAAAGACACACGAAAGTGTGAACAGCAGGCACCGCAACTCAGACACGGACTGGCTTCGGACATGGGCGTCATCGATAAGAAAAGTAGGATGTGGGTGTTACGGAAGGCTCGCCATTCTATCCTTGGCGTTGCCGTTGGGAAGGGGGGTGTGAACTTATATTTTTGTAGGCGAAGTCCCGTGATACCGGGTGAAATTATGCCCTATCAGCTTTACGAATCATTACAGACAACCGGCACCTGCCTGACTATGTTGCAGGTACCGGGCAGGATGCATCGGGCATCGCAGCTCTCATAACAATAAAAGAGACGGACCCATGCAGAACTCGACCCAAGCGGCGAATGCCTGGCGCATTCTGTTCCTGCTGTTCCTGGCCAACCTGTTCAATTTCTTCGACCGCACCATCCCCGCGATCATCATCGAACCCATCCGTATGGAATGGCACCTGAGCGACTTTCAGCTCGGCATCATCGGCACCGCCTTCACCATTGTCTATGCCATCGCCGGTTTGCCGCTGGGCCGCCTGGCCGACACCGGTTCGCGCAGCAAGCTAATGGGCTGGGGCTTGTTTGCCTGGAGCGGTCTCACGGCTATTAATGGCATGGTCGGCAGTTTCTGGACCTTCCTGCTGGTACGCATGGGCATCGGCATTGGCGAAGCCAGCTACGCGCCGGCGGCCAACTCACTGATCGGCGACCTGTTTCCCGCTCACCGCCGCGCCCGCGCCATGGGCATTTTCATGCTGGGCCTGCCGTTGGGCCTGCTGCTGGCGTTCTTCACCATCGGCGCGATGGTCAAGGCGTTCGACAGCTGGCGCGCGCCGTTCTTTATCGCCGCCGTGCCGGGGCTGATCCTGGCGGTGTTCATGTTCTATATCAAGGAACCCAGGCGCGGCGCGGCCGAAACCGTGCAGGTCTCGCAGGAACGCGTCGATCGCCCGATCCGCCGCGTGCTGGCGGTGCCGACCTTCCTGTGGCTGGTGCTGGCCGGGCTGTGCTTCAACTTCGCCACCTATGCGTGCAACTCGTTTCTGGTGCCGATGTTGCAGCGCTACTTCCTGATGCCGTTGCAGGAGGCGGCGGTTGCCACTGGCGTAATCGTTGGCGTCACCGGCCTGGTGGGGCTGACGTTGGGTGGCTGGATTGCCGACAAGATCCATCAGCGCATCGCCAACGGCCGACTGCTGTTCGCGGCCTGCAGCTTGATCATCTCCACCGCCACCACCGCGTGGGCGTTGCACGCCGGACGCATCGAGATTGGTGTATTTGTGGCGCTGTTCAGTGTGGGCTGGCTGTTCGCCTACAACTTCTATACCTGCGTGTACACGGCGATTCAGGATGTGGTTGAGCCGCGCCTGCGGGCCACGGCGATGGCGCTGTTCTTCGCCGGGTTGTACCTGTTGGGCGGCGGCATGGGGCCGATTGTGGTGGGTGGGCTGTCTGATCACTTTGCCCATTCGGCGATGTATGCCGATGGCGCGGCGCAGATGACCGAAGCTTATAAAGCGGTGGGGCTGCACGACGCCATGTACCTGATTCCGGTGGCGCTGTTTTTGACCCTGCTGTTTCTGTTCCAGGCGTCGCGCAGTTTTGTGCGCGATGCCAAGCGGATGAAGGATGGGTTGGAAGCGGTAGAGGTGCCGGCTGCGGCGGCTACCGCTTGATACCGAGTTGACCCTGTCGCAGGCAAGCCCGCTTCCACATTTGAAGGCATTCACACATCAAAATGTGGGAGCGGGCTTGCCCGCGATGAGGCTCTCAAGCCAAACACAAAAAGGCCCGCATTGCGCGGGCCTTCTTTTTAGCAGGGCAGGGCAGTGATCAACCCGCCACCAGCACCCGAATCGCTTCCAGTCGCAGCGCCGCTTTGTCGAGCATGGCCAAACCTTGCTCGCGTTGCTGACGCAGGGCAACCAGCTCGCTGTCACGCACGGTCGGGTTGACCGCTTGCAACGCGGTCAGGCGCGCCAGCTCTTCGTCGGTGTCCGCCGCCAGGCGGCGCTTGGCCTCGGCCACACGCTCGGCGTGGCGCGGGGTGATCTTCTCTTCACCGGCGTTGATGCGCGGCGTGAGTTGGTCACGCTGAGCCTGCACGAACTTGTTGGCGCTGGCGCGTGGCACGCTTTCGAGCTGGTCGTTCAGGGTTTCAAACGACACGCGGCCGGACAGGTCATTGCCATTGGCATCCAGCAGGCAGCGCAAGGCTGCCGGTGGCAAGTAGCGGCCCAGTTGCAAGGAGCGCGGCGCAACCACTTCACTCACGTACAGCAATTCGAGCAACACGGTGCCCGGCTTGAGCGCCTTGTTCTTGATCAGCGCCACGGCGGTGTTGCCCATCGAACCGGACAGCACCAGGTCCATGCCGCCCTGCACCATCGGGTGTTCCCAGGTGATGAACTGCATGTCTTCGCGCGACAGCGCCTGGTTACGGTCGTAGGTGATGGTCACACCTTCGTCGTCGCCCAGCGGGAAGCTGGCGTCGAGCATTTTTTCGCTGGGCTTGAGGATCAGCGCGTTTTCCGAATGGTCTTCGCTGTCGATGCCAAAGGCGTCGAACAGGGTTTCCATGTAGATCGGCAGGGCAAACTGGTCGTCTTGCTCCAGGATGGCCTCTACCAGCGCATCGCCTTCACCCGCGCCGCCGGAGTTGAGCTCCAGCAAGCGGTCGCGGCCGGTGTGCAGCTCTTGCTCCAGGCGCTCGCGCTCGGCGCGGGCCTCGTCGATCAGGGCTTGCCACTCGCCATCGTCGGCGTTTTCCAGCAACGGCAGCAGGCGCGGGCCGAACTGATGTTGCAGGGCGTTGCCGGTCGGGCAGGTGTTGAGGAACGCGTTCAGCGCTTCGTGGTACCACTGGAACAGGCGCTCTTGCGGGCTGGTTTCCAGGTACGGCACGTGCAATTCAATCACGTGCTTCTGACCGATCCGGTCCAGACGCCCGATCCGCTGTTCCAGCAGGTCAGGGTGGGACGGCAGGTCGAACAGCACCAAGTGGTGAGAGAACTGGAAGTTGCGGCCTTCACTGCCGATTTCCGAGCAGATCAGCACCTGGGCGCCGAACTCTTCGTCGGCGAAGTAAGCGGCGGCGCGGTCACGCTCGAGGATGTTCATGCCCTCGTGGAACACCGTGGCCGGAATGCCGGAACGCACGCGCAGGGCGTCTTCCAGGTCCATTGCGGTTTCGGCGTGGGCGCAGATCACCAGCACTTTGGTGCGCTTGAGCATTTTCAGCTGATCGATCAGCCATTCCACGCGTGGGTCGAAGCGCCACCAGCGGTTTTCTTCATCCACGTCCGGCTGCGACTGGAAGCTGACTTCCGGGTACAGCTCGGCGTGTTCGCCCAGCGGCAACTCGAGGTATTCGTCCGGGTTCGGCAGCGGGTAGGCGTGCAGTTTGCGCTCCGGAAAACCTTGCACGGCAGCCCGGGTGTTACGGAACAGCACGCGGCCGGTGCCGTGGCGGTCAAGCAGCTCACGCACCAGGCGCGCACTGGCTTCGGTGTCGCCATCGTTGACGGCGGTGAGCAGCGCTTCGCCTTCGTCGCCGAGGAAACCCTGGATGGTCTTGTGCGCGGTCGGCGACAGGCGGCCCTTGTCCAGCAGCTCCTGCACGGCTTCGGCCACCGGGCGATAGTTCTCGCTTTCGGCGCGGAAGGCGTGCAGGTCGTGGAAGCGGTTCGGGTCCAGCAGGCGCAGGCGCGCAAAGTGGCTGTCCTGGCCCAGTTGCTCCGGCGTGGCGGTCAGCAGCAGCACGCCAGGAATCACCTCGGCGAGTTGCTCGACCAGCGAATACTCCGGGCTGGCCTTGTCTTCATGCCAAACCAGGTGGTGGGCTTCGTCGACCACCAGCAAGTCCCAGCCGGCCGCGAACAGCGCGTCCTGGGCCTTCTCGTCGTCCACCAGCCATTCCAGGGCCACAAGGGCCAACTGGGTGTCTTCGAACGGGTTGGTGGCATCGCTTTCGATGAAGCGTTCTTCGTCAAAGAGCGCAACCTGCAGGTTGAAGCGGCGGCGCATTTCCACCAGCCACTGGTGTTGCAGGTTTTCCGGCACCAGAATCAGCACGCGGCTGGCGCGACCGGAAAGCAGCTGGCGATGGATCACCAGGCCAGCTTCGATGGTCTTGCCCAGGCCCACTTCGTCAGCCAGCAACACCCGCGGCGCGATACGGTCAGCGACTTCACGGGCGATGTGCAGTTGGTGAGCAATAGGTTGCGCACGCACGCCACCCAAGCCCCACAGCGAGGACTGCAGTTGGCGGCTGGTGTGTTCCAGGGTGTGGTAACGCAGCGAGAACCAGGCCAGCGGGTCGATCTGGCCGGCGAACAGACGGTCGCTGGCCAGGCGGAACTGGATGAAGTTGGACAGTTGGGTTTCCGGCAGGGTGACCTGCTCGTTCTGCCCATTGAGGCCGTGGTAAACCAGCAGGCCATCGACGTCGTCGACTTCCTGTACGGTCATTTTCCAGCCTTCGAAATGGGTGATCGAATCACCCGGCGAAAACCTCACGCGAGTGAGGGGCGCATTCCGTAGCGCATACTGACGAGTGTCGCCAGTGGCCGGATAGAGCACGGTCAACAAGCGGCCGTCCTGTGCCAGAACGGTGCCTAACCCCAGCTCTGCTTCGCTGTCACTAATCCAGCGTTGCCCCGGTTGATACTGCTGCGCCATGCTGCCTGACTCCCGCCGTGAAAAAGCCGACTATCTTAACGGAACAAGGCCCTCAGCCAAAGGACTCTGACAAAAACTACTCCGTTAACGCGCGGGTTCGAAAGCTGGATCGACGGGTGGCGGGCACTTGCGAGTGTCGACTGGGTCACAGCTTGGCGAGCTTGAGCTCAAGTCGCCCTGCAACCCGCCGACAGCCTGTTGATCAGGAGAATAATTATTATGCTGCCACCCATGCTGCCCGTCAGCGTTGTGCCGGTCACGTCACAACTTGACCCGGTGCGTCAGAAGCCGGATATCCCGCCCGTGGTGCCAGTGCAAGCGGGCTCCAACGAAAGCACGATCGACCTGAAAAAGGGCGATGCCGAGCAGTCAACCTTGTTGCTGCGCGAGGAACAACGCCGCCAGCAGGAACAGCAGAAGCGCCGGCGCGAAGCCGACGAAGACCCCGAAGTACACCTGGCGATCCCCGGCGATGTGCTCAACGCCGACAACACCGTGCCGGTGGTGCCGCTGATCGAAGATGCGCCGCGCCAGGGCCTGTGGGTGGACGTCGAGGTTTAGTCACGCAATTCGCGTAGCGCGCTGATCAGCAGTTCAATGTCGTGTTCGGTGTTGAGCGGGCTGACCGACACCCGCGCAACGCTCGTCAGCCCTCGCGCCTGCATGTCCAGCGGCGTGTAGCCTACGCCATTTGCGCCGATGTTGATTCGCTTCAGCCCAAGGCGTCGTTTGAGTTCGAAGGCGTCCCAGCCTGCGAGGTTGAAGGCGATCAGTCCTGAATGCGCCGTGCCCAGGTCGTGAAGGGAAACCCCCGGCAGCTGACGCAATGCTTCACGGATTCGCTCACTGAGTTGTAAGACCCTTTCCCACGTGTGCTCCACGCCCAGTCGATTCGCCTCCTGCAACGCATTGCCCAAGCCAGCCAACAAGGCAAAAGACACCTCGCTGGTTTCAAAGCGCCGGGCGTCATCGCGCAGGTCGAAGCCTTCGGCGGTCCAGGGTGCGGAAAACACATCGCGCTGGGCGGGATTGAGCTGCGAGAGAAAATCCGGTCGCACATACAGTAACGCCGTGCCGCGTGGCCCACGCAGGTGTTTGCGGCCGGCCGACTTGAGCACATCGCAGTGCAGCGCCTGCACATCCACCGGCAGTTGGCCGACCGCTTGGCCGGCGTCGATGAAATAGGCAATGGCGTGGCGCCTGGCCACTGCGCCGATCGCCTGGGCAGGGTTGATCACGCCGCCGTTGGCCGGCAGCCAGGTCAAGTCGATCAGCTTGACCCTGGCATCAATCATCGACTCCAGCGCCACCGGGCAGACTGCGCCGGTTTCATCGCAGGGAATGACTTCTATCCGTGCGCCGGCTTGCACCGCCTGTTGCATGCTCGCCAGGTTGCCGCCCCATTCGTGGCGACCGACCAGAATGCGCTCGCCAGGTTGCCATGGGCCCAAGGCCTGGAAGGCCATGCTCCAGGCGCTTGAGCCGCTGCTGGCGAATGCGATCGACGAGGTCGGCGCATTGAGCAGTTGCGCGGCTGCGCGCCGGGCCTTTTCTACCAGCACGGCACCCTGCTCGCCGGCCTCCATCGGGCCGTTGCGGGCTTCGCGTTGCAACTGGTCGATGATTGCGTCCAGTGTGGCCTGGCTGGGCAGTGAGGCACCCGCGTGGTTAAAGTGCACGATGCCCGACTGGCAGCCGGGCGTTGCGTCGCGCAGCTGCTGGACTTCGAGCGGGCTCACGGCTGCAACTCGAAAATCGCATCAACCTCCACCGCCACGCCGGCCGGCAGGCTGGACACACCGACGGCAGTCCGCACATGCCGGCCTTTGTCACCCAGGGCGTTGACCACCAGGTTCGATGCGCCATTGGCGACCACGCTTTGGCGCTGGAAGTCGCCGCTGCTGGCAATGAACACACCCAGGCGCAGAATGCGCACCACGCGCGACAGGTCATCACCGACGGCATCGCTCAATTGCCCCAACAGGCCCAGCGCCGCCAACTCTGCCGCCTGGGCGCCTTCTTCATCGCTGAGGGTTTCGCCTAACCGGCCGATGTAGGCCGGTTTGCCATCGATCATGGGAATTTGCCCAGAGATAAACAGCTGGTTCTGGCTGATCACATGGTTGATGTAGTTGGCCGCCGGCTGGCTGGGCGTTGGCAGCGTCAGGCCAAGGGCTTGCACGCGTTGGCGAAGGGAGTCGCGCATGTTGAATCCTCTAGGGGGAGTAAGGTTTCAGCATGTGGGCTGAGCCGTCGGGCGACAAACGGATAGAACTCACCTGACGTATCGAAAAAACTCACGCGTTGCGGCAGGCGTCCTTCAACCACTGGCTGAAGCATTCGGCCGCGTCGCTGGTGGGGCCTTGGGGCGCGATCAGCCAGTAGCCGATTTCGCTGTGATAGGGCGGCCGGTCGAAGGCTTCCACCAGGCTGCCCTCCTGCAGCTTGCGCTCGATCAGACGGTGCCGGCCCATGGCGATGCCCTGGCCGGCCACGGCGGCTTCGACCACGATGTTGTAGTCGTGCAGCATCACGCGGGGGTGGTGCTCGAGGTCGATGTGATAATGCGCGCACCAGTCCGTCCATTCGAAGGGACGGTGCGAGGTGGCCATCAATAACGCGCCATTGTGCAGTTGGCCGGCCTTGAAGGCCGGGCTGCACACCGGCGAAATCACTTCGGGCATCAGGCGGGTGGCGTGGACGTCCGGCCAATCGCCTTTGCCATAGCGGATGGCCAGATCCACCTCGGCCGCGGCGACGTTGGCCAATTGAATCGCCGGCAGCAACTCGACCTGGATATGCGGGTGACGGTTGAGAAAGCCGGCCAGGCGTGGGGCCAGCCACAGGGTGGCGAAGGATGCCAGCAGGCCGACGCGCAGCACGGTGGTAGCGGGCGCGGTTTTTTGGGCGCGCGTGGCGGCGGCGAGGGTGTCGAGGGCGGGGCGGATGTCGGCGTAGTAACGTTGGCCGTCGGCGGTCAGGTCTATCGCGCGGGTGCGGCGGATAAACAGCGGTTTGCCCAGATGCTGTTCGAGTTTGTGCACCTGGTGGCTCAGCGCACTTTGGGTGACCGACAGCTCGTTCGCCGCCTTGATAAAACTCAAGTGCCGTGCGACGGCCTCGAAGGCGCGCAGGGCCAGCAGCGGCGGAAGGTCCTTGTGCAGTGCCACCTGAGTGCGCCTCCTGAGTCGAGTGGGAAGGGTCGATTTTGGGCGATGCCCTGCATTTTGTCGCCCGCTGATTTGCCGTTGGGCGGGGGAGGCCGCATTATTGGGCCATTCCCGCCACAACGTAAGCCAAGCCATGAGTGATGACGACAAGCTGATTGACCTGAATGCCGAACGCGCCAAACGCGTGCATGACCTTAATGACAAGCGCCTGAATGAAGTGCGCCAGGCGTTTGAGCAAGCGATGCCACTGGGCAAAGTTAAGAAAAAGCCGAAGAACAAGCCGAAAAAGCGTTGAAACAACCTGCATCTGTTGATGCAGGTCAGTTATTGCCCTTCTTTACGCCCCGTTGCGGGCGACATTGATCCTCGTCAATTTTCCAATCCGCGTTCTCCCTTAACTTAGCCCTATCGCAACAGGGCACGAGCAGGAGGCCGGTCATGTTTTTCGATAATGTAGTGTTTGCCGGAGTGTTGACTGTCAGCCTCATGGTGTTGTTTTTTGTAGGGTTTGGAATTTTTATCTGGAAGGACGCTAATAAGCGTAAAGAACCGTAAGTTCTTCTGGGTTATATGGGCACGCAAGGCATTTTGGGCGACTTCGGTCGCCCTTTTTTTTGGCCGCGGTTTTTGGGGGTATATCCGTTGCTGCGGTAACGGCGGCTTGGGGTTCCGCTCTTACAGCGGGTCACTTTGGAAAAGCCCCAAAGTAACCAAAGGGCTCTTGCCCCACCACTCGGCACCTCGCCTGGGCTCGGTGTGCCCTCACTCCGGCTTGAATCCGTGGGCCGCCGTGACGGGCCATCCATGGCCCAACACGGCTAACCCGGCGTCCTGCCGGGTTACCCACGAATTCAAGCCTGCGTTCGGCCAGCGTGGTTTAACGGGGCGCCTAAGATCAAAGTCAAAAGCAGATCAAGATCAACAGCAGAGCACGGCGGCCTGGTAGCCGACCTGAGTGGTTGAAGCAAAAGCACAGCAACAGCAGATCAACACCACATCAACCTGATACACAGAGATCCAAATGTGGGAGCGGGCTTGCTCGCGAAGGCGGTGTGTCAGTTAGCTCATGTGTCACTGACACACCGCCTTCGCGAGCAAGCCCGCTCCCACAGTTTGACCGAGTACAGACCGCCAGCACCGCACTGCTTGGCTTTTCTGTGGGAGCTGGCTTGCCTGCGATGCAGGCACCTCGGTCTATCAGGCACACCCAGTCGATGCCATCGCAGGCAAGCCAGCTCCCACATTTGATTGAGTTCAGCCTCCAAGATCAGGTCGGCTGTCAGGCCGCCTCGCTTGCGCTTTTGATCTAACCACTCAGGTCGGCTACCAGGCCGCCGTGCTCTGCTGTTGATCTTGATCTGCTTTTGATCTTGATCTTAGGCGCCCCGTTAAACCACGCTGGCCGAACGCAGGTAGTACGGAGCGGCTAAACCGGCAGGACGCCGGTTTAGCCGCGACGGGGCAGGGACGCCCCGTCGCGGCGGCTCGCTCTGTAGTACCGGAGTGAGGGCACATCGAGCCTAAGCGAGGGGCCGAGTGGTGGGGCAAGAGCCCTTTGGTTACTTTGGGGCTTTTCCAAAGTGACCCGCCGTAAGGGCGGAACCCAAAGCAGCCATCACCCAAACAACGGATATTCACACTAACCCGCAGCCCAAAAAAAAGGCGCGACCCCCATCAGAGATCGCGCCTTCTTTATCAGCCGCAGCCTAGTAGCCTATCAACTACCCAACGCCTTGGACGCCAACCAGAACAACCCGGCCGACAAGCCCACCGTCGCCGGCAAGGTCAACACCCAAGCCATCAGAATGGTCTTCACCGTACCACCCTGCAGGCCGCTTTTATTGGCAACCATGGTCCCGGCAACACCGGACGACAACACATGGGTAGTCGAAACTGGCAGGCTAAAGATGTTCGCCAGGCCAATCATGCTCGCCGTGGTGATCTGCGCCGACATGCCCTGGGCATACGTCATGCCCTGCTTGCCGATCTTCTCGCCGATGGTCAGCACCACACGCTTCCAACCCACCATCGTGCCCAGGCCCAACGCCAGTGCCACCGCCAGGATCACCCAGAACGGCGCGTACTCGGTCGTGGCAGTCAGGTCTTTACGCAGCTTGTCCAGGTCGGACTTCTCACGCGCATCCAGGCCCGGCAGCTTGCCGACTTTCTTCGCGGTGTCGTCCAGGCACAGCAGGTAGCGGCGCACTTCGATACGGTGCTCGGAGGTCAGCGAGTGGTAGTCCGAGACACCTTTCAAAGTCTCCATCAGCGCGCTGATGGTGGGCTCGGTCTGCTGGGGGTTGCACTGGAACTTGCCCGGCAGGTCATCCTTCACGCTTTTGCCCAGTGCCAGGAACTCGCCGAGGGTGGCGTTGTTACGCTGGTAGAACTGGCTCAAGTGCACGGTGGCGTCACGGGTGCGCTCGATCTGGTAGGTGGTGCTGCCCAGGTCGAGTACGAACTGCGCCGGCACGATACCGATCAGCACCAGCATGATCAGGCCGATACCTTTCTGACCATCGTTGGAGCCGTGCACAAAGCTCACGGCCATCGCGGAAATCACCAGCACCAGGCGGTTCCAGAACGGCGGGTGTTTCTTGTCGTCGAGCTTGCGGCGCTGGTCCGGGGTCTTGTGCATCTTCGACAGCGGGCGCCACCATTTCAGGCCAAGCAGCACCAGGGCTGCGACCAGGAAACCGGCCATCGGCGAGAACACCAGCGATGCACCGATATCGATCGCTTTCTGCCAGTTCACACCGTCAGCCAGCGGAATATCGTTGATCAGGGCATTGGCCAGGCCGACACCCAGGATCGAACCGATCAGGGTGTGGGAACTGGAGGCCGGAATACCGAAGTACCAGGTGCCCAGGTTCCAGGTGATCGCCGCTGCGAGCAAAGAGAAGACCATAGCCAGACCATGGCCAGTGTTCACATTGATCAGCAACTCCACCGGCAGCAAATGCACGATGGCGTACGCGACACCGACACCACCGAGCAACACGCCGAGGAAGTTGAACACCCCGGAGAAGAACACGGCCAGGTGCGGCGGCATGGCTTTGGTATAGATGACTGTGGCCACCGCGTTAGCGGTGTCATGAAAGCCATTGATGAACTCGAAGGCGAGGACAAAGGCCAGGGCGAGCAACAGGCTCACTAGAACCCACGCATCCAGTCCGCTGAATAAATCGATCATGAAGGTTTTCTGACCCGGTCGTAAGGGGGCGCGATTATGCCAGAAAACCTCAGTAATCGATGCACTAGCTGCTCATCGGTAACAATCTTCATTGAAAAAAAACCGGGCAGGGGTGCGCATCCCAGGGTTTTCGGGGCTTTGGCAAGTCTTTGATTTATAAAGCGCGGGGTCGAAAAAGCGGGTTTTTTTGACCGGATTGTCACATTTGAAACATTTGTACGAAATTTCGTTCAAGGCTGTAGGAGCCTGATTAAATCAGGTTGCCCGCCGCTGGCAATGCGCCAGCGGCGGTGGCAAAACCTTGAAGCTCAAATCGAAGCGCTTATGGCTCTTCGGTTTTGAGTTCCTGTTCAATCTTTTGGATTTCCTGGGCAAATGCCTGATCGAGCAAACTGGCTCGTTTGCGCCAGGGCTTGCGCTCGGGCTCAGGCTGGGCGGCGTAGGTGGTGATTTCCCCGCCGTAAACGTCCTTGTAACGTTGCTCCTGGCGCTCAAGTTCCGCGCGCAGTTCGTCTTTCGTCACAGTGTTACCTAAATGAGTTGAGTGTATTGAATGTGCAGCGCCACGCTTGAAAGTCGTCCTCGGGCTGTTTCAAGTTGAACAGGCGAACTGTTCAAGTTTGAAAGAAGGCACCAGGGGCAAAACGTTTAAGCGGATACGTGTGACCGGCGATGCTGGAACGCTGCAAAGCCTGGCGAGCTCCAATCCCGATTATTGTTACCGGGCCGACCTCTGCACAGGTTGCATTATAGCGGCGTATTTGAATAACACTATCGGCGTGAAGTTAAAAAGCGTCAACGTTGCGTGAGGGTTTTGTTACATACAGGTGTCAGTCTTTTCGAAAAAAACCGTGTTGACGTTCTGCACTTTTATAAATGTCGGATGGCTGCTCAAACGTGAGCGATCCCTTCGGCGCATCCGTTAAGTGTGCTCGTTCGTTGAACGCCATTGCGGGACCAGCAAATTGCGATAATCGCATGATCGTCCGATAATCGCCCAAAGTTGCTGGCCCCGCCTTGTGCATTCTGGCCAGCGCGGCTTGTAATAGCGGCCAACCCTCCCAGCGGTTGAAAATAAGAGAAAGGACCCTGAAATGAACGATCAATTGCGCAACTCCTTCGCGTCAGTGGCGCCGCCGATCGTGGCGTCCCCGGCCAAGCGCATCCAGGCGTTTACCGGTGATCCGGACTTCATGACTTCCCTGGCCCGTGGCCTGGCCGTGGTGCAGGCCTTTCAGGAGCGCAAGCGCCACCTGACCATCGCCCAGATCAGCCACCGCACTGAAATCCCCCGCGCCGCGGTGCGTCGTTGCCTGCACACGTTGATCAAGCTCGGCTACGCCACCACCGACGGGCGTACCTATTCACTGTTGCCCAAAGTCCTGACCCTGGGGCACGCCTATTTATCTTCTACGCCACTGGCGGTGTCGGCCCAGCCTTATCTTGATCGCATGAGCGAGCAACTGCATGAAGCCTGCAACATGGCGACGCTGGAGGGCGACGACATTCTCTATATCGCCCGGTCCGCCACCACCCAGCGCCTGATTTCCGTGGATTTGTCGGTGGGCGGGCGCTTGCCGGCGTACTGCACGTCCATGGGCCGCATTCTGCTCGCGGCACTCGACGATGCCTCGCTGCAGGACTACCTCGACCACGCCGACCTGCAAACCAAGACCAGCCGCACCCTGACCACCGCCGACGCGTTGTTCGAATGCCTGCAGCAAGTACGCCAGCAGGGCTGGTGCATTGTCGATCAGGAGTTAGAGCAGGGCCTGCGTTCCATCGCCGTGCCGGTGTACGACGCGTCCGGCCAAGTGTTGGCCGCGCTCAACGTGAGTACTCACGCCGGTCGGGTCAGCCGCAGCGAGCTGGAGCAGCGTTTCCTGCCGAGCATGCTCAGCGCGAGCCGTGAGCTGAGTGCGCAATTGTTTGCCTAAGTGTTCGATGACCGCACAGATCCCGGCTTGATCAATTGACGGTGTTTCCCCTGGCTTATTAATGTGCGGCAGCGCTATCAGCGCCGCCCCAATAATAATGACGACCTCAGGTCGTTCGCCCGCCCATCGGTGTGGAAATAACAATAATGAATCAGCCCTCTGTCGGTACTAACCTGGACGTGCAGTCCTTTATCAATGCCCAGCCGTTGTCACGCTACCAATGGCGCGTGGTGATCCTGTGTTTCCTGATTGTCTTCCTCGACGGGCTCGACACCGCCGCCATGGGCTTTATCGCGCCCGCACTTTCGCAGGACTGGGGCATCGACCGCGCCAGCCTCGGCCCGGTGATGAGCGCCGCATTGATCGGCATGGTGTTCGGCGCGCTGGGCTCCGGCCCGTTGGCCGACCGCTTCGGGCGCAAAGTGGTGCTGGTGAGCGCGGTGCTGGTATTTGGCGCGTTCAGCCTGGCCTCGGCCTACAGCACTCACGTCGACCAGTTGCTGGTGTTGCGTTTCCTCACCGGGCTGGGCCTGGGCGCGGGGATGCCGAATGCCACCACGCTGCTCTCCGAGTACACGCCCGAGCGTCACAAGTCGTTGCTGGTCACCAGCATGTTCTGTGGGTTCAACCTGGGCATGGCCGGTGGCGGATTTATCTCGGCCAAGCTGATTCCAGCGTTCGGCTGGCACAGCTTGCTGATGATTGGCGGCATCCTGCCGTTGATCCTGGCGGTGGTGCTGTTGGTGTGGTTGCCGGAATCGGCGCGCTACCTCGTGGTGCGCAATCGTGGCACCGACAAGGTGCGCAAAACCTTGTCACCCATCGAGCCCAACCTCGTCGCCCGCGCCACCAGCTTCAGCGTGCCCGAGCAAAAAACCGTCAAGGCGCGCAACGTGTTCGCGGTGATTTTCTCCGGCACTTACAGCGCCGGCACCTTGTTGCTGTGGCTCACCTACTTTATGGGCCTGGTGATCGTGTACCTGCTGACCAGTTGGTTGCCGACCCTGATGCGCGACAGCGGTGCCAGCATGGAGCAGGCTGCGTTCATCGGCGCGCTCTTCCAGTTTGGTGGTGTGTTGAGTGCGGTCGGCGTGGGCTGGGCGATGGACCGGTTCAATCCGCACAAGGTCATCGGCACTTTCTATCTGCTGGCCGGGGTGTTCGCCTACGCGGTAGGTCAGAGCCTGGGCAATATCACGCTGCTGGCCACCTTGGTGCTGGTCGCCGGGATGTGCGTCAACGGTGCGCAGTCGGCGATGCCGTCACTGGCCGCACGCTTCTACCCGACCCAAGGTCGCGCTACCGGCGTGTCGTGGATGCTCGGCATCGGCCGCTTTGGCGCGATCCTCGGTGCGTGGATGGGCGCAACATTACTGGGGTTGGGCTGGAACTTCGAGCAGGTGCTGACGGCGCTGGTGATTCCGGCGGCGCTGGCCACGGCAGCTGTTCTGATCAAAGGCATGGTCAGCCATGCGGATGCGACCTGAGGCTTTACCCGATCTTGTGGCTGCCGGCGCCTCTGTGGGAGCTGGCTTGCCTGCGATTGCATCAACTCAGTTCACCTGCCGAACCGAGTCGTTTGCATCGCAGGAAAGCCAGCTCCCACATGGACTAAGCCCAGTTGAGTTTCAGTGTTTCGTACAAAAGATTAGCTAGACAACAATCCGTTCGATAATCGAACACTGAGTCGATTATCGGATTGTTCGACCCCTTTCCCCGGCTTAATCTTCAGGCACTTGGGCGCCACCTCAGCGCCTTTTTCGATCAACACCGGGAGCCCGAACCCCATGGCTGAAATCCTTGCGCTGCGCGACGCGGTGAAGCACTTCGTGAATGACGGCGACACCGTCGCGCTGGAAGGCTTCACCCACCTGATCCCTACGGCGGCGGGTCATGAAATCATTCGTCAGGGCAAGAAAGACCTGACGCTGGTGCGTATGACGCCTGACTTGATCTACGACCAGTTGATCGGGGCCGGCTGCGCCCGCAAGTTGATTTTCTCCTGGGGCGGCAACCCCGGTGTAGGCTCCCTGCATCGCCTGCGCGACGCGGTCGAGAAGCAATGGCCGCAACCGCTGGAGATCGAAGAGCACAGCCACGCCGACCTGGCCAATGCCTACGTTGCCGGTGCATCCGGCCTGCCGTTTGCGGTGCTGCGCGCCTACGCCGGTTCTGACTTGCCCAAGGTCAACCCGCTGATCAAAACCGTGACCTGCCCGTTCACCGGCGAAGTGCTGGCGGCGGTGCCGTCGGTTCGCCCGGACGTCACCGTGATCCATGCACAGAAGGCTGACCGCAAGGGCAACGTGTTGCTCTGGGGCATTCTCGGTGTGCAGAAAGAAGCGGCCCTGGCGGCCAAGCGCTGCATCGTCACCGTCGAAGAGATCGTTGACGACCTGAATGCGCCGATGAACAGCTGCGTGCTGCCGACCTGGGCGTTGACGGCGGTGTGTCATGTACCCGGTGGCGCGCATCCGTCCTACGCCCACGGCTACAACGAGCGTGATAACCGCTTCTATCAGGCGTGGGACCCGATCGCTCGTGATCGTGGGACCTTTACCGCCTGGATCGACGAATACATCCACGGCACTGCCGACTTCCGTGAATTCCAGGCCAAGCTGGCCACCGCGCAGGAGGCCAAGTGATGGCTTACTCCACCAATGAAATGATGACCGTCGCCGCTGCGCGTCGCCTCAAGAACGGCTCGGTGTGCTTCGTCGGCATCGGCTTGCCTTCCAAGGCCGCCAACCTGGCGCGCCTGACCTCATCGCCCGACGTGGTGCTGATCTACGAATCGGGCCCGATTGGCGCCAAGCCCAGCGTCTTGCCGCTGTCCATCGGCGACGGCGAACTGGCAGAAACCGCTGACACCGTGGTGCCGACCGGCGAGATTTTCCGCTACTGGCTGCAAGGCGGGCGCATCGACGTCGGTTTTCTCGGCGCGGCCCAGGTCGACCGATTCGGCAATATCAACACCACCGTGGTCGGTGACTACCACCAGCCCAAAGTGCGCCTGCCGGGTGCCGGTGGCGCGCCGGAGATTGCCGGCTCGGCCAAGAGCGTGCTGATCATCCTCAAGCAGTCGGCGCGTTCGTTTGTCGACAAGCTGGACTTCATCACCTCCGTCGGCCATGGCGAAGGCGGCGACTCACGCAAGCGCCTGGGTCTGCCAGGCGCCGGCCCTGTAGGGATTATTACCGACCTGTGCATCATGGAGCCGGAAGAGGGCAGCCATGAATTTGTGGTCACCGCGCTGCACCCCGGCGTCACCCGCGAACAAGTGATCGCGGCCACCGGTTGGGCGATTCGGTTTGCCGATCAGGTGAGCACCACCGACGCACCGACGGACATCGAACTCAAGGCTCTGCGTGATCTCGAAGCCCGCACTGCCGCCGCCCATGGCCAAGCGCCAGGAGAAGCCTGATGCGTGACGTGTTTATCTGTGATGCCATTCGCACGCCCATCGGCCGCTTTGGCGGTGGTTTGTCCACGGTGCGTGCCGATGACCTGGCGGCCTTGCCGATCAAGGCCCTGATCGAACGCAACCCCCAGGTGGAGTGGGCGGCGGTGGATGAAGTGTTCCTCGGTTGTGCCAACCAAGCCGGCGAGGACAACCGCAACGTCGCGCGCATGGCCCTGCTGTTGGCGGGCCTGCCGCAGAGCATTCCCGGCGTGACCCTCAACCGTTTGTGCGCCTCGGGCATGGACGCGATTGGCACGGCATTCCGTGCCATCGCCAGCGGCGAAATGGAGCTGGCGATTGCCGGCGGCGTTGAGTCGATGTCCCGCGCACCGTTCGTGATGGGCAAGGCTGATGCGGCGTTTTCACGCAACATGAAGCTTGAAGACACCACCATCGGCTGGCGTTTTATCAACCCGTTGATGAAGGCCCAATACGGTGTGGACGCGATGCCGCAGACCGCCGATAACGTCGCCGACGACTACAACGTGTCCCGCGCCGACCAGGACGCTTTTGCCCTGCGCAGCCAGCAACGTACCGCCGCTGCGCAAGCCGCCGGGTTTTTCGCCGAAGAAATCGTGCCGGTGCGCGTCGCGCATAAAAAAGGCGAGACCGTGGTCGAGCAGGATGAGCATCCACGGGACACAACCCTGGAAGCCCTGGCCAAACTCAAACCGGTGAATGGCCCGGACAAGACCGTCACCGCCGGCAACGCCTCGGGCGTGAATGACGGTGCGGCGGCGCTGATTCTGGCCTCGGCCGAGGCCGTGAAAAAACATGGCCTCACCGCCCGCGCCCGTGTGTTGGGCATGGCCAGTGCCGGTGTTGCACCGCGTGTGATGGGCATCGGCCCGGTGCCGGCGGTGCGCAGACTGGTGGAGCGCCTTGGTCTGGCGGTTACCGACTTTGATGTCATCGAGCTCAACGAAGCCTTCGCCAGCCAGGGCCTGGCAGTGCTGCGTGAGTTGGGCATCGCCGACGACGCCCCGCAAGTGAACCCGAACGGTGGCGCCATCGCCCTCGGCCACCCGCTGGGCATGAGCGGCGCGCGGTTGGTGTTGACGGCGTTGCACCAATTGGAAAAAACCGGCGGCCGCAAAGGCCTGGCCACTATGTGTGTGGGCGTCGGCCAAGGTTTGGCCCTGGCGATTGAACGCGTCTAATAAAAGAGGATGGCTCCATGAGTGACAAGCCCGGATACCGGCGCCCGCAAGCGGGCACTCAACCCGATTATCTGCACCCGGCCTACCAGTCGACGAACTTGCGTTCGCCGTCTCAGCCGTTGGTGTTTCTGCCGCATTCCTTGTCGGAGATCACCGGCCCGAGCATCGGCGCCGAACGCGTCAATGAGAAGGACAACGACCTGACTGCCCAGCACGAGGGCGAGCCTCAGGGCGAGCGCATCATCATTCATGGCCGCGTGCTGGATGAAAACGGCCTGCCGGTGCCGGGCATTCTGGTGGAGATCTGGCAAGCCAACGCTGCCGGTCGCTACAACCACAAGCGTGACCTGCATGACGCGCCACTGGACCCGAACTTCACCGGCACCGGCCGCACCGTCACTGACGCGCAGGGCTGGTACCAGTTCCAGACCATCAAGCCCGGCGCCTACCCGTGGGGCAACCACCACAACGCGTGGCGCCCGGCGCATATCCATTTTTCGCTGTTTGGCCCCAGCGTGCTGACGCGCTTGGTCACGCAGATGTACTTCCCCGGTGACCCGCTGCTGGAATACGACCCGATCTACAACTGCGTGCCGGACACCTCGGCCAAGCAGCGCTTGATCGCCAGCTTCGACCTGGAAAAAACCATTCCTTCCTATGCCCTCGGCTACCGCTGGGACATCGTCCTGCGCGGCCGCGACGCCACGCCGATGGAGAAATGAGATGAGCCTTTACGCGACCACGTCCCACACCGTCGGGCCGTATTACCACATTGGCCTGACCTGGCTGAACCGCGAAGACCTGACCGTGCCGGCCACCCTTGGCGAACGCGTGGCGATCAGTGGGCAAGTGGTGGACGGCAACGGTGATGTCGTCAACGACGCCATGCTTGAAGTCTGGCAGGCCAATGCTGCGGGCAAATACGATCATCCGGAAGATGAACAGGCCAAAGCCGTCGATCCCAACTTCGAAGGCTTTGGCCGAGTGCCGGTGGATGCCCAAGGGCGCTTTCGCTTTACCACGATCAAGCCGGGCAGCGTGCCGGGGCTTGCGGGTACGACCCAGGCGCCGCACCTGGTGGTGCTGGTATTTGCGCGTGGGCTGGTGAAGCACTTGCTGACACGGATTTATTTTGACGGTGAAGCGTTGAATGGCGATGACCCGTTGCTGGCGTGCGTGCCGGCTGAGCGTCGCGGCACCCTGATTGCCAAGGCGGATGCGGGCGGTGTGTATCAGTGGAATGTGATTTTGCAGGGCACAGACAAGGAAACGGTGTTCTTCGATTACTGAGGTGGCCTGAAAGCTGTCGCAGGCAAGCCTGCCCCCACATTTGAAGGTGTCCCCAATCAAAATGTGGGAGCGGGCCTGCCCGCGATGAGGCCCTGCTGGCGACAAGTATCCAAAAGTCTGCTTGCGGAACATGGTTGTTGCAAAGTATGTCTAGGCTATAACCGTTCCCACTGAGTGAAAAAAACATGACAACAAAAACGATTCACTACACCGGAGAAGAACGCAGCAAACGGATTTTTGCAATTGTCGGGGCCTCGTCCGGCAACCTTGTCGAATGGTTCGACTTCTACGTTTATGCCTTCTGCGCCATCTATTTCGCCCCGGCATTTTTTCCGTCGGAGAGCCCCACCGTACAACTGCTCAGCACCGCCGGTGTGTTCGCTGCCGGCTTCTTGATGCGCCCTATTGGCAGCTGGGTGTTCGGCAGTCTGGCCGACAAGCACGGCCGCAAGAATTCGATGATGATCGCGGTGCTGATGATGTGCGCCGGCTCGCTGGTTATTGCGTTTTTGCCGACCTACAAAGACATCGGCATCTGGGCGCCGATCCTGTTGTTGGTGGCCCGCCTGTTTCAAGGCTTATCGGTGGGCGGCGAGTACGGCACCACCGCCACCTACATGAGTGAGGTCGCCCTCAAGGGCCAGCGCGGGTTCTTTGCCTCGTTTCAGTACGTGACCTTGATCGGCGGGCAATTGCTCGCGGTACTGGTGGTGGTGATCCTGCAGCAATTTCTCAGTGAAGACGAACTGCGCGCCTGGGGCTGGCGGATTCCGTTTGTGGTCGGTGCCGTCGCGGCGCTCATCTCTTTGCTGCTGCGCCGTACCTTGAAAGAGACCACCACCAAGGAAATGCGCGAACACAAGGACGCCGGCAGCATCACCGCGCTGCTGCGCAATCACACCGCGGCCTTTATCACGGTGCTGGGCTACACCGCCGGCGGCTCGCTGATTTTCTACACGTTCACCACGTACATGCAGAAGTACCTGGTGAACACGGCCGGGATGCATGCCAAGACCGCCAGTTACATCATGACCGGCGCGCTGTTCCTCTACATGTGCATGCAGCCGCTGTTCGGGATGCTGGCGGACAAGATCGGCCGACGCAATTCCATGCTGTGGTTCGGCGCCCTGGGCACGCTGTGTACCGTGCCGATCCTGCTGACCCTGAAAACCGTCAGCAGCCCGTTCCTGGCCTTTGTGCTGATCACCCTGGCCCTGGCGATTGTCAGCTTCTATACCTCCATCAGCGGCCTGGTCAAAGCCGAAATGTTCCCGCCCCAGGTACGTGCATTGGGTGTGGGTCTGGCGTACGCGGTGGCCAACGCGATTTTCGGCGGCTCGGCTGAAGTGGTCGCGCTGGGCCTGAAATCCATGGGCATGGAGAACGGCTTCTATTGGTACGTCACCGTGATGATGGCGATTGCTTTCCTGTTCAGCCTGCGCCTGCCCAAGCAGGCGGCGTATCTGCACCACGATCTGTAAGGAAGAGTTATGACACTGCGCACGAGCAATCAACTGTTCGACGCCTACTTCAGCGCTGACAGCATGGCCGACGTGTTCTGCGACCAGGGGCGTTTGCAGGGCATGCTGGACTTCGAAGCCGCGCTGGCGCGCGCCGAGGCCCAGGTCGGGTTGATTCCCCAGGCCGCCGTCGCGCCGATTGCCCAGGCGTGCCTGGCGTCTTTGTACGATGTGGATGCACTCGGCGTGGCGATTGCCACGGCGGGCAATTCGGCGATTCCGTTGGTGAAAGCGCTGGGCAAATTGGTCGCCAGTGAAGACGCCGGCGCCGAACGTTATGTGCATCTGGGCGCGACCAGCCAGGATGTGATGGACACCGGCCTGGTCCTGCAACTGCGGCGCGCGTTGGCGTTGATCGACACTGACCTGGCGCAATTGGGCGAGACCCTTGCCGTGCAGGCCCAGCGTTATGCGCGCGTGCCATTGGCCGGGCGCACCTGGTTGCAGCATGCGACACCGGTGACCCTGGGCATGAAAATCGCCGGTTGGCTGGGGGCGGTGACGCGCAGTCGTCAGCGTCTTGCCGAGCTCAAACCGCGCCTGCTGGTGCTGCAGTTTGGCGGCGCGTCCGGCACGCTGGCGGCGCTGGGTGAGCAGGCAATGCCGGTGGCCGAAGCCTTGGCTGCGCAGTTGCAATTGAATTTACCCGAGCAACCCTGGCACACCCACCGTGACCGGCTGGTGGAGTTCGCCAGTGTGCTTGGCCTGATCGCCGGCAGCCTGGGCAAAATGGGGCGTGATATCAGCCTCTTGATGCAGACCGAAGCGGCGGAAGTGTTCGAGCCCTCGGCGCCCGGCAAAGGTGGTTCATCGACCATGCCGCACAAGCGCAACCCGGTGGGCGCCGCCGTACTCATCAGCACCGCGACCCGCGTGCCGGGCCTGGTGGCGACGATGTTGAGCGCCATGCCTCAGGAACACGAGCGCAGCCTTGGCCTGTGGCATGCCGAATGGGAAACCCTGCCGGACATTTGCCGGTTGGTGTCCGGCGCACTGAAGCAGGCGCTGCTGGTGGCCGACGGGCTGGAGGTCGACCCTGAGCGCATGGCGCGCAATCTTGAGTTGACCCAGGGCCTGGTGCTGGCCGAAGCCGTCAGCAGCGTGCTTGCCCAACGCCTGGGCCGGGAAACCGCGCACCATCTGTTGGAGCAATGCTGCAAACGCGCCGTTGCCGACGGGCGCCATCTGCGTGCAGTGCTGGCGGACGAACCGCAGGTTACCGCCGAGTTGTCAGCCGCTGAACTGGACCGCCTGCTCGACCCGGCCCACTACCTTGGCCAGGCGCACACGTGGGTCACCCGCGCGGTGACCGATCATTTTGCCTTGACCGTGTAAGGAGACCGCTGTGCCATTTGTACAACTCGCCGAGGGCGAACTGCATTACCAACTGGACGGCCCGCTCGACGCGCCGGTGCTGGTGCTGTCCAACTCCCTGGGCACCGACCTGCATATGTGGGACATCCAGATTCCGGCCTTCACCGAGCATTTTCGCGTGGTGCGTTTCGACACCCGTGGCCACGGCAAGTCCTTGGTCACCGAGGGGCCGTACACCATTGAGCAACTGGGCCACGACGTGATCGCGCTGTTGGATGCGCTGCAGATCCAGCGTGCGCATTTTTGCGGGCTGTCCATGGGCGGCCTGATCGGTCAATGGCTGGGCATCCATGCCGGGGACCGTTTGCAGCGGCTGGTGGTGTGTAACACCGCGGCCAAGATCGGCACGCCGGATGTGTGGAACCCACGTATCGAGATGGTTCTGCGCGATGGCCCGGCCGCCATGGTGGCGCTGCGTGACGCGTCTATCGCCCGCTGGTTCACCGCCGATTTCGCCGCCGCCAACCCGCACCAGGCCAGGCAGATTACCGACATGCTCGCGGCCACGTCGCCCGAGGGTTACGCCGCCAATTGCGCCGCCGTGCGCGATGCGGATTTTCGCGAACAGTTGGCATCGATCAAAGTGCCGACCCTGGTGATTGCCGGGACCGAGGATGCGGTGACACCGCCTGCCGGTGGCCACTTTATCCAGCATCACGTGAAGGGCGCCGAGTACGCCGAGTTCTATGCGGCCCACCTGTCCAACGTCCAGGCCGGGGCTGATTTCAGTCACCGGGTGCTGACGTTCTTGCTGGCTGAATAAACCGGGTGACGAGCGCTTGCCACCGCCACCGGTGATCGAGCCGAGATCCAATTGAACCAGGAGCTTTTTTGTGGACGAGAAACACCGTTACGCCGACGGCCTGCAGGTGCGCCGCGAAGTGTTGGGCGACGCACATGTCGACCGCAGCCTGAATGCCCTGACCGAATTCAACAGCGAGTTCCAGGAAATGATCACCCGCCACGCCTGGGGTGATATCTGGACCCGCCCCGGCCTGCCGCGGCACACCCGCAGCCTGATCACCATCGCCATGCTGATCGGCATGAACCGCAGTGAAGAATTGAAACTGCACCTGCGCGCCGCTGCCAGCAACGGCGTGACCCGCGCCGAGATCAAGGAAGTGCTGATGCAGAGCGCGATCTATTGTGGGATTCCGGCGGCGAATGCGACCTTCCATCTCGCCGAGTCGGTATGGGATGAACTCGGCGTGGAATCGCGCCAGGACTGATTTGCAACACGGTCAAAAAGGTGGGAGCGGGCTTGCTCGCGAATGCGCTGGATCAGTTAAAGATAAATTGACTGACCCACCGCCTTCGCGAGCAAGCCCGCTCCCACATTGGTTTCAGTGGGAATCCGCATCCCATATCCAGTTCCACACTCCCGGCAGGTGCACCCCTTCATTCACATCCTTGACCGTGCGTGCCAGTGCCGCGCGTTCCAGCGTGGCACGGTCGGTGTAGAACGGCTCGGCCGCGGTCTTGATGCCGTTGATTCGAGCGCTGTCCATCAGGATCTGCAAGTACTCCTGCAGGTGCCGCGCGGTGTAGCGGTTGATGTCATGGAAGGTCACGACCACCGGTATCACGCCGTCCACTGTCGGTAACTCGCCCAGCGCGATACGCTCGCGCACTACCGACAGCTGCCGATACAAATTCGCTCGGCGCCGTGGGCTGCCGTTGAAGCCCCAGATCTTGCCGTCATTGGCACTCAGGTCGGTCAGCAATACGTGCATGCCGTGGCGCTGGTAGGCGGCGAAGGTGCGCTTGTCGTAGTTCCAGAAGGGCGGACGTACCAGCGCGGGTGAGGCGCCGGTGATGGCGGCGATATCGGCCGCGCCCTGGCTGAGGGTGCTTTCAAGCTCGGCGTCACTCAACCAGCGGTGGTTGGTGTGAAACCCGGTGGCAGTGTGGAAGGCCAGCACGTGGCCCGCCGCGTACTCACGCACCATGGTCTTGCGGCCCCGCGGGCTGCCGCCTGAGCGGGAGGCTTCGGTCTGCAGGAAGAACACCGCCTTGATGCCCGGCAATACCGGGTTATTCGCCAGGTCAGCCACCACCGAGCGGCTGGGGTTGTTGTAGCCCGAGGCGCTGGGGCCGTCATCAAAGGTCAGCAGGAAACGGATCGGCGCCTGGGCTTGCAGGCGCTGCTCGGTCTGCGGCGTCAGCGCGATAGGCGCGCCGATGCAGCCGCTGAGCAGAATCGACAGAATGACAATCAGGTATTTCATGGCGGCCTGGGTTCAGAGCTGGTCATCCGTGTCGTTGAGTCCCTGTGCCGGGTGATGGGCGCGTGCACGATACAGCATGAGCGCGGCTGCCAGCAGCGGTAAATCGTGCCGCTTGTCTTGAAGGGGCGGGCTGTCTTCACGCGTAAGGGGGGCCGGGTTTTCGCCGCCATTGCCGCGCCCGCGTGAGTTGCGCAGGCGCCGGTGGCCGTCAGTCGAGGCAGTGGCGGTGAACGTTCCCGCTCCCATTGAGGCAACTTGCTGAAAAGCAGCCGCGATCAATCAAGGCGCGGCTGCCATTCGCCCTGACAGACGCTTACAGCAGGCTGATCGGGTAACTGACGATCAAGCGGTTCTCGTCGAACTCATTGTTGCTGTAGTCGCGGCGCATGCTGGAGTTGCGCCAACGCACGTTCAAATCCTTGAGGGCGCCGCTTTGCACGGTGTAGCCCAGTTCGCTCTCGCGGCCCCACTCCTTGCCGTCGGTGATGGCGCCTGTGTGCACGTTGCTGCCGCTGATATAGCGGTTCATCAGGGTCAGGCCCGGAAGGCCGAGCACGACAAAGTTGAAATCGTGGCGCACCTGCCAGGACTTTTCCTGGGCGTTGTCGTAGCTGGCGTTATAGCTGTCGTTGGCCAGGGTGCCGCCGCTGGTACCGTTGACGCGCATCCACGCGCTGTTGCCGGTGAGTTTTTGCAGGCCGACGTAGAAGGTGTTGCCGCCGTAACGCGCGGAAAACAGGCCGGACCAGGTCTTGTTGTCCAGGTTACCGGCGCGGGCGCTGCCGTCATCCTTGCCGTAGAAGAACCCGAGGTTGGCGCCCAGGGTCCAGTCACCCACGGGCTGGCTGTGGATCAGGTTGACGTACTGCTGGCGGTAGATGTCCTTGAGCTGGGCATTCCACACACCGATCTGGGTGCGTTTGTCGTTGAACGCATATTCGCCGCCCTGGAAGTTGAAGCGGTCGGAGGTGAAGGCGGTTTTACCGAACATCGACATGTCCGTCATGCTGCTGTCATCGCGTGGGCTGTTGGCGCGGAACTGACCGCCGTAAAGCGTGAGGCCGTCGATTTCCCTGGAGGTGATCTGACCGCCGCGCAGGGTTTGCGGCAGTGAACGGCCATCGTCGGAGCGCAGGATCGGCAGCACCGGCATCCACTCGCCGACCTTCAATTCGGTCTTGGAAAGCCGCGCCTTGAACGCCACTCCCAGGCGCCCGAAGTTATCGGCCGGGCGGCCGTCGTGGTCCAGCGGCAACAGCTGGGTGCCACCGGTGCCGCGCCCGCCATCGAGCTTTTGTGAGTACAGGCCCAGCACATCCACGCCGAAACCCAACGTGCCCTGGGTGAAGCCGGAGCGGGCGTCGAGAATGAAACTTTGCGTCCATTCCTGCGCGCCGCCCTGGGCTTTGGTCGGGTTGGTGTAATTGCGGTTGAAGAAGAAATTGCGCAGGTTGAGGTTGGCGCTGGCGTCTTCGAGAAAGCCGTGTTCTTCAGCGACGACGGGGAGGGCAAGACTGGCGACAGCGGTCGCCAGCCACAGCTGGCGCGGGTGCAAAGTGCTCATGGTGTTGGACCTGTTGTTATTGGGGTTATGCAGGTGCCGGCCATGGTGCGGGGCGGTGTGGGCGCGATGAAAGTGGGGCAGGGCGGGTTGTGGGCGATGATCGAACGCAAGTTGACGGGCATCCCTGCATGGGCTGCCCGCCCTTGTGACGGTTACAGTCGAGATTCAACCAGGCGGGTCAAAGGGAAGGCTGGCAGGTATAGCTGGCACGCGAGCGTCAGTACCACCATGACCACCAGGAACACCAGTTGCCAGGGGCTCCAGTAACTCCAATGCAGGCCGCTGATCCACGGCCATTTGGCATTGAAGGATTCGTCGACCGAGCCCATGCGCCGGTGGCTGAACAAGTGGATCAGGACCATGCCCAGGTACGTCACTATGCCCATCAGCCCGAGCAAAAAGCCGAACATCAACAGCATCCCCACTTGCGGAATACCGTGGCGCAGTACCAACCAGTATTGGCGGGGGTTGAAGCGTTGGGGCAACAGCCTCTCGCTCAGCCATAAGTCGGCAACGAGCAAACGCGAGGTGATGGCGGCCCAGCCTTGAGTGAGGCGCATGGCGACGACGGTCGGCAGGAAGGTCATCAACATGAACATGAAGAGTTCGAGCGGCACCGGCCCTTTTTTCAGGTGAATGGAGGCCACGCACGTAGCAATGGCCAGCCCGCCCCACACTCTGCCCCAGGTTTGTTCGGAGACCGGGCGCGGCAAAAATTTTCGCCAAAAAAATACATCGGGTTGCGGCAGGCGTTCCAGTAACGACGGGTAGCGCCAGGCAAACTTTTGCGACAGTTGCTGGCACGCGTTCCACTGGTCATCCCCAAACTGGGACATCAAACGGTGCTGTTCGGCGGTCGGCATCTGCGTCAGCAGCACGCGTGCGGGCAAGGTGTCCGGTGCGTTGCGCGGGCCGTTTTGGGCTTTTTCCAGCAGGGTGTCGTAGAAACTCTCCTGCTCGCAGCGTTCAACCAGGCCCCGCCACATCCATTCGGGCTCGGGGTGTATGCCTTTCTGGTCATCCCAGCCAAAGACCTGGCAGACGCGCTCAAACAACGGCACGCTCCACGTGGTGTCGTGGAGCAGTTGCAGGACGATGCGCTGCCATTGTTGTTGCAGGTCGAACACGCGCAGCCAGGGTTGCTGGTTGTAGGTTTTGAGCTGGTTGATGAACTCGCGCTCGGCCTTTTGCTCCAGCTGTTCCTGCAGCGCCTGGCGATAAGCCTGCAGCAGTTCGCCGCTTAGCGCCTCATGTTGCCAGGGGCTCATCGCCACACGCTGCCAGGGCGTCAGCCATTCCAAGTGCTGCACCGCCCAGGCGGCAATTGCCGCACGCTCACCGGGGGCATCGAAACAGTGGCGCAGCAGAGCTGCCTGGAACGCATCGGCGCAGAGTTGATGCTGTGCCTGTTCCCAGCGCTCATCGAGGGTGTGAGCGCCCAGCCCGTTGATCAGCGCTTGCGCGCGCGTCTGCTCGGGCGGCAGGTCGAACAGGGCAGGGCTGACGGGGCGAGTATCGTCAAACTCCGCGTATTCATGCGGGTTGCCGTCGGCCAGTTCGGCCACGGGTGCGTCGATGACTTCGACCTCTTCGTCCTCATGCTCGGCCCGCCAGCGCGCGATATGCAGCGCTTGTTCATAGGCTTCGCGCAGGCGCTGGAAACCCTCGGCGTCATCGTCCGGGCGGCAGCTTTTGAGCAGCCGCGCGTAAGTGCGCTTGATGGTGCGCTCGTCGGCGTCGTCCGCCAGTTGCAACACTGCCCAACAGTCCATGTCGTTCTCCCTCAGCGCCAGAACCCGTTGTCGAGTTGCTCTAGTTGACGGGTGAGTTCGCTGCGGGCCTCACGGATGCGGCGTTCGTCCTGGGTGTCGAGCACTTGCTGGAACTGCGCGGCCCAGTGCCCGAGCTGTTCGCGCAACTCGCCGAGGTTTTCCTGGTAGAGCCGTTCGAGGCGGGCGGTCAGCACGGTGTTGACCTGCTGGTCGCGCGGGTGAATCTTCAACAGCGCCAGGGCTTGCAGGCGTTGCTGGATTTCCTGCGGGCTGAGCACGCCCGGGTTGTTCTCGATCACCAGTGAGTGCTGCTCGCCGGTCAGCGGGATGTTCACCTGGGCTTCAAGCAAGCCGTTGTTGTCGTAGGTAAAGCGCACATCCAGCGAGACTTCGCCGGCCTTGCGCTTGGGCACGGGAATTTCCAGCTGGCCCAGTTCGATGTTGTCTTTCACCAGACGGCTTTCGCCCTGATAGATTTTCAACAGCACGCGGCTCTGGTCGTCGTGGAGGGTGACCACACTCTTGACCCGGCTGACCGGCACGCTGCTGTTGCGCTCGATCAGCGGCAGGTAATGCCCGCTTTCGATATGGCCGCCATATTGGTTCGAGGTTTCGATGCCCAGGGTGTAGGGGCAGACGTCGGTCAGCACGATCTCTTCCAGCGCTGCCGAACGGGCCTTGAGCGCTGCCTGAATCGCCGCGCCGTGAGCGACCACCTGGTCCGGATCGAGGCTGATGGACGGGAAGCGTCCGAACAAGCCGGCGGCCAGTTTGCGCACCAGCGGCATGCGCGTGGTGCCGCCGACCAGCAGGATTTCATCCAGATCGCCGACCCGAATCCGTGCGTCACGCAGGGCGCGCTCAATCGGCGCGCGCAGGCGCTCCAGCAAGGGCGTGTAGAGCTTGGCGAGTTCAGCCTGGGTGATGGTTGTGACCCATTGCTGGCCGTCAACGCGCAGGGCGAACTCGGCGCTGTCGTCCTGGCCCAAGGCTTTGCGCACGCGCTCGGCTTCGCGGCGCAGGGCTTGCAGCACGGTGCTGGTGGGCGGGAAGCCCTGGGCGTTGCGCTGGCTGTCGACAAAGTGTTCGAGCAATAAGGTGTCGAAATCTTCGCCGCCCAGGAAGTTGTCGCCGGCGCTGGCGCGCACTTCCATCACGCCGTCGAACAGCTCGATGATCGACACGTCGAAGGTGCCGCCGCCGAGGTCGAACACCAGGAACGAGGTTTCCTTGTCACGCTGGTGCAGGCCGTAAGCCAGGGCCGCGGCGGTGGGTTCGTTGATGAGTTTTTCAACGTTGAGCCCGGCCAGTTCACCGGCGATGCGCGTGGCCTTGCGCTGGCCGTCGCTGAAGTAGGCGGGCACGCTGATCACGGCTTCAGTGACGCTTTGGCCGTAGGTGCGCTCGATGTCTTCTTTCAGGCTTTTGAGCACCAGCGCCGAGAGTTCTTCGGGGCGGAACGAGCGGTCGCCCAGGCGCACTTCGGTGGCACTGCCCATGTAGCGCTTGAACAGCGAGGTGGTCAGGTGCGGGTGGGTGTGCAGGCGTTCCTTGGCGGCTTGGCCCACCAGGATACGGCCTTGGTCATCCAGGCCGACCACACTCGGGGTCAGCAACTGGCCAAGGGCATTGGGCACCATTTCGGCAGCGTCACCGCGCCACACAGCGGCCAGGCTGTTGGTTGTGCCCAGGTCGATTCCTACGATCATTACGACAAGCTCCCTTTGTGGTCTGTAAGAATCTGTAACCAATTTTACCCTGAAAGGTTCCGCAGAAAGCAAGGTGCGAGACTTGATACGGGTCGCCGTGTGGGGTCGGGAATGCGCGGGGCCTGCCAGATCAAAATAAAAAGCACAGTACAGTGGGCTTGAGTTGGCAGAGGTAAAAGCACAGCAAAAACAAAGCAGTAGAGGACCTCCTGAGGTGATGAGGTCCAAATGTGGGAGCGGGCTTGCTCGCGAATGCGGTGTGTCAGTCAGCTCATTTTTAACTGACCCACCGCCTTCGCGAGCAAGCCCGCTCCCACAATTTAACCGAGTTCAGCTCCCCCTTTAGGTCGACTGGCACACCGCTTCTGTTTTGCTTTTCTGTGGGAGCTGGCTTGCCTGCGATAGCGGCGGGTCAGTCAGTACAGGTGTGGCTGACACACCGCTATCGCAGGCAAGCCAGCTCCCACCTTTGATTCACGGTGCTTAATGAAGCGGCAAAAAAAACCGCTTCCGGTAAGGGAAGCGGTTTTATTTACAGCAGCACGATCAGAACAACTTCAGTGCCGGTGCTTCTTCTTTCACAGGCTCGTTCTTCGCGGTCTGCTCGTTCCAGCCACCACCAAGGGCCTTGTACAGGTTGACCTCGCTGTTGAGCTGCGCCAGACGGTCGGTGATCAGCGATTGCTGGGCACTGAACAGTTGGCGCTGGGCGTCGAGGAACGTCAGGTTGCTGTCGACACCAATGCGGTAGCGACGCTCGGCCAGGCGGTAGTAATCCTGGTTGGCCGCGACGAAGCCACGCTGGGCGTCCAGTTGCTGCTTGTAAGTCGCGCGCGCGGCGAGGCCGTCGGAGACTTCCTGGAAGCCGGTCTGGATGGCCTTCTCGTAGTTGGCCACGTTGATCTCTTTCTGGATCTTCGAGTAGTCCAGGCTTGCGCGCAGGCTACCGGCGTTGAAGATCGGGATGTTGATCTGCGGCGCAAACGACCAGGTGCCCGAACCGCCTTTGAACAGGCCGCCCAAAGTTGGGCTGGCAGTACCGGCACTGGCGGTGAGGCTGATGCTCGGGAAGAACGCTGCACGCGCCGCGCCGATGTTGGCGTTGGCGGCCTTGAGGTTGTACTCGGCCTGCACAATGTCGGGACGACGTTGCAGCAGGTCCGATGGCAACCCGGCTGGCACTTCGCTGAGCAGGTCATCCGACAGCGGCTTGCTGGCGATATTGGCCGGCAGACCGGTGCCGAGCAGCAGGGTCAGGCTGTTTTCGTCCTGGGCCACCTGGCGTGTATAGCGCGCCAGTTGCACCCGCGCGTTTTCCACCGAGGTGCGGGCCTGGCTGAGGTCGAGGGCCGAGGCCACGCCGACTTCGTTGCTGCGCGAGGTCAGCTTGTAGCTCTGCTCGAAGGCACCGAGGGTGTCCTGGGTCAGCTTGAGCAGTTCCTTGTCGGCCTGCCAGGTCAGGTAGGCGTTGGCCACACTGGCCACCAGGCTGATCTGGGTGCTGCGCCGCGCTTCTTCAGTGGCGAAGTACTTCTGCAGTGCTTCTTCGCTGAGGCTGCGCACGCGGCCGAACAGGTCCAGTTCATACGAGCTGATGCCGAGGCCGGCCGAGTACTGGCTGGTGATGCCCGCTTCGCCAGTCTGCGACAACTTGGCCGGGGTGCGTGTGCGGCTGCCGCTGCCAGTGGCCGAGATGGCCGGGAACAGGTCGGCGCGCTGGATCTGGTACTGCGCCGCATAGGCATCGATGTTCAGGGCCGCGACACGCAGGTCACGGTTGTTGACCAGCGCGGTCTGGATCAGCTGCTGCAGGGCCGGGTCATGGAAAAACTGCTTCCAGCCCTGCTCGGCAGCGGCCTGGCCCGGCGCCTGGGCCGACGAATACGCCGGCCCCTGCGGGTACTGCGCTGCGACCGGCGCTTCAGGGCGCTGGTAGTCAGGTATCAGCGAGCAGCCACTGAGCACGAATGCCGTGACGGCTAGGGAAAGTAGCGACTTGCTCATTGGCCAGCCTCTTTAGGAGTTTCAGTAGTGTCCGTCTTTTTGTTGCGCTCGCCAGCAGACGACACGGTTGCAAAGAACAGTGGCACCCAGAAGATCGCCAGGACGGTGGCGGTGATCATACCGCCAATTACGCCGGTACCGATCGCGTGCTGACTGCCTGAGCCTGCGCCCGAGGAGATGGCCAGCGGCAATACGCCGAGCATGAACGCCATGGACGTCATGATGATCGGGCGCAGACGCATACGAGAGGCTTCGATGGCCGACTCGACAATACCTTTGCCCTGCTCGTGAAGCTCTTTGGCGAATTCCACGATCAGGATGGCGTTTTTCGCTGCCAGACCCACCGTCACCAGCAAGCCCACCTGGAAGAACACGTCGTTGGACAGGCCGCGCAGACTGGTGGCGATCAATGCACCGATCACACCCAGTGGCACCACCAGGATCACCGCGATTGGAATCGACCAGCTTTCGTACAGCGCTGCCAGGCAGAGGAACACCACCAGCAGCGACAGGGCGTACAGCGCAGGTGCCTGGGAGCCGGACAGACGTTCTTCATACGACAGGCCGGTCCACGAGTAACCAATACCGGACGGCAGATCCTTGGCGATGCGCTCGACTTCCGCCATCGCGTCACCGGTACTGTAGCCAGGCGCTGGAGTCCCGAGGATTTCCATTGCCGCTACACCGTTGTAGCGCGAGAGCTTCGGCGAACCGTAGATCCACTTGCCCGACGAGATGGCCGACAGTGGCACCATCTTCCCGGAGGTGCTGCGCACGTACCACTTATCCAGGTCTTCCGGAGACATGCGGCTGGCCGCGTCACCCTGCACATACACCTTCTTCACACGACCACGGTCGATGAAGTCGTTGATGTAGCTACCCCCCAGGGCAATGGCCAGGGTCTGCTGGATGTCCGACAGGCTGATGCCTTGGGCGCTGGCTTTTTCGTCGTCGACCGACAGCTCGTACTGCGGCTCGTCGTTCACGCCGTTGGGGCGCACGCCCGCCAGGATCTTGCTTTGTGCCGCCGCACCCAGGAACTGGTTGCGCGCATCCATCAGCTTCTGGTGGCCAACGCCGCCCTGGTCTTGCAGGAACACGTCGAAACCGGTGGCGTTACCCAGCTCCAGTACAGACGGTGGAACGACGGCATACACCATGGCGTCCTTGAACGTCTGCGAGAAGTAGCCTTGGGCGCGCTTGGCAATCTCGAACACCGAGGTGGATGAGTCACGCTCGTCCCACGACTTGAGCATGACGAACGCCAGGCCAGAGCTCTGGCCACGACCGGCAAAGTTGAAGCCGTTCACGGTGAACACCGATTGAACGCCTTTGCCTTCGCCTGGCTCGCCTTCCTTGTTGTTGAGCAAGTAGGCGCGCATATCGTCGATGACTTTTTGCGTGCGTTCGGCCGAAGAGCCAACCGGCGTCTGCACCTGGGCAAAGATCACACCCTGGTCTTCGTCGGGCAGGAACGCGCTTGGAATGCGGGTGAACATCCAGATCATGCCGGCCAGGATCAGCGCATACACCAGGAATGCCGGGAGCTTGTGCTTGATCATGTTGCCCACGCCGCGCTCGTAGCTCAGTACGCCACGGTCGAAGGTGCGGTTGAACCAGCCGAAGAAACCACGCTTGGGTTGGCCGTGCTTTTCCGGATCGATCGGCTTGAGCATGGTGGCGCACAAGGCCGGGGTGAAGATCAGCGCAACCAGTACCGACAACGCCATCGCCGAAACAATCGTGATGGAGAACTGCCGGTAGATCACACCGGTGGAGCCCCCGAAGAACGCCATTGGCAGCAGTACCGCCGACAGTACCAGCGCGATACCGACCAGGGCGCCCTGGATCTGGCCCATGGACTTGATCGTCGCCTCCTTGGGCGACAGGTGTTCCTCGGCCATTACCCGCTCGACGTTTTCCACCACAACGATGGCGTCGTCCACCAGCAAGCCGATGGCCAGGATCATGCCGAACATGGTCAGGGTGTTGATGGTAAAACCGAACGCCGCGAGGATCCCGAAGGTGCCCAGCAATACCACCGGTACGGTCATGGTGGTGATGATGGTGGCGCGGAAATTCTGCAGGAACAGGAACATCACCAGGAACACCAGCACGATCGCTTCGACCAGGGTGTGAACCACACCGGAAATCGATTCGGTCACAACCGGCGTGGTGTCATACGGCACCACCGCCTTCATGCCAGGCGGGAAGAACGGTTCCAGGGACGCAACCGTGGCACGGATCGCCTTGGCGGTGTCCAGTGCGTTGGCACCGGCGGCCAGTTTGAGCGCCATACCCGAGGCCGGCTTGCCGTTGAACTGCGCGCTGATGCTGTAGTTCTGGCCGCCCAGTTCGATACGGGCAACATCACCCAGGCGAACTTGCGAGCCGTCGGCATTGACCTTCATCAGGATCTTGCCGAACTCTTCGGCCGATTGCAGACGTGTCTTGCCGATGATGGTGGCGTTCAGCTGAGTGCCGGGCAGGGCAGGCAGGCCGCCCAATTGACCGGTGGCCACCTGGACGTTCTGCGCCTGAATGGCGTTGCTGACATCCACCGGCGTCAGCTGGTAGTTGTTCAACTTGGCCGGGTCGAGCCAGATACGCATGGCGTACTGCGAACCGAACACCTGGAAGTCACCCACACCGGCGGTACGGGAGATCGGGTCCTGGATGTTCGACACGATGTAGTTGGACAAGTCGTCCTTGGTCATGCTGCCGTCTTCGGACACCAGACCGATCACCATCAGGAAGTTCTTCACCGACTTGGTCACGCGGATACCCTGCTGCTGCACTTCTTGCGGCAGCAGTGGGGTCGCCAGGTTCAGCTTGTTCTGCACCTGAACCTGGGCGATGTCCGGGTTGGTACCCTGGTTGAACGTCGCGGTGATGGTCATGCTGCCGTCGGAGTTACTGTCCGAGGCGACATAACGCAGGTTGTCGATACCGTTGAGCTGTTGCTCGATGACCTGCACCACGGTGTCCTGCACGGTTTGTGCGGACGCGCCTGGGTAGGTCACCTGGATGTCGATGGCGGTCGGCGCAATGGCCGGGTATTGGTTGATGGGCAACTTCAGGATCGACAGTGCCCCGACCAGCATGATCACCAGGGCAATTACCCAGGCGAAAATGGGACGGTCGATAAAAAATTTCGACATGGATTACTCCCCTTTACCAGCATCGGCAGCAGGCGCTGCGGCAGTGCCGGCGGGTTTGGCGTTGTCTGCGTCCTTGACCTTGACTTCGATGCCCGGCTTGATGAATTGCAGGCCTTCGGTGATCACGCGGTCACCGGCGTCCAGGCCTTTTTCCACCAGCCAGTAGGCGCCGGCAGTACGGTTGGCGACCAGCTGACGTTGCTCGACCTTGTTGTCCTTGTTCACGATCAGCGCAGTCGGGATGCCCTTGAGGTCACGGGTCACGCCTTGCTGCGGGGCCAGAATGGCCTTGCTGTTCACACCGGCTTGCAGCTGGGCGTGGACGAACATGCCCGGCAGCAGGGTGTGATCAGGGTTCGGGAACACGGCGCGCAGGGTCACGGAACCGGTAGTCTGGTCGACCGACACTTCAGAGAATTCCAGCTTGCCGTCCTGGCCATAGGCGCTGCCATCTTCCAGGGTCAGCTTGACCTTGGCGGCATTTTCGCCGGCTTTTTCCAGCTGGCCGCTTTCCAGGTCACGGCGCAGTTTCAGCATTTCAGCCGAAGACTGCGTGACGTCGACGTAGATCGGGTCCAGTTGCTGGATGACGGCCATGGCATCGGCCTGGCCATTGCTGACCAGTGCGCCTTCGGTGACCGAAGAACGGCCAATTCGCCCGGAGATCGGCGCGAACACTTTGGTGTAGCGCACGTTGATCTGGGCGGTTTGAACGTTTGCTTCGGCAGTCATGCGGTTGGCGACGGCCGTGTCGTATTCCTGGCGGCTGACGGCTTGCTCATCGACCAACTGCTTGTAGCGGTCGGTGATGGACTTGGTCTGGGTCAGGCTGGCTTGTGCGCTTTTCAGGGTCGCGTCATACACCGACGGGTCGATCTGGTAGAGCTGTTGCCCTTCCTTCACGTCGGCGCCTTCCTTGAACAGGCGCTTGAGAATGATGCCGTTGACCTGAGGCCGAACTTCCGCAATGCGGAAGGCGGTGGTACGCCCCGGCAATTCGGAGGTCAGGGTAAAGGCTTGCGGTTGAATGGTGACCACGCCGACCTGAGGGGTTTGAGCGGGCGGAGCCGCTTCTTCCTTTTTACATCCGCTGAGCAGCGATGCCAGGGCGACGGCAGTGACCAGAGCGGTAACAGCTGGCTTAAGTTGCATGAAGATCCTCGGGTCAGGCGCGCAGAATGCGCACAAGAAGTGTGGAAGGGTAAAAAACAAGCTGTGAGTAGATAAGTAGCTTGCTACGCAATATACTTACGTTCATGGTTGTTTGTAAACTCTTGACAGGCTTCGCGGAATGTTGACAAAGCATGTCCAAAAGCCTCGATTTTAGTACGTTCGGCACCCATGACGGTGTCGTCCCACAATTATTCAGATGATCGTTACCGCCTATTAAAGCTGCGTTACCGATAGTCCCAAGTGTTCTGATTGAGGTTTTACTGCCATGGTTCGTCGCACCAAAGAGGAAGCTCAGGAAACGCGCAGCCAGATTCTCGAAGCCGCTGAACAGGCCTTTTATGAGCGCGGCGTTGCGCGCACGACGCTGGCGGACATCGCGGCGCTGGCCGGTGTGACGCGCGGTGCCATCTACTGGCATTTCAGCAACAAGTCCGATTTGCTCCAGGCATTGCTGGACACGCTGCACGAACCCCTGGACGAACTGGCCCGGGCGAGCGAAAGCGAGGATGAAGTCGACCCGCTTGGCTGTATGCGCAAGCTGCTGATTCATTTGTTTCATCAGGTGGCCCTGGACCCGAAAACCCGGCGCATCAATGAGATTTTGTTTCATAAGTGCGAGTTCACCGATGAAATGTGTGACATGCGTCGCCAGCGCCAGACCCATAGCCTGGAATGCAACCTGCGTATCGGCCTGACATTGCGTAACGCGGTCCATCGCGGGCAGCTTCCGGAAAATCTCGACACCACCCGTGGTGCGGTGTGCATGCATGCCTACATCAATGGGCTGATCGGCCAATGGCTTCTGGTGCCCGACAGCTTTCAATTGCATCAAGAGGCTGAGCGCTGGGTTGATGCAGGGCTGGACATGCTGCGCCTGAGCCCCAGCCTGCGCAATTAAGACAAAATGCGTAATTGCGTCCAGTTGTGTCAACAGTAAAGACGAGAGACAGTCAATCGTCCTTGCGCCTGAAGGGTGGGGTGACTTTATATACGGGCTGGCGGCCGGTTGATAGGTAGCCGCCTAAGTATTTTGTAGCAATATTGTTGCAAGCCTGTGAAGGAGTGTTTCCAAAGCTGGCGCAAATCAAGATGGTGTAGCGGCTTGTGTGGGAGCCGGGCTTGCCCGCAATGCAGACACCTCGGTCCGCCAGAGGCATCACAACGCTGCTATCGCAGGCAAGCCAGCTCCCACGCAAGCCTGCTCCCACATTCAGATCGATGAGTATTCCAGCGCGCAGTAAAAAGCCCCGGTTCCTGCGAACCGGGGCTTTTTGCGTTTCAGACGATCAGAGCGCCAGGGTTGGGTAGTCGATGTAGCCGACCGGGCCTTTGGCGTAGAAGGTTTCCGGGTGCGCTTCGTTCAGCGGCGCGTCGGCCTTCAGGCGGGCCGGCAGGTCCGGGTTGGCAATAAACGGTACGCCGAAGGCCACCGCGTCTGCCTTGCCAGAGGCCAGCCAGGCGTTGGCGCTGTCCTTGGTGAAGCGTTCGTTGGCGATGTACGGGCCACCGAAGGCTTTTTTCAGTTGTGGACCGAGGCTGTCGCCGGCTTCTTTTTCGCGCGAGCAGATGAACGCGATGCCACGCTTGCCCAGTTCACTGGCGACGTAGGTGAAGGTTTCGGCCAGGTTGTCGTCGCCCATGTCATGGGAGTCGGCACGCGGTGCCAGGTGCACACCTACGCGGCCGGCGCCCCAGACGTCGATGGCGGCGTCGGTCACTTCCAGCAGCAGGCGCGCACGGTTTTCCAGGGAGCCGCCGTAGTTGTCGGTGCGCTGGTTGGTGCTGCTCTGCAGGAATTGGTCGAGCAGGTAACCGTTGGCGCCGTGGATTTCCACGCCGTCAAAGCCTGCGGCCTTGGCGTTTTCGGCGCCGACGCGGTAAGCGTCGACGATATCGGCGATTTCAGCGGTTTCCAGCGCGCGTGGCGTCGGGTAGTCGGCCAGCGGACGCACCAGGCTAACGTGGCCCTTGGGCTGGATCGCGCTCGGTGCCACCGGGGTTTCGCCGTTCAGGTACGACTCGTGGGAAATACGGCCGACGTGCCACAGTTGCAGGAAGATCTTGCCGCCCGCGCCGTGCACGGCCTTGGTCACATTGGCCCAGCCGCGTACCTGGTCGTTGGACCAGATGCCCGGGGTGTCCGGGTAGCCCACGCCCAGCGGCGTCACGGAGGTGGCTTCGCTGAGGATCAGCCCGGCAGACGCGCGTTGCACGTAGTACTCGGCCATCAGCGCGTTGGGTACGCGGCCTTCATCGGCACGGCAGCGGGTCAGCGGCGCCATGATGATACGGTTGGACAATTGCAGGTCGCCCAGTTTGATCGGATCGAAAATAGTCGTCATGGGATAACACCCTTCTCTTTAAGTGGATTGATCAGTTGGTCGCAGGGGCCAGGTCGGCATCGCCGCTCTGACGGAAAGTAATCAAGGTCACCAGCAGGGCCAGGATCGCCAGGGCCGCAGCCGCCAACGGCACAATGGTCAGGCCGAAACCGTGGGCAATCACACTGCCGCCGACCCAGGCGCCGAGGGCGTTGCCGATGTTGAAGGCGCCGATATTCAGGGTGGACACCAGGTTCGGTGCGGCCTTGCCGAAAGTCACCACGTTGATCTGCAGCGCCGGTACGGCGGCGAACGAGGCGGTGGCCCACAGGAACAGGGTGATCTCGGTCGGGATCACCGCGACGCTGGTCCAGGTCAGTACCGTGGACACCACCGCCATGCTGATGAACACACCGATCAAGGTGGCCGCCAGGCGTTTGTCCGCCAGCTTGCCGCCGATGATGTTGCCCACGGTGAGGCCCAGGCCGATCAGCAGCAGGGTCCAGGTCACGCCTTTGGGCGACACGCCGGTGACGTCGCCCAGCAGCGGCGCGACGTAGGTGAAGAGGGTGAACATGGAGGCGGCGAACAGCGCGGTCATGGTCAGCGACAACCAGATGCCGGCGCCTTTGAGCGCGGCCAGCTCGGCGCGCATGTCGAGTTTTTCTTCGTCACGCTTGGCCGGCAGAAAGCGGATCAGGCCGATCAGCGCCACAACGCCGATCACCGTCACGGCCCAGAAGGTCGAGCGCCAGCCGGCTTCCTGGCCCAGAGCGGTACCCAGCGGCACGCCGAGCACATTGGCCAGGGTCAAGCCGGTGAACATCAAGGCCACTGCCGAAGCGCGCTTGTTGGCCGGCACCAGGTTGGCGGCGACCACTGAACCGATACCAAAGAACGCACCGTGGCACAGCGCGGTGACCACACGGGCAAACATCAGCACGTTGTAGTCACTGGCCAGGGCGCAGAGCAGGTTGCCAATGATAAAAATGCCCATCAACGCGACCAGGGCAGCCTTGCGCGGCAGCTTGGCGGTGGCCAGTGCCATGAAGGGTGCGCCGATGGCCACGCCTAAGGCGTAGCCGGTGACCAGCCAGCCGGCGCCGGGAATCGACACGCCAAGGTCCGCCGCCACATCGGGCAGCAAGCCCATGATGACGAACTCGGTGGTGCCGATGGCGAAGGCGCTCAGGGCCAGTATGAGTAGCGAGAGGGGCATTTGCGTTTCCTTGTTACAGCGCCGGTGCGCTGAGTTCTGTAATAAGCGCCGTGAGAAAGGCTTGGATCACTTCCTCATTGCGTCTGAAAAAGTGCCACTGCCCGGCCTTCTGGCTGCTGATCAAACCCGCCCGTTGCAAGGTTGCCAGGTGGGCCGACACGGTCGACTGGGACAAGCCGCAGCGCTGGTCGATCTGCCCGGCGCAGATGCCGTATTCGTGGTTGTGCAATTGCTCGGGGAACTGCACTTTCGGGTCTTTCAGCCAGGTGAGGATGTCTCGTCGTACTGGGTGCGCCAGGGCTTTTATTATTTCGTCGAGGTCGATGGACATGGCAGATGCTCGTTTTCGTAAAACGTTATATCGCGATGAGGCGAACTTTAAATCGTTACATCCCGATACACCAATATGCTTTTGGTCTTAAGACCGGCTATTTCGGTATATCGGGTTATAACGATACATGGAGGGCAGTGGTAGACTGCGCGCCATGAATTATCTCGCACATCTGCACCTGGGCGGCCAACTTCCTGCGCAATTGCTGGGCAGCCTCTATGGCGACTTCGTCAAAGGCCGCCTGCAGGGCCAGTTCAGCCCGCAAATCGAGGCGGCGATCCAGTTGCATCGCTCCATCGATCGCTTCACCGACAGCCACCCCTTGGTAGGCGAGGCGTTGTCACGCTTCAGCCTGACCCGCAAGCGCTACGCCGGGATTGTCCTGGATGTGTTTTTCGATCACTGCCTGGCGCGGGACTGGGCGCGGTATGCCGACCAGCCGCTGGAGCGCTTCACGGCGCAGGTGTACCGCGTGCTGGCGGCCGAGCCGCAGTTGCCGGGACGGCTGGCGCAGATCGCACCCTATATGGCGGCGGATGATTGGCTGGGTTCGTACCGCGAGTTCGCGGTGATGGAACAGGTGTTGCGCGGGATCTCGCGGCGTCTGACCCAGCCCGAGGAATTGAGGCATGCCATGCAGGAGTTGCGGGTGTTGTATGAGCCGTTGAGTGAGGACTTCCGGGTGTTCTATCCCGAGTTGCAGGAATTTGCACGAGCCCATCTGACCACTGAGCTCTAAAACATGTGGGAGCTGGCTTGCCTGCGATAGCGGTGTGTCAGCAACAGATGCATTCACAGGTAGATCGCAATCGCAGGCAAGCCAGCTCCCACATTTTGAACTGTGTTCAGTTCATCTCAAGCTGCGAACGCCGGTCGAGCATCCACTTGCTCAGCCTCCGGCAACGGCCCAAACAACGCCTTCTGCACCGCCTGCTGCGCCTGGAACGCCAGCGCCGCGCGTTCCTGCCCAGCACACGCAATCGGCTGCAGCACATGAATCTCGACATCGCCCTGGTCGTTGGAAAACAGGCGCATCAGGTGCGAGAGCAAATCGTCGTCACCAATAAACGGTGCCAGCGGGTCCACTTGCCCATCACGCAGATAACGAATGGCCACCGGTTGCAGCGACACATCGGCTTCAATCGCACTGGCCAGCAACCGCCCGTGGAAAGTGCGCAGGCTGCGCCCGTCGGTCGTAGTGCCTTCGGGGAACATCAGCAGCGGGTGCTGTTGCGCCAGGTGACGGGTCATCTGCTTGCGGATCAATTGGCTGTCGCCCGAACCCCGGCGGATAAACAAGCTGCCGGCTTTGGCCGCCAACCAGCCGGCCACCGGCCAGGTGCGCACTTCGGCCTTGGACAGAAAGGACATCGGCGCCACAGCGCCCAGCAGTGGGATATCGGTCCAGGACACGTGATTGCTCACCCACAGCATCGGCGTTTTGGGCAACTCACCGTGCACCGTCACGCGAAAGGGCAGGGCATGGGTCAGCCGCGCCATAAAGAATCGCGACCAGCGCTGGCGGCGCACCATCGAGTTGGCCACGCCCAAACGCTCGAACACGCCAAACACACTGGCCATGCTCAGCCCCAGTGCGACCACCAGCAGCACCCGGGCGATGCGCCCGTACACGCGCAGGCGGGCCATTACATGGCCGCCTTGAAGTGGCGGGCGTAACGTGGGCACAGCTCGTCACGCTTGAGCAGGATGAACACGTCGGCCACCTGGAAATCTTCATCCCAGCACGGCTCCCCGCAGATCTTCGCACCCAGGCGCATGTAGGCCTTGAGCAGTGGCGGCATTTCGGCGATCACGTTGGACGGCAGGTCCAGTGCCGGCAGTGGCTTTTTCGGCTCGGCGCGCAGGTGTTCGTTGCACAGGTAGCGTTCGCGCAGGCGCTGCATGATCGCGTGGGCCTGGATGCCGCCGTCGTGCATCGGGATGCTCGCGCAGCCCATCAAGTAGCTGTAGCCGCCCTGGTTCAAGACTTCCGCCAACTCGCCCCACAACACGGCAATGGTGCCGCCGTTGCGGTAGGCCGGATCGACGCAGGTGCGACCGATTTCCAGGATCGGGCCTTGCAGGTGCAGCAAGCCGTGCAGGCTGAATTCTTCTTCGCTGTAGAACCGACCCAGGGTGCTGGCGGCCTGGTGGTCGAGCAAACGGGTGGTGGCGACCAATCGACCGCTGTTCAAATCCCGCACGCCGATGTGGCTGCAGTGAACATCATAGTCATCCATGTCCAGACCCAGTTCCGCGCCTTTCAGCTTGGCGTTGAACTCGCCGCTGAACACGTTGAACCGCAGGGCCTGGGCTTCCTGCAACGCCTTGGCGCCAATCAGGCGTTCGGCTTGCAGGCGGCGTTCATTGCCGGTGTCGCTGATGCGGGCGATCTGAGTCATGGCGAATCTCCGAGTGCCAGCCACGTTCCGGCCGGTCGACTTGTTTGTCCAAACTCAGGCTATGTAGGCTCGGTGTCAGCGCCATGAAGTTACGGTGACGCTTAGATGACAGCCGTTGATGTCGCCAATCTGTCATGCGCCTGGGCTAGGCTCGCGGGCTTGAATGCCCCCTTGAGTTCGCGTCCATGGTCCGAGGCTTGTTGTGCGTTGCCCTGCTGTTCGTCACCGTTGCCGCCCACGCCGACACCTGGCCTGACAAGGACTGGGCCCAGGGCACAGCACTCACCGGCCCCGCTGTCGATGCGCTGACTGCCTATGCGTTCCCAACCCGTGACGACGCCACCCGCCAAGGCATTCGCACCGACGCGCTGCTGGTGATCCGTGACGGCGAAGTCATCTACGAACGCTACGCCGCACCCACTACCGCGAGCACGCCGCACCTGACCTGGTCGATCAGCAAAAGCCTGATGGCCACCGTGCTCGGTGTGGCCTATGGCGAAAATCGCTTCAAACTTAGCGACCCCGCCGCACGCTTTTACCCGCCGATGAAGCAGCATCCCAAGGTGACGATGGCCGACCTGCTGCACTGGGCCTCGGGCCTGGACTGGCAGGAAGATTACGAATACGCGCCGCTGAAATCCTCGGTGGTGGCGATGCTCTACACCCGTGGCCGCGCCGACATGGCCGAGTTTGCCGCCGACACCGAGGCTGCAGCGGCACCGGGCCAAGCCTTCCGTTACTCCAGCGGCGACAGCAACATCCTCTCCGCCACCCTCAAAGGCATGCTCGGCCACAAGGCCTATATGAGTTACCCGTGGGACGCGCTGTTCAAGCCGCTGGGCATTCACAACGCCGCCTGGGAAACCGACGCCGACGAAACCTTCGTCGCGTCCTCTTACGCCTACCTCACCGCCCGCGACCTGGCGCGCGTCGGCCTGCTGATGGTGCGCGATGGGCGCTGGGGCGCGCAGCAATTGCTGCCTGAAGAGTGGGTCGCCTTCAACCGCCAACCCTTCGACAACTACAAAGCCGGCCAGGACGAAGCCGTACCCGGCGGCCAGTGGTGGCTGAACCGCGAAGTACAAGGCGCGCCCCGCCCGTGGCCCGACGCCCCGGCCGACACCTTCGCCGCCCTCGGCCACTGGGGCCAGGCGCTGTTTGTGATGCCCGATGAACACCTGGTGATCGTGCGCTACGGCGATGACCGCGACGGCAGCTACCGCCACAACGAATTGCTCAAACGCGTGCTCGCGGCGGTACAACCATGATCCGTCGACACCCGTTCATCAGCCTGTTTCTACTGCTGTTGCTCGCGTTGCTGGGCTGGGTCTGGCATGAGCGCGTCAACCTGCAAGCCTTCCCCGACATCATCGCGGCGTACACCGCCAAGGAATATTGCTCGTGCCGGTATGTGCAGAACTATCCGGCCGAGTATTGCCTGGGGTATGTGAAGCAGTACGTGCCGACCAGCGCGTTCAACGACAACCCGGAGCGCAGTGAAGTGACGGCCAGTGGGTTGGGGCGCACGCATACGGCGCGCTGGATGGGTGATCGCCAAGGCTGCCGCCTGAATCCCTGACGCACCCCAAATTCCCTGTGGGAGCTGGCTTGCCTGCGAAGACGGCGGCACAGGCGACAGAAATGTTGACGGACCTGCCGCTATCGCAGGCAAGCCAGCTCCCACCTTGATCGGCTTTGTCAGTTACATTGCGCCCTGCACCCGGCACAGTTAAGGTTCGTCCAGGTTTTTTGCCTCACGAGTCTTTATGTTCAACGTCAAACCCCTGGCCTTCACGCTGCTGACGGCTGCAGCTCTGCCTGCCCATGCCGACTGGTATCTGGATAACGAATCCTCACGCCTGTCGTTCGTCACCACCAAAAACACCGAGGTCGCGGAAGTACAGCGTTTCCTGGTGTTGCATGGCAAGGTCGACAGCCAGGGCGCGGCCCAGTTGGAAGTGGAGGTGGAGTCGATCAACAGCGGCATCCCGCTGCGCGATGAGCGCATGCGCAATGACCTGTTCGACATCAAGACCTTCCCCGAAGCGCTGATCACTGCGCAGATCAACCTGCAACCCATCAACGATCTGGCTCCCGGCGCGCAGCTGGAATTGCGCCTGCCGTTGAGTGTGACGTTGCACGGCAAGACTCAGACTTACAGCGCCGAACTGCTGGCCACGCGCCTGGATGACCGGCGCTTTCAGGTGGTGACCCTGGAGCCGGTGGTGTTGCATGCCGAAGATTTTGACCTGGCACCGGGCGTGGCCACCTTGCGCAAAGCGGCGGGGCTCAAGTCGATCAGTTTGTCGGTGCCGGTGGGTGCGGTACTGATTTTTACGGCGCGCTGACGTGAGCGGCGCAGTCTTCCCGTGGCGCAGCGCCAACCGTTTCGAGTTGCTGATCGACGGCCCGCGTTTCTTCCCGCAGATGCTGGCGGGCATTGCCCGCGCTGAGCGGCAAGTCGAGTTGGAGTTGTACCTGGTGGAAGCCGGCGCCTGCGCCGACGCCATGGTGCAGGCGCTGGTACTCGCCGCCGAGCGCGGCGTGCGGGTGCGCTGTTTGTTTGATGATTACGGCAGCCTGGCGTTTACCCTGAGTTTGCGTAAGCGCCTGACCGACGCGGGTGTGGAGCTGCGGTTCTATAATCGCCTGAGCTGGCGGCGCTGGATGCGCAATCTTTACCGCGACCACCGCAAGCTGTTGCTGATTGACCAGAGCATTGCCGTGGTCGGCGGCACCGGCGTGACCGATGAATTCTGGACGCCAGGGCAAGACACGGCCGAATGGCATGAAGTGATGGTGCAAATCAGCGGCCCGTTGGTGCTGGACTGGCAAGCGCTGTTCGAGCGGCAATGGCACGCCAATGCCGCTCGCCGAGAATGGAAGCCCGCTACCCATTTTGGTTTGCCGCGCCTGCCCAAGGTGCCGGCCACCGGGCCAGGCCTGGGGCGCGTCGCCTATGCCGACGCGCGTCAGCACCGCGATATCCTGCAGTCGCTGATCCGCGCCTTGAACAGCGGCCAGCAAAGAATCTGGCTGGCCACGCCGTATTTTCTGCCGACCTGGAGTGTGCGCCGTGCCTTGCGCCGCGCGGCGGGGCGTGGGGTGGATGTGCGTTTGCTGCTCACCGGCCCGCGCACCGATCACCCCTCCGTGCGCTACGCCGGGCACCGTTATTACCCGCGTTTGTTGCGCGCCGGTGTGCAGATTTTCGAATACCAGCCGTGCTTCCTGCACCTGAAAATGGTGCTGGTGGACGATTGGGTGAGCATCGGCTCGTGCAATTTCGACCACTGGAATTTGCGCTTCAACCTGGAAGCCAACCTGGAAGCGCTGGACCCGCAATTGACGCTGGCCGTGGCTGACAGTTTCGAACGCGATTTTGCCAAGAGCCAGGCCGTGAGCCTGGAAGCATGGAAGTCGCGGCCGTTGTGGCGGCGGGTCAAGCAGCGGGTGTGGGGCTGGATTGATCGGTTGGTGGTGAATCTGTTGGATCGGCGGGGGTAGGGCGCCCCCGCCGTTGCTGACTAAAACTGCAATGTGTACTGCGCCGTAAGGCTTTGGTCGCGTGTGCGCTCACCGCGCTGTTGGCTGAAGCCGAAGTCCAAGGTGCTGTCGCGGCTCAGGCGCGCGGTGGCGCCCAGTTCCAGGCGGGTGCTGAGGCGATCCAACGGCGCGCCGCTGACGCTCATCACGCGGCCGCCGTCCCAGGCTGCCTGAGTGGTGGGTTGCAGGTCGCCGCTTGCATGGGTATAAGCCAGGCCGCCACGCAGGCTCAGCCATGACGGGCCGATCTGCGCCTTGCCCAGGTCGAGGTTGACCCGCACACCGCCGGTGGTCAGGTTGACGTTTTCCTTCGAGCGTTTGCCCTTCAGTGCGGCCATGCTGCCGCGCTCTTTGAAGCCTTCGCTGCGCTGTTGCACATTGGCCAGTTGCAGATACGGCTGCCAGTTCCAGAAGTCATGGCTGAACCTGTAGTTGGCCTCGGCAAACGTCTGCACGGTGCGGCTGGCGTATGTGGCGGTCAGGCGGTTGTCTACGCCGGGGAAGCTGACGCGGCGTTTTGTTTCGATCTCATGTTGCGCATAGGCGATGCCGCCATACACGCCGAACGCGTCCCACGTGTGGCCGGCGTGCAGGGCCAATTGGTAGGTGTCGACGCTGGCTTTGCCTCGCGAACCGGCCTTCACGTCCGAGCGGCCGCTGCCGGCGACCACGCCCACGCGAGTGCCTTGCTCCAGCGTGTGATCGAACCCCAACAGCAGGCCCGTGCTGTTGTGGTGAGTGCGCGTGGTGTTGCTGTTGCCGGCGAATTGGCCGGATTGACGCGGCAGTTGCACCCAGATGCCTTGGTTGTTGGCGTCGAGTGCGGCGTCGCGGCTGTCTTGCGCCAGGCGCTGACGGTCGAGTGCGGCCTGGCGCACGACACGGCTGTTTTCAATCAGTACCGCTTGGGTGCTGGCATGCAGTTCGCCGCTCAACTGATCCAGGGCTGCAGGTGCTTGCTCGGGAAACAGCGAGGTCAGGCGTTGCAGCAGCGGCGAGGGTTGGGTTTCAGCATCCGCAGCATGGGCGACGGCGCGTTGGTTAGCAGTCTGCGCCGCTGACGCCAGTGACTGACCGCGGCCAAACTCCACCAGCAAGTTATTGCCTTGCCTGATCTGGGAAACGCTGAGGAAAGGCGAGAACTCGCGGCGGTCTACCGAGGTAAATTCGCCATTCAACGCACCTTGGGCTTGAAGGATGCTGTAACGCTGGCCCAGGTAATAGTGGTTGGGTTGCGCACTCAGGTACAACGAGCCGCCGTTGATGGACGCCTCCTTTTGGACCTGCAATGGGGCCGGGGCTGTCTGGCTGGTCAGCCCGGTCATCAGGGTGGAGCCGGCTGCTTGTCGGTAGTCGCCCTCGATGGCCAGTGAACCATTCAGGCGCAGCAGACCGCCTTCGAGGTTAACGTCACCTTTGAGGGTATTGGTGGCGTCCAGCTCCAGCACACCCTCTTTGAGCGTGACGCCGGCAAAGCTGTTGTTGCCGCTCAGGCGCAGCCAGCCGATGCCGGTTTTTTCCAGGTGCCCCGGGCCGCTGATGTCGTTGCGCCAGTCGTCCCAGGCGCCGCCTTGCCAGACCCTGGCGCCGCCGGCGGGGCGGTCCATGTTCACCACGGTGTCGACCCGCAGTTGGCCAGGGCCATCGATGGCTTTTTTCAGGTTCATGAGGCCCCAGCCATAGACGTCGTCTACCCCAGGCTCACCCAGGTCGGTGGCGGTGGTCAGCAACACGTCGCGGATTTGCGGGTTGTCGAGGTAGGGGAAGCGTTCCATCAGCAGGGCCAGGCCGCCGGTCACGTGCGGGGCGGCGATGGAGGTGCCGGAGGCGGTCAGGTAGTTGAACGCGGGATTGTCGCCGGTCACCTTGAAACCATCGACTTCGCCGTCGGCGTCATGGTGGTTTTCGGTGGTGATCGAACCCGACACCCAGGCTGAGGTGATATCCGTTCCGGGTGCGGCCAGGCACCAGTCTTTGCTGAAACCGCAACGGTAGGAGCGATCGCTTAATGTCAGGCTTTGATCGAGGTTGACCACGGTCAGCCAATAAGGCTCCAGCGCCTTGATTGCGCGGGGCAGGCTCGAATGGACGCCGGTAAACGGTGCTGTTTGGGGCGAGGCGTTGGCCGTGTCGGTATTGCCCGCTGCCCAAACCTGCAGCATGCCGTATTTGATCGCGCCCTCGGCTGTGGCCTTCAGCTCTTGATATTGATTTATCTCGGCCAGGAAGGCGTCGAGTTCTGCCTCACCCGCCAGCGGCGTAGGTGTGCCCCAACTGTGATTGACCACGCGTACCTGTTGTTCGTGCAGTTGCGCGTAGGCCCTGCTCACGGCTGCAGGCGTTAAGTTGGTGACGCTGAAAGGGCTTAAACCAGGCCCGCCCAGGTAGCTGTTGCTGAATTTGCGCACGGCACTCATGTGCGCGCCGTAGGCCACACCCTGCACGCCAGAGCCATCACGGTTGGCGACTATCCTGCCGGCCACGTGCGTGCCGTGAGCGTTGTAGTGAGTGCTTACATTTTTCAGATAGTTATCAAGCTCTTCGCGGGTGATGTCGCCATTGGCAATGGCCTCCTCCAGGCCGAGCAAGGCTTCGGGAGGCAGCGAGTCGATGACATTCACCGCGGAACGGTCACCCTCGCTGAAAAAGCAGCCATCAGCCAGCACTGTCTCACTCATGCAGCCAGGGTCGGCCAGGCGCACGCCGGAATGGGGCTTGCCGGCAAATTCAGGGTGGCGCACATCGGTTCCAGAATCGTAAACGCCCACCCGCCCCCCTGTGCCGCTCAACCCCCTGGCGTAGGCGTGGTCGGCACCGATTGCACCCAGCCCCCAGTCTTTGTTGAACTCTTGACTGTGCCAACTGGCTGCATCGTGCAACCGGCCTTGTTCGACGTAGCGGGCTGCCTGGGCCGCCAGGCTCGACAGGCATCCGAGCACACAGAGGGCGATCGCCGCTGGCTTGAATGATGATTGAGCGGGCGCCTGCGTTGCGGGTGCTCGAACGTTTTTCGGGGGCGACATGGTCCACACACCTGCACAGTTATTTCGGGTCAATAGCGTGCGTGAGTAGGCCGGGCGCCTGATGTAGGACTTGGCTTGAAGCGGGGAGGGAACGCTGACTTTTTACTGACTGAGACGGGGAAGGGCGCAAGCCCCCTCTCCAACGAAGAGGGGGCTGCAGGTATTACAGCAACTCGAACGTCTGCTGCTGCACATCCTGGGAATCCAGCCCGATCTGCACATTGAACTGGCCCGGTTCCGCGGCGAACTTGAGCTGGGTGTTGTAGAACTTCAAGTCTTCTTCGGTGATGGTGAAGTGCAGCGTGCGCTCTTCACCGGCCTTGAGCATGACCTTCTGGAAGTTCTTCAGCTCTTTCACCGGGCGGATCATCGAGCCGGCCACGTCCTGGATATACAGCTGCACCACGGTTTCGCCGTCGACCTTGCCGGTGTTTTTCAGCGTGACGCTGGCGTCGAGCTTGCCGGTCTTGTTCAGCGTCGTGGACGACAGCGCCATGTCAGACAGGCTGAACGTGGTGTAGCTCAGGCCATAGCCAAACGGGAACAGCGGCCCGGTGACGTCATCGAAGTATTGCGAGGTGTAGTTGCCCGGCTTGCCCGGCGTGAAGGGCCGGCCAATGCTCAGGTGGTTGTAGTAGGTCGGAATCTGCCCCACCGAACGTGGGAAGGTGATCGGCAGCTTGCCCGACGGGTTGTAGTCACCGAACAGCACGTCGGCAATCGCGTTGCCGCCTTCGGTGCCGGCGAACCAGGTTTCGAGGATCGCGTCGGCTTGTTGGTTCTCGTCGAGAATCGACAGTGGGCGGCCGTTCATCAGCACCAGCACCAACGGTTTGCCGGTGGCTTTGAGGGCCTTGATCAAGTCGCGCTGGCTTTGCGGAATGTTCAAATCGGTGCGGCTCGAGGATTCGTGAGACATGCCACGCGACTCGCCTACGGCCGCGACCACCACGTCAGCGTCCTTCGCCGCTTTCACCGCTTCGTCGATCAGTACTTGGGCTGGGCGGGTGTCATCCACCACTTCCGGCGCATCGAAGTTGAGGAAGTTGAGGTAGTCGACCACGGCCTTGTCGTTGGTGATGTTGGCGCCACGCGCGTAGATCACTTTGCCTTTTTCGCCGATCACGGCATTGATGCCGTCGAGCAGGGTTACCGATTGTTCAGGCTTACCGGCGGCAGCCCAGCTGCCCATCATGTCGATAGGGGCCTTGGCCAGCGGGCCGACCAGCGCGATGGTCGCGGACTTTTTCAGCGGCAGGGTGTCGTTCTGGTTTTTCAGCAGCACCAGGCTGCGGCGCGCAATATCACGGGCGTCGGCGCGGTGCAGGCGGCTCTCGGCATAGGTGTCGGCCGGGTCATCTTCGGCTTTGCCGATGCGCAGGTACGGGTCGTTGAACAGGCCCATGTCGTACTTGGCGCCGAGCACTTCGCGCACGGCGTTGTCGATGTCGCTCTGTTCGATTTCGCCGGACTTGAGCAACCCCGGCAGTTCCTTGCCATACAGCGAGTCGTTCATGCTCATGTCGATGCCGGCCTTGATCGCCAGCTTGGCGGCTTCACGCCCGTCCTTGGCCACGCCGTGCTTGATCAGCTCGAAGATCGCACCGTGGTCACTGACGGCCAGGCCTTTGAAGCCCCAGTCCTTGCGCAGCAAGTCGTTCATCAGCCAGGTGTTGGCGGTGGCAGGCACGCCGTTGATCGAGTTCAACGCCACCATCACGCTGCCGGAACCGGCCTTGATTGCCGCGTGGTACGGCGGCAGGTAGTCCTGGTACATCTTGACCGGGCTCATGTCGACCACGTTGTAGTCGCGACCGCCTTCTACCGCGCCATACAGGGCGAAGTGCTTGACGCTGGCCATGATGCTGTCGGCATTGGCGGGGCTGGCGCCCTGGAAGGCCTTGACCATGACCTCGGCAATGCGCGAGACCAGGTAGGTGTCTTCGCCGAAGCCTTCGGATGTACGGCCCCAGCGTGGGTCGCGGGAGATGTCGACCATCGGCGCAAAGGTGATGTCGAGGCTGTCGGCAGCGGCTTCCTGGGCGGCGATGCGCCCGGAGCGGCCGATGGCGTCCATGTCCCAGCTGGAGGCCAGGGCCAAACTGATCGGGAAGATTGTGCGGTGGCCGTGGATCACGTCATAGGCGAAGAACATCGGGATCTTCAACCGGCTGCGCATGGCCGCGTCCTGCATCGGACGGTTTTCCGGGCGGGTGATCGAGTTGAAGGTGCCGCCGATACGGCCGGCGGCGATTTCCTTGCGGATCAGCTCGCGGGGCATTTCGGGACCGATGCTGATCAGGCGCAATTGGCCGATCTTTTCATCCAGGGTCATCTGCTTGAGCAGGTCGCTGACAAAGGCGTCCTTGTCTTTAAGCGCAGCAGGCTTTGTTTCTGCCCAGACGGGGTGAGTGGCCAGAGTGGCAACAAGGCCGAGCAAACACAGCTTCTTCATGAATATCCTTTTTCGGCTACTGCACAGCGAAAATGCGCCGCTCTGCCAAAATGTGGGGAACATATGTTGTTGTTCGAGTGTTATTGCAGTAAATGCACGACACTTGTGAACTCTTATTCGCGCTGGGCATCTTTTTAGCTGATTGGCTCAATGCAATCCAGTGGTGGCGGCGGATTATGCCCCAAGCGCGTGGTTTAAAGGGTTAGTCGTCAACTTCCATCAAGTTTGGGCAGGAGAAACACCATGCAAGCAGCACAAGGTTACCGCTGGGGCTTGAAAGCCGCCGCTTTGCTATTGATCAGCACAGTGCTGAGCGGTTGCGGCATCAACACCATTCCGACTCTGGATGAACAGGCCAAGGCGGCCTGGGGCCAGGTGCAGAACCAGTACCAGCGCCGCGCCGACCTGATCCCCAACCTGGTGGAAGTGGTCAAGGGTTACGCAGCACATGAGCAAGATACCCTCACCGCCGTGATCGAAGCGCGGGCCAAGGCCACCTCGATTCAGGTGGATGCCAGCACCCTCGACAATCCGGAAAAACTCAAGCAGTTCCAGCAAGCCCAGGATGGTTTGAGCGGCGCCCTCAGCCGTTTGATGGTGGTGTCCGAGCGCTACCCGGACCTCAAAGCCAACCAGAACTTCCTGGCCCTGCAATCGCAACTTGAAGGCACAGAAAACCGCATTGCCGTGGCTCGCCGTGACTTTATCCAGGCCGTGCAGGCTTACAACACCGAAATCCGTACCTTCCCTGGCCGCCTGTGGCACAGCGTGATGTACAGCGACTTGCCGATCCGCGCCACGTTTGAAGCCACCAGCGCCGATGCCGATAAAGCGCCACAAGTGAAGTTCAAATAAGGCTTCTCTGAGGTGTCGATGCGTTTATTACGGATAGGCTTGGCGCTGTGGTTGCTGGCCTGCGTGGGTGCCGCCCAGGCGGCATTGACGTTCCCGGCCTTGACCGGACGGGTGGTGGACAGCGCCCAGATGATCGACCCGGCAACCCGCGCGCAGATCACCCAGCAGTTGCAGGCGCTGGAGCAAACCTCGGGCGACCAGATCGTGGTGGTCACCGTGCCTGACCTGCAAGGCGTGCCCATTGAAGACTACGGTTACCAATTGGGTCGCCAGTGGGGCATCGGGCAGAAGGGCAAGGACAACGGCGCGCTGTTGATCGTCGCCCGTGATGAGCACAAGTTGCGCATCGAAGTCGGCTATGGCCTCGAAGGTGTGCTGACCGATGCGCAGTCGTGGGTGATCATCAACCAGGTGATCGCGCCCAAGTTCAAGGCGGGCAATTACAGCCAGGGCATCAGCGACGGTGTGGCGGCGCTGGTGCAGGTGGTGGGTGGCGAGCCGCTGGCCGTGCCGGCGCATGTGGCCGATGCGAATTTCGCCAAGAACAACCCGGGGTTTTCCATCGGCTTGTTCATCTTGCTGATTGGCGTGCTGTGGCTGTGCAACCGCCTGGGCCTGCCGGTTGGCGCTATTCTGCTGGCGATTCTCAGCAGCAGCGGGCGCGGCGGCGGTGGCGGGGGCGGCGGTGGTGGCTTCAGAGGCGGCGGCGGTGGTTTTGGCGGTGGCGGGGCCTCAGGTGGCTGGTAATGACAATAACTAGAAAGGGGCATCTACAACCATGGCACTACTGAGTGAACACGAGCAACGCCAGGTCGCTGAGGCGATCGCTCGGGTCGAAAAAACCACCGATGCCGAACTGGTCACCGTGCTGGCGGCGCGTGCCGATGATTACGCTTACATCCCGTTGCTCTGGGCCAGTCTGATCGCCTTGGTGGTGCCCGGCGTGGTGCATTACTTGTCGGGCTACCTGACCATGTACACCTTGCTGCTGGCACAGTGGGCAACGTTTATCGTGTTGTGCTTGGTGTTTCGCCTGCCGAAAGTCACCACGCGTCTGATCCCGCGGTCAGTGCGGCATTGGCGCGCGTCCAACCTGGCGCGCCGCCAGTTCCTGGAGCAGAACCTGCACCACACGCTGGGCGGCACTGGTGTGCTGATTTTTGTCAGCGAGGCGGAGCGCTATGTGGAAATCCTGGTGGACGAGGGCATTTCCAAGCGCCTGGATGACGGCAGTTGGGACACCATCGTCAAGGCGTTCACCCAGCAGGTGAAGCAAGGGCAGACGTTGGCCGGGTTTATCGCGTGCATTGAGGCCTGCGGCGAGTTGCTCAAGGTGCATGTGCCGGTGACGCAAACCCGTAATGAACTGCCCAACAGGTTGGTCGTACTCGAATAACCCAAACACCACTGAACCAAAATGTGAGAGGGGGCTTGCCCCCGATGGCCGTGTGTCAAGCAACTCATTTGGAGCTGATACACCGCCATCGGGGGCAAGCCCCCTCCCACCTTTGGATCTGTGCAGGCTGGACGAATCGACCGTTGAGCAAATAACCCCGTGCCCTAAACCTTCATCCCCCCTAAAATGCCCGGCATTCCCAGCCCGAGGCGTTTTTGTTCATGTCCGTCACCGCTCAACCTGCCCGCCCTGCGCCGGATCATCACGCCCAGTTCATCGAACTGCTGAGCGCAAGCCTGGCGCAGAACGCGTTTATCAAGCTGGTGCTGGCCAAGTACGTGGGTGAGGAAGCCGATTTGCAACGGCTGATCATCAAGCCGGTAGAGGTCAAGGAGCAGGCCTGCCTGTCCTTCGTTTACCGCTACAAGACCCGCGATATCACCAAGAACTTGCCGCTGGCCGAGGGCGTGGCAGCGATTGCTGCGCTGCTGCCCACCTCGTTCAAGAATGCGCATTTGCTGTCGCTGACCGACGAAGCCCAGCTGGAATACAGCAAGAAGAACAAAAGCTCGCTGTTCAAAAGCAAGCCCCAGCAACTGCGTGAGGCGCCGTCCGCCGAGCACAACCGCGAGAAAAATCGCTTCCTTGACCTGAGCCGGCCATTCCTCGCCGACCTGGGCGTGACCGACGCCAAGCAGGCGCTGATCCCGTCGATGTCGCGCAAGTGGAAGCAGATCAACAAGTTCATCGAAGTGTTCAGCCATGCGCTGACCTCGTCGCCGCTGAAACTGGATCAGCCGGTGCGCGTCGCCGATTTCGGTTCGGGCAAGGGTTACCTGACCTTCGCCATCCACGATTACCTGCGCAACACCCTCAAGGCCGAGGGCGAAGTGACTGGCGTGGAACTGCGCGAAGACATGGTGACGTTGTGCAACAGCGCGGCCGCACGCCTGGAACACCCTGGGCTGGTGTTCAAGTGCGGTGACGTACGCAGCGTGGCGCCCAGTGACCTGGACGTAATGATTGCGCTGCATGCCTGTGACATTGCCACCGATTACGCGATCCACACCGGTATCCGTTCGGGCGCGTCGATCATCATGTGCTCGCCGTGCTGCCACAAACAGATTCGCCTGCAGATCCAGAGCCCGGTGCTGCTCAAGCCGATGCTGCAATACGGCCTGCACCTGGGCCAACAGGCGGAAATGGTCACCGACAGCCTGCGTGCGCTGTACCTCGAGGCCTGTGGGTATGAGACCAAGGTGTTCGAGTTCATCTCGTTGGAACACACCAACAAGAACAAGATGATTCTGGCGATCAAGCGCAGCGAGCCGGTGGACAACGCGCAGTTGCTGGAGAAAATCCAGGCGCTGAAGGCGTTCTACCAGATCAGCGAGCACTGCCTGGAAACCCTGCTGCGCGCGGATGGCTTCTTGAACTGAACACAGGCCCTGTGGAAGCCGGGCTTGTGTGGGAGCTGGCTTGCCTGCGATGCAGGCGACTCGGTCTTTCAGCTAAACCGCGGTGATGCCATCGCGGGCAAGCCCGGCCCCCACACACGCGTGCTTTCACATTAGATAGCGTTCGGCTTGGGCGCAGGCGCAGGCTGCACCGCGGTCTTGCGTCCCAGCATCACCGTCACGATCACCCCACAGGCAAACAGCCAGGTGATCGGCTCGATATGCTCACCAAAAAACAACGCCGAAAACGCGATGGTGAAGAAGATCTGCAGCAACTGGATCTGGCTGACCCGCGCGATGCCGCCCATGGCCAGCCCGGCGTACCAGGCGAAAAACCCCAGGAACTGCGAGAACAGCGACACGTAACCAAACGCCCACCAGGCACGCGTCGAAATTGCCCCTTGATGCTGCGCCGCCAAGTACCACACCGGGCCGATCAACACCGGCGTCGACAGCACCAGCGCCCAGCAGATGACCTGCCAGCCACCCATTTCCTTGGCCAGGCGGCCACCTTCGGCATACCCCAGGCCGCCCACGGCAATCGCGCCGAGCATCAGCAAATCGCCTGCCTGGACACTGCCGGCACCGGTGATCAGCGCGTAACTCAACACCAATGCACTGCCCAGCGCCGCACAGGCCCAGAAGGCTTTTGACGGCCGCTCGTGGGACAGCCACGCCGCATACAGCGCCACGCACAGCGGCTGCAGGCCGTTGACCAGTGCGCCATGGGAGGCTGGCAAGGTTTGCATGGCCCAGGCCGACAGCACCGGAAAACCGAGGATCACGCCGGCTATCACCAGGCACAGCCCGCGCACCTGGCGCCAGGTGGGCCAGCGCTCGCGGCGCCACAGCAACAGCGCCGCCGCCGGAACTGCCGCGAACAAGGCACGGCCCAGGCCGTTGAGCAACGGATGGACCTCCTGCACGACGATGCGGGTGAACGGCAAGGTGAGGCTGAAGATGATGACGCCCAGCAGGCCGAGGGCCATGCCGGTGTTTTCGCGCGAGCTCATGAGGGCGACCCGAATCTAGAGGGCTTCAAGGGATGCCCATCTAGCCACAACCCTTGCCGATTGCTGGCCTACAGCTGGGTGCGGATTTATCCGTACAGTTTCAATCGCTCGGGTTGGCAGTGCCGCCGCCTTCGCCGCCTCGCCAGGGCTCGACAGCTCCCACAGAAGATCGCGAGCAAATGGAGATCCATGTGGGAGCTGTCGAGCTTTAGCGAGGCGGCGAAGGGCTCGCCTCGGTCGTGCAGACAAACCCACACACCCGCAGCACCTAACCTTAGAAGAATCGCGTAATGCTGATCTTCGCATCGCGACCTTTGGTGTAGGCACGGTCGCCGCTCAGGGCCGGGCGGAAGTTGTTGTTGAGCAAGTTGTCCACGGTGAAATTCACCTCGGTGCCTTTCAGGTAAGCCTGTTGCGGTTTCCATTTGGCGAACAGACCCTGGGTGTTGTAGGCCTTGTTACCGTACTGGTCGTAGAACAGGTCGCCCACGCTGCTGCCCGGTCCGCCGGAATATGTATCGCTGGGCAAGCGGTCGGTGGCGCCGATGAACTGGCCTATCCAGCCTACCTGGGCATCCCAGGCCGGAATATTGGTGCCCAGCACCAGCACCCATTTGGTCGGTGGAATGTCACGTGCCGCCACATCCGGCCCCCACGGGTTGGTGTAGGCGCCTTCGTGTTCACCTTTGGCGTAGGCGAACGACACCGAGCCGAACAGGTAGGTGGAGTTATAGAACGATTCGAGTTCAAAGCCCTTGATGGTCAGGCCGCCGATGTTGCGGTAATTGGACATCGCCCCAGGCGGGCAGGCGCTGGAAATCGTGCCGCCGTTGACGGCCTGGTTCTGGCAGCCGACGCCGGTGGCCTTGAAGATTTCGTCTTCGACTTTGTTGTGGAACAACGTGGTGCGCACTTGCAGGTTGTCGTCGTGGGCAATCAGGTTATCGAAGCTGACGACGCTGCCCACGGTGATCGACGTGATGCGCTCCGGGTCGAGGTCGACGCTGGTGGCGGTGCGGCTGCCCAGGCCTTGCACTTCATACTGCTCGTCGATGACCGGCGCGCGCCAGGTTTTGCTCCAGTTGGCGAACAGCCCCAGGTTCGGCGTGACGTTCCAGAACAACGCCAGGCGTGGCGACCAGCCGGTGTAGGTGCGGTCACTGTAGTCGTGGCCGAACGAGGGGGCCGGGTTGTTGTAGTACGGCGCATCGTTGCCTTCGCCGCGGTTGCGCACGTGGTCGTAGCGCAGGGACGGGGTGATGGTCACGTCGCCCACGGTCACTGCATCCTGGACAAAGAAGCTGTGGGTATCGACCTTGCCGTGGGGCATGAAACCCGGCTGGAAATGCCCATAGTTATAGCGCGCCGTGTTGTAGGCAGTGCCCGGCATCCACATCTCGGTTTCGCGGATGTGCTCGCGGATCTGGCCACCCACGGTGACGGCATGCTGCAAGGGCCCGGTGTCAAACAGACTGACGTTGCGGATGTCGAGGTTTTTGTCGGTGTAGGACGTGTCCATCTTGCGCCCGCCGGTGGCCAGCTGGAAAAACGCCGTGGCGTCGCGCTCGTCGGTCTGGTCGGTGTTGGACTGGGAATATTTGACGGTCAGGTCCACCAGCGGGTTGTTCACGGGCTGGTATTCGTACTTGCCCGACCAAGTGGTGTCGACGGTGTCACGTTGGGCTAAAAAACGCTTCAACGCCCCTTCATAGCCGTAGCGATCGATGTTGGCCTGGGTCGGCGGCGTCGGGTAGCTGGCAGCAGAAAACGGTGTCCAGCGATTGCTGTGGGAACGCGAGTAGGAGAGCCCGACGCTGTGCTCTTCGGTCAAGTGGGCGTTGACCTTGAACAACTTGCCGTCCACATCCTGGGCGCTGTTGGGCAGGCGCTGCGGGTTGACCGGGTATTGGTTGTTGTCGTTGGGCAGCTTGGCAGCCACTTTCATGTCGCCGCCGTCGCGCTGGGTCAGGTAGGCCAGCGCGTCGAAACGGCCGTCGTCGGTGCGGCCATACACGGCACCGCTGTAGACCTGTTCGTGGTCGTTGCTGGAGTAGCCGTACTTGAGCATCGCGCCGCTGTTGCGACCGTCCTGGAGCAGGTCCGGGGCATCTTTGGTGGTCATGTTGACCGTGCCGCCGAAACCGCCGTTGCCGGTGAACGGTGAGTTGGGGCCTTTTTCCACCTCGATGCTTTTGATCAGCTCGGGCTCGATAAACACCGTGCCTTGCTGGTAGCGCTCAAAGCCGCTTTTGGTGGCGCCATCGACGGTCATCGGTACATCTTCGGCATCGCCGAAACCACGAATGTTGATGGTCTGGCCACCGGGTTTGAGCGAACCGCCCTGGCTCACGCCGGGCAAGGTCTGCAACAGGCTGGGAATGTTATTAGACTGATAGCGGTCGATGTCGGCCTGGCTGAGGGTGGAACGGTTGACGGTGCTTGAGTCGACTTCGTTACCGGTGCCGATCACGCTGAGGGCGTCCAGCTGGATCGCGCTGCTGTGGGTGGTCTTGCCCTCGTCGGGGCGCACCACGTAGGTGGTGCCGACCTTGATCAGGGTGAACTCGCCGTTTTTGAGCAGGCTGCGAATCGCCACTTCGGGGGTGAAGTCGCCATTGAGCGCGGGCGCCTGCACGTTCTTGAGCAGTGTTTCATCGAACAGCAGCTGGATTTTCGCCTGCTGCGCCACTTGGCTCAGGGACGTGGCCAGCGACTGGGCGGGCAGTTGCAGCTTGAAGGACTCGGCCTGGGCATTGAGGCTGAACACCAGGCAGGTGGCAATCAGTGTCGGTCGAAGAAACAGGTGCGAAGCGTGGCAAGGCGCGCGAAACATGAAATCCCCCGGGGTGGCTAAATAGCCAAAAAGGTGTGCGTATCAAACACAGTCGGGAGGAAGACGGGGCAGGCCAAAAAAACCACACATGCGAATGCAAAATATTCTCAAGTGTGGCGGTGCCGGTCTTACTTGATGGGTTCGATTCTCACCACACCATCGGCCGAGGCCACGGTTTTCACCGGCAGCAGGGCAGGCAGTGCGTTGAGCAGGGCGTCCGGGTCATTCACATCCAGATTGCCCGAGACCTTCAGTTGCGCCACTGATTTGCTGACCTGCAGCGGTGCCTGCGGCCGATAGAGGCTCAGCTCGTCGATCAGGCTGGCCAGGTCGCGGTTGCGAAACGACAGGTGCCCGCTGCGCCAGTCCGCCACTTCTTCAGCGCTCAGGGTTTGTTGTTGCACTGTGCCCTTGGCGTAACTGTAGATGGCGCGTTGTTGAGCGCCGAGCACGCTCACCGGGCTTTTGCGGTCGGGCTCGAACGCCACCTGGCCATGGGCGACGCTCACCACCAGCTGCTGCTGGCTGCGGCGCACATCAAAACCGGTGCCGACTACCCGCACATTCGCCTCGCCGGCTTGCACGTACAGCGGCCGTTCCTTGTCGGCGGCGACTTCGATGTAGAGCTGGCCCTTGTCCAGGTGAAGGATGCGTTGGTGGGCGCTGAAATCCACGCGCAGGCGTGTGTTGGCATTCACGTAGAGGGTGCTGCCATCGGGCAGGTTCAGGGTGCGCATGCCTTTGGCATGAGCGGCAACCTGACTGTGATAAAGCTCGCGCGGTGCACCGATAGGTGTGGCCAGCACGGCGCACACCAGCGCGGCCGCCGCCGCCAGGGCAGGGCGCCAGGCCGACGGCTTGCGCTTGGGCAGCGGCACCGGTTTGTTCAATTGCTGCAACTGGGCGAGGTCGGCCCACAGTTGTTCGAACTCGGCATAGGCGCGCGCATGGGCGGGTTCGGCCTGCCAGGCCGCAAAGGCCCTGCGGTCGGCGCGCCCCATGTCACTGCGGTTGCGGGCAAACCAGCTGGCGGCTTGGGCATCGATGGAGTCGCTCGCTTCGATGTCCAGCGCGTCAAGGTCGCTCAGGCGGTTCATTCTGGCTGCTCCGTGCCGGGTTCGTGTTGAAGGCGTCGCTTGCAATGCAGCAGGGCCAAGGCGATGTGCTTTTCCACCATGCTGGTCGAAATGCCCATGCGCTCGGCGATCTGCGCCTGGCTCAGGCCTTCGAAGCGGTGCAGCATAAGGGCTTCTCGCCTGCGGGGCGAGAGCTCGGCGAGGACTTCTTTCAACTGTTCCAGGCGTTGCAAGCGTTGTGCGGCGGCCATGGGGTCGTTTTGCTCATCGGTGACCGGCTCGGCGTCCCTTGCGGCCGGGTCTGAGTGGACGGTCTGCCGTACCTTCTGTTTACGCCAGTGATCGCGCAGCAGATTGCGCGCCATCTGGAACAGAAACGCCCGTGGCTGCTCGACCTTGGCGCGGTCGCGGTAGTCCAGCCATTGGGTGAAGACATCCTGGGTCATGTCCGCCGCGTCGCTGGCGTTGTCCGTGCGTTTGCGCAGGAAATACAGAATGTCTGCATAAAACCCGCGAAAGGCATCGGCCGACAACGGGTCGGGCTTGGGACGAGACATGGATATCCTTCTTGACGAAGCACGACGTAGAAAAGTCGCGAATGATATCGAGAACTATTGTCATTTGTCTCTATGTAACCGATGCACTCAGTCAAAATGTGGGCGGGGGATCAGCGCTCGACCGGCACTGACAATGCCGAATTACCCAGCGGATGCGTGCGCGCTGCAAAAAACTTCAACTCCACTCCGCTGCCCTCAAACAGCTCCGAATACCGGCGCTTCTGCTGGCGGATAAACCCGTCGCTGCGCCCCGACACCGAAATCGCCAGGGTCGTGATCCTCGCCTGGCAAAGCGCATCCACCAAGTGCTTATCCTGCGGCCCCAGGTCGTGGCCGAAAATGCACAGCGCGCCCGTATGGGTCAGCAACTGCTCATAACAGAACGACAAGTAGTCCGAACTGCGGATGGTCTTGAGCTTCTCTTCCACCTTGCCTTCGCTGACAAACAGCGGCACGTCGTCCAGGGTCTTGATCGTGTTGTTGATCGCAAAACTGCTGAGCAACGTGCTGTCGGTGGACGGCAATTTGCGCGCCGTACCATCGAGGTTACGCACCAGGTGCAGGCCGCCGTGCAGGTACAGAATGCGCGTGGCATCGGTGCGGGTGTTGCGCAGGTCGAAGCTTGAGTCGGCGCTGCGAAACAGGTCATCGATGCCCGGCGTGTGCAGGATCGCCCAGTAGTTGAGCAGGTCGTAGTTGGTGGTGAAGACGGTGGCGTAGTTGGCCAGTTCCGCGTTGATCGTCGCCAGCGTGGACGGCTGCACCAGGCGCCACGGAATGTGCACGGCGTGGATGGTATTGATCAGCGCTTCCTTGATCGCGTAGTAGCGATTACGCGGCGCCGCCGAGCTGACCGCCAGCGCCTTGTTGACCCGGCTGGTGGTTTTCAGTGCGCCCAGCGCTTGCTCGAAGCTGCGGGTTTGCAGGGCGTCGAACACACTCAGCTCGGATTGGCTGAGGGGTTTTTCTTCGACGGTGCGGGCGTTTTCAAACAGCGAGTCGTAGGCAAAGTCTTCCCAAATCACGCGGCTCGCGCCGTTACCGATCAGAATCCCACTGAAGTCGACAGCGCTGCGCAGCGCGCTCCAGTCTTCAAGGTGGGCGTCAATATCCTGGAAATCCTTCATTGCGGCGGGTCTACTCGAAATCGGCTGGGTGGTGACTTTATCACGAGCCGGCGTTGATCCTGATCAAGATGCCACGGCCCACTCAGGTTGATGCTGTAGGCATAACGCCTCTGAGGATTCGCCATGAGCAGCACCTTCTTCATTCCCGCCGTCAACATCATGGGCACCGACTGCCTCGACGAAGCCATGACTGCCATCCGCAATTACGGCTTTCGCAAAGCGCTGATCGTCACCGACGCGGGCCTGGCCAAAGCGGGCGTGGCCAGCATGATCGCCGAGAAGCTGGCGATGCAGGACATCGACTCGGTGATCTACGACGGCGCCAAGCCCAACCCGAATGTGGAAAACGTCGAGAAAGGCCTGGCGCTGTTGCAGCACAGCCACTGCGATTTTGTGGTGTCCCTGGGCGGCGGTTCGCCCCATGACTGCGCCAAGGGCATTGCCTTGTGCGCCACCAATGGCGGGCATATCGGCGACTACGAAGGCGTCGATCAATCCAGCAAGCCGCAACTGCCGCTGGTGGCCATCAACACCACCGCCGGTACTGCCAGTGAAATGACGCGTTTTTGCATCATCACCGACGAAACCCGCCACGTGAAAATGGCCATCGTCGACCGCAACGTGACGCCGCTGCTGTCGGTCAACGACCCGACGCTGATGGTCGGCATGCCCAAGGGCCTGACCGCCGCCACCGGCATGGACGCGTTGACCCACGCCATCGAGGCCTACGTGTCGACCGCCGCCACACCGATCACCGACGCCTGCGCGATCAAGGCAATCGAGCTGATCAGCGCCAACCTGCGCCTGGCGGTACGCGACGGCAGCGACAAGGTCGCGCGGGAAAACATGGCTTACGCGCAATTCCTAGCCGGGATGGCGTTCAACAATGCGTCCCTGGGGTTTGTGCACGCCATGGCCCATCAACTTGGCGGCCTTTACGACCTGCCCCATGGCGTGTGCAACGCGGTGTTGCTGCCCCATGTGCAAAGCTTCAACGCCAGCGTCTGCGCCAAGCGTTTGAGCGACGTGGCGCGCGCCCTGGGCGCCGACATCAAGGGGATCACGCCGGAAGAGGGCGCCCAGGCCGCGATCGCTGCCATCCGTGCGTTGGCCCAGGAGGTTGAGATCCCGGCCGGCTTGCGCGAGCTGGGGGCCAAGCTGCAAGACATTCCGTTGCTGGCCACCAATGCGTTGAAGGACGCCTGTGGGCTGACCAACCCGCGCCGCGCCGATCAGCGCCAGATCGAGGAGATTTTCCGCAGCGCGTTCTAAAGAGGGCGGTCGCACGCGGCAAGCGATAAGCTACAGGCTCAACTGCATTCAACTTGAGCACGAAGCTTGCGGCTTGCCGCTGAGGTCCCCCCATGAGAGTTCTGTTATTCGGCGCCACCGGCATGGTCGGCCAAGGCGTGCTGCGCGAGTGCCTGCTGGCCGCAGATGTGCAGGAAATCGTCGCCGTCGGCCGCACGCCCTTGACCCAGGAACATGGCAAGCTGCATCAGGTGCTGCACAGCGACATGCTGGATTTCCAGCCGCTGGAAAACTTGCTGCAGGGCTTTGATGCGTGTTTCTTCTGCCTCGGCGTTTCGTCGGCGGGCATGAATGAAACCAAGTACACCCACCTCACTTATGACCTGACGTTGGTCGCCGCCAGTACCCTGGCGCGGCTCAATCCGCAGATGACCTTTATCTACGTGTCCGGTGCCGGCACCGACAGCTCCGAAGCGGGCAAGTCGATGTGGGCGCGGGTCAAGGGCAAGACCGAAAACGCTTTGCTGCGCTTGCCGTTCAAGGCGGTGTACCTGTTTCGGCCGGGGGTGATCCAGCCGCTGCATGGCGTGCGTTCGAAAACGCCGTTGTACCAATCCTTTTATTCCGTGCTCGGGCCGCTGCTCACGTTTGTGCGCCGGGTCAAGCCCGCCTGGGTAGTGAGCACCGAGACCGTCGGCCAGGCCATGTTGGCGGCCGTGCGCCATGGCGCGCCGCACGCGGTGGTGGAGCAGGGCGAGATCAATCGCCTGGCTGCCGAGCGTCACTGATGTTGCACAAGAGCCTGGTGCGTCGCCTGGATCTGATCACCTTGCAGCTGTTCGTTGCGGTGTTTGAAGAGGGCACATTGACTCGCGCGGCGGCCCGTGAAGCCATTGCGGTATCGGCCGCGAGCAAGCGGCTGATGGAGCTGGAACAGGTGCTGGGCGTGAGCCTGTTTGTGCGCCGGGCCAAGGGCATGGACCTGACGGCGGCGGGCGAAACCCTGTTGCACCATGCGCGGCAGATGCTGTTCAACGTCGAAAAAATGGGCCTGGAACTGGGCGAGCACAGCCATGGCGTGCGCGGTTATGTGCGCATGCTGGCCAATCTGTCGGCGATCATTCAGTTTCTTCCGGAAGACTTGCGGGACTTTTCTGCGCTGCACCCCGAGGTGAAAACCGACCTGGAAGAACGCCCCAGCAATGGCGTGGTACAGGGCGTGCTGGACGGCGTGGCCGACCTTGGGATCTGTTCCAGTGACACTGACACCAAAGGCCTGCCCAGCGTGACCTACCGCCACGACAAACTGGTGGTGCTGATGCCGGCGGCGCATCCGTTGGCTGCACGCGAGACCCTGGCGTTCGCCGAAACACTCGACAGTGATTACGTTGGCCTGCATGCCGCCAGCTCGATCAATATGCGCACCCACGCGGCCGCGCGCGAGGCCGGCAAGATGCTGCGCCTGCGCATCCACGTGCCAGGGTTTGATGCGATGTGCCGGATGGTTCAGGCGAACATGGGCATCGGTATCCTGCCGCAAAAAGCTTACGAGCTGTTCGGCCGCGCGTTGGGATTGCACGCCGTGCCGCTCACGGATGCCTGGTCGGATCGCAGCTTGATTGTGGTGATACGTGATCAAGCGCAGCTGTCGCCGGTGAGCCGGTTATTGTTTGACTATCTGCGCACGTCGCTGAAGTAAACCAGCGCCGTGGGCCTCATCGCGGGCAGGTCCGGCTCCCACATGGAAACCCGCTCATCTGTGGGAGCCCGGCTTGCCCGCGATAGCGATCTGAATGGCGCCGACAGGGCGTAACCGTTCGCCATCCACGAACGCTGCTTGCCAACTGACGGTTGGATTTCTCCTACGGCTGTCCTCTAGCCTTGGCCACACATTCCAAGAATAAGAGGCACACCCCATGACGGCTCCATTGAGCGGTATCAAGGTGATTGAGATCGGCACCCTGATTGCCGCGCCGTTCGCCGCCCGGCTGATGGCCGAGTTTGGCGCCGAGGTGATCAAGATCGAAGCCCTGGGCCAGGGCGATCCGCTTCGTAAATGGCGAAAGCTGCACGAAGGCACTTCGCTGTGGTGGTACCTGCAATCGCGCAACAAGAAGTCCCTGGCGTTGGACCTCAAGTCAGCGGAAGGCTTGGGTTTGATCAAGCAATTGCTCGGCGACGCCGACGTGCTGATCGAAAACCTGCGCCCCGGCGGCCTGGAAAAACTCGGCCTGGGCTGGGACGTGTTGCACGCCCTCAACCCCAAGCTGACCCTGGTGCGCATCTCCGGCTACGGCCAGACCGGCCCTTATCGCGACCGTCCAGGCTTCGGTGCCATCGGCGAGGCCATGGGCGGCATTCGCTACACCACCGGCAACCCCGATTCGCCACCGGCGCGGGTGGGCGTGAGCCTGGGCGATTCCCTTGCGTCATTGCACGGCGTGATCGGCGCGCTGATGTCGCTGCTGCGGGTCAAGACCGGCCAGGGCGACGGGCAGATTGTCGATGTGTCGCTGGCCGAAAGCGTGTTCAACCTGATGGAAAGCCTGGTGCCTGAATACGACATGCTCGGCCACGTGCGCGAGCGCAGCGGTGGCGCCTTGCCCGGCATCGCGCCGTCCAATACCTACCTGACCGCCGACGGTGCCTATGTGGTGATCGCCGGTAACAGTGACCCGATCTACAAGCGTTTGATGACCACCATCGGCCGCGCCGACCTGGCCGACGCGCCGGAGTTTGCCCACAACGATGGCCGCGCGGCGAAAAGTGGTTTGCTGGATGCGGCGATCACGCACTGGACCAGCAGCCTGCCCATCGACCAAGTGCTTGCTGCCCTGGAAACCGCCGAAGTGCCGGCCGGGCGCATCTACTCGGTGGCTGATATCGTCAGCGACCCGCATTACCAGGCGCGCGACATGCTGCTCAATGCCGAACTGCCTGGCGGCGTGTCGGTGAAAATGCCGGGCATCGTGCCCAAGCTCTCCGAAACCCCCGGCGCGGTGAACTGGCAAGGCCCGAGCCTGGGCCAGCACACCGACGACATCCTCGGCAGCCTCGGCCTGACCGATACCGATATCCAACGCCTGAAAACCTCGGGAGTGGTGCAATGATCACCGATTATTCTGACCCGCTGATCGTGCAGGAAGTGTCCCCGCGCGATGGCCTGCAAATCGAACCGACCTGGGTTGAAACCGCCGACAAGATCGCGTTGATCAACCAGCTGTCGCTGGCCGGGTTTTCGCGAATCGAGGCAGGTTCATTCGTCTCGCCCAAGGCCATTCCGGCATTGCGCGATGGCGAGCAAGTGTTCCAGGGCATCGCGCGCAAACCCGGTGTGATCTATGTGGCGCTGATCCCTAACCTCAAGGGTGCCCAGCGCGCCATCGAGTCCCGCGCCGATGAGTTGAACCTGGTGATGTCCGCCAGCCAGACCCACAACCTGGCGAATATGCGCATGCGTTGCGAGGCCTCGTTGGCGGCTTTTAAAGACATCGTCAGCTTCGCCGCCGACTACCCGGTGCGCCTCAACGGCAGCATCGCCACCACCTTCGGCTGCCCGTTCGAAGGCAAGATGGATGAAGACCGCGTGCTGCACATCGTCGATGCCTATCGCGAGTTGGGCATCCAGGGCATCACCCTGGCCGACACCACCGGCATGGCCAATCCGCGCCAAGTTGCGCGCCTGGTCAAACGTGTATTGCGGCATGTGCCAGCCAGCGATCTGACCCTGCATTTTCACAACACCCGTGGCCTGGGCTTGTGCAATGTGCTGGCGGCCTACGAGGCCGGCGCGCGCCGATTTGATGCGGCCCTGGGCGGCCTCGGCGGCTGCCCGTTCGCGCCGGGGGCGTCGGGCAATATCTGCACCGAAGACCTGGTCAACCTGTGCGACGAGGTCGGGATTCACACCGGTATCGACCTGCCGCACCTGTTGCACATGTCCCGCCAACTGCCAGCGCTGCTTGGTCATGAGCTGCCCGGCCAGGTCGCCAAGGCCGGGCGCAATGGCGACCTGCATCCGCCACCCGATTACATCGCCACCCTGTAACACCGCACCAGACAACAAAAACAATCGGGCGCCGTTGAGCTGCCCGCTGGAGAGAAAGCATGAGCACTAATACGTTAGAGGCCGGCGCGCGCCCGGCCGCTGAGATCGATGCCGAAAAAGCCCTGGTCAGCAAGGTCGCCTGGCGCGTGATGCCGCTGATCATGGTGTGCTACCTGTTCGCGTTTTTTGACCGCATCAACATCAGCTTCGCCAAGTTCCAACTGCAAACCGACCTGAGCCTGAGCGACACCGCTTACGGCCTCGGCGCCGGGCTGTTTGTGGTCGGCTATGTAATCTTCGAAGTGCCGAGCAACATGATGCTGTACAAGGTCGGCGCGCGGCGCTGGATCGCGCGGATCATGATGTCGTGGGGCCTGGCCACGGCGGCCATGGTGTTTGTCACCGCCGAATGGCAGTTCTACGGCCTGCGTTTCATCATTGGCGCCATGGAAGCTGGCTTCGCACCGGGCGTGCTGTATTACCTGACGTTGTGGTTTCCGCAGCACTTTCGTGGACGCATCACCTCGCTGCTGTTTCTGGCTTCGGCCTTCGCGGGCCTGGTTGGCGCGCCGTTCTCCGGCCTGGTGTTGGAGCATCTCGACGGCGTGCTGCAACTGCGCGGCTGGCACTGGTTGTTTCTGCTTGGCGGCTTGCCCTGCATCGGCCTGGGTTTTCTGGTGCTGACGCTGCTCAAAGACCGTATCGAAGACGCGCAGTGGCTGACGCCAGCGGAAAAGACCTTGCTGTCCAGCCGAATTGCCAAGCATGAGCCCAACACCCACGGTGGTTCATTGCTGTCGGCGATCCGCATTCCAGGCTTTTTGATGCTCGGTTTTATCTACTTCCTGATCCAGGTCGCGTCCTACGGGCTCAACTTCTGGGCACCACAGTTGATTCGCAGCGCCGGCACCCAGAGCCCGGTGATGATCGGCCTGCTCACCGCGATTCCCTATGTGTGCGGCGCGATCAGCATGGTGGTGATCGGGCGGCTGTCGGACGCCACCGGCGAGCGGCGCAAGTTTGTCTGCGGCCTGGTGGTGTTGGGGGCGATTGGCTTTTTCAGCGCCGGGATTTTTGCCGACCACACCACGTTCCTGATCATCGCCCTGGGCATGCTGGGGGCGGGCATCATCGCCTCGATCCCGACCTTCTGGACCTTGCCGCCCAAACTGCTGGCGGGCGCGGGAGCCGGTGCGGCCGGCGGCATCGCGGTGATCAACACCCTCGGTCAGTTCGGCGGCATTGTCAGCCCGGTGATGGTGGGGCGGATCAAGGACCTCACCGGCAGCACCACCCCGGCGCTGTATGTGATTGGCGTGTGCGCCCTGCTGGCCGCGGCTTTGTTGCTGTGGGGCTTGCCACACAAGTTGCGCACGCTCGACAAGGCCTGATCAGCCTGTCGCTGCCAATGCTCGGGCAGGCGTGCTGCTGAACTGAATCAACACCACGCCGCCAATCAACAACAGCGCCCCCAGCACACGGGGCGTTGTCAGTTGGCGCTCCACCAGGCCGAACAGCCCGAAGTGATCGAGCACCAGTGAGGCGAGAATCTGTCCGGCCATGGCCAAGGCAATGAACCCCGACGCGCCGAGCTTGGGCAACAGCATCAGCGCCAGGGAAATAAAGCACACGCCAAATGCACCCCCGGCCCACATCCACACCGGCGCTTTAGTGATAAAGGCCAGGCTCGGCAGGGGTAGACGCAGCGCCAGAATGACCGGCAGCAGCACGATAATACTCACCAACAGTGACGCCAGCGTGGCCCACAACGGGTGACCGAGCCCGCGCCCGAGGTTTGCGTTGATTGCGCTTTGAAACGGCACCACCGCCCCGGCGATCACCGCCAACGCCAGCAAACCCAGCCAATGCAACGTCGTCATTTCGAATCTCCCAGAGGTTTTGCTGGACTCTAGGCTATTCGTCGCGCAAATTTAAATTCCAAATTCTTATGCTGGGCATGCAGCCGATGAATGATCTGCGTCGCGTCGACCTCAACCTGCTGGTGATCCTGGAGGCCTTGCTCAGTGAGCAACACGTCACCCGCGCCGCCGAGCGTTTGCACCTGAGCCAGCCGGCAGTCAGCCACGCTCTGGCGCGTTTGCGGGATCTGTTGGGTGATCCCTTGCTGGTGCGCCAGGGCGGAACATTGGTGCCGACCGCGCGAGCCCTGGAGTTGGCGACACCTTTGGCTGAAGCCCTGGCCCAGGTGCAAGCACTGCTGGCACCGAACCGGTTTGACCCGGCGTCGGCCAAGCGCAGGTTTCGCCTGGCGATGTCGGACTACAGCGCGGCGATTTTCCTGCCGGAGCTGGTCCGCGTTCTGCGCCGTGAAGCCCCTGGCATCGACCTGCAAATCGTCCAGGCCAGTCGCGAAGGCATGGTAGACGCCGTGCTCAACGGCGACATCGACCTGGCCGCCGGGGTATTCCCCGATATGCCCGCCGAACTGCGCACCACGCCTTTGTTTGAGGAGCATTACACCTGCCTGGTCGACCGCAACAGCCTGCCGTCCAGTGGCGTGCTTGACCTGCCCACCTATTTGTCGCGCCCGCACGTGCTGTTGGAAATGCGCGGCAGTGGCACCCCGGAAATCGAGCGGGCGTTAACGGCGATTCGTGAACGGCGCCATGTGGCAATTAGCCTGCCGCATTGGGGCGTGGCGCCGCAGCTGATTCAGGGCACCGACCTGATTCTGACGGTGTCATCCAGGGGGTTGCTCAACATCGATCAACAGCTTCTGCTGGCCGTGCCGCCACCGTTTCATATTCCCTCGTTCGCCGTCGAACTGGCGTGGCATGCACGGCGGGGCGGCGATTCGGGGTTGCAGTGGCTGATTGGGCAGGTGCAAGGTGTGCTGTCCTAAGGCTATCGATCACAGGAAAAAACTCATGCTCTCAGGCTTGAACCACCTGACCCTTGCCGTTACCGACTTGAACCGCAGCGTCAGCTTCTACCATGAGCTGCTGCAGCTTAAGCTCGACGCCACCTGGGACCAGGGCGCCTACCTCTCGTTACCCGGTTTGTGGCTGTGCCTGTCGCTCGATCCTTCGCGTTCAACCACACCTGCGGTGGATTACACCCATTACGCGTTCACCGCCGCCGCCGATGCGTTCGCCGCGCTGGTGGCGCGCTTGCGAGACGCCAAGGTGCAGGAGTGGCGCGACAACCGCAGCGAAGGTGCCTCGTTCTACTTTCTCGACCCGGATGGGCACAAGCTCGAGGCGCATGTCGGCGACCTGACTTCGCGCCTTCAGGCCTGTCGCGCCAAGCCTTATGCAGGCATGCAGTTTTACCCGTAGCGCCAGAACGTGCAGAATCGCTGCACCTTTCAATCGCCTGTCAGAGTCGCGTCCATGACCCCCTCCTTGCTGCTCGCCGTTCTTGCTTCGGGTTTTATCTATGGGATCACGCCTGGGCCGGGCGTCCTGGCGGTATTTGGAATCGGCGCGTCTCGTGGCCGTCGCGCCGGGGCGGGTTTTCTGTGCGGGCACTTGCTGGGTGATGTGGTGTGGTGCAGTACGGCGCTGGTCGCCATTGTGGGCGCGCGGGAAGTGGGCAGCAGCGCCTTTGATGTGCTGGGCGTGCTCAGCGGTGTGTATTTGTTCTGGCTTGGCTGGCGGGCGATTCGCACCCAGCGCCGCAGCAGCGATGCGCCTCAGGGCGCGGCGCGCCATCCGTTCTGGCACGGCATCCTGTTCGGCTTGACCAACCCCAAGGCCTACCCGGTGGCGGTTGCAACCTTTACCGCGCTGCTGTCCAGCCGTGCCGAGTTGCTGACATGGGCAATGCTGCCGTCGTTGATCTTGTTGAGTTTCATCGGCGGCCTGCTGGCTTACGCGATTCTGATCGGCGTGGTGGGCGCCCAGCGTGTGCGCACGGTGTACCAGCGGCATGAAATCCTCATCACCCGCCTGTGCGGCGTGATGTTTATCGGCTTCGCCATTAACGCCCTGGCGCACGCGTTGCCGGGCCTGTTCGGCAGCAAACCGGCTTGAGGCGACGACGACCGTTCGTCGCACTGGCGAGTTTTTTCTAAACCTTTGCCGCCCTGAAAATTCGAATTCAGGGCGGGGCGTATTTCCCCGCACCTATTTTTGCCCTGGAGGAACCCATCATGAGCCGCATGGCTATCCGGTTACGCACCGCCAGTTTCGCGATGCTGCTGGGCCTCGGCGCCAGCAATGCTTTCGCCCAGTCGCCTGCTGAATTCATCGAGCAGGCTTCGGCCAAAGGGATGGCCGATATCGAAACCAGTCGCATGGCCCACGCCAGGACGTCGTCCCAGGAAATCAAGGACTACACCATCGAGGTCATCAACGAACGCACCCTGGCCAACCAGCACTTGGCGGCCATCGCCAAGAAGCTCGACTTGCCCGTGGCCCCGCGCGAGAAGATCGTCGACAAGGCCGAAACCCTGATGCCTGAACTCAAGGACGGCGACTCCTTTGACGCGGCCTACACCGCGCAGCAGGTCAAGGAAAACGAAGACGCCATCGCCCTGTTCAAGAAAGAAGGCGCGGCGTCGGATGTGCCAGAGATAAAAGCGCTGGTGGACGAGACGCTGCCCAAGCTTGAAGAGCGTCTGCAAAAAGCCCGTGCCCTGGCCTCGACTTACGGTAAAGGTCATCAAGGCGACGGTTGATTGCCTCACCTGAAATGAGAAACGGCGGTTGGATGATTTCCAACCGCCGTTTTTTTTAGGCTTGATTCAGATCGGTTTTGTTGGGGTGCGCATCGTCGACCCTTTCACCACAACTGGTGCTCAAGCTGACCGTGCCAGTGTCGCCGATGCTGCGGTATTGCTTGCGCAGTTGTTCCAGTTCTTTGCGGTCCAGGCCATCCAGGCTCAGCACGGCGTTCTGGGCATCCTTGGAGACGCGCAGCAGTTCGTCGATCTTGATATGCAGGATGTCGTTGTCGCGGTTTTGTGTGTTCTGGATCAGGAAGACCATCAGGAAGGTGATGATGGTGGTCGAGGTGTTGATGATCAGCTGCCAGGTGTCGTTGTAGTGGAAATAGGGTCCGCTCAGGCTCCACAGGAATATCAACGCGACGGCCGCATAGAACGTCCGGGCGCTGCCTGCCCAGCGGGACAAGGATTGAGAGACTGCGGAGAATTTCATGACCGTTTTTCCTTAATGGGTGGGTGATGAAATTATGGACCGCAGCGGTTCTTTGAAATTTCTTTTTACAAAAGCGTCGGTGAGCAAAGTTGTACGTTTTTGTCGCGGTTCGCCTTAGAAGCCCAGTTCTGCCTGGCCTGCACCTTCCAACGCGAGCAGATAGTGTTTGGCGCCAAGCCCTCCGGCGAACCCGGTCAGCCCACCCGAGGCGCCTATGACCCGATGGCAGGGCGCAACGATCGAGATGGGGTTACGCCCGTTGGCGGCACCCACCGCGCGCACGGCCTTGGGGTTGCCGATTTGCTCGGCGATCTGGCTGTAGCTGCGGGTTTCGCCGAACGGGATGGTCAGCAGCACCCGCCAGACCTGTTGTTGAAAAGGCGTGCCGTTGAAGTCCAGTTCCAGCTCGAACTGGCTGCGTGCGCCGGCGAAATACTCGCGTAGCTGGCGCGCGGTTTCCAACAACACCGGGCTGTCGTTGGCCTCGCGCAATTCGCCCAGCCGTACGCGGTTGGCGCGTTCCTGTTCCCACAGGATCGCGGTGAGCTTGCCGTCGCGGGCCACCAGGGTGAGCTGGCCGACGGGGGAGGGCATGAGCGTGTATTCGTACGGCATGAGCGGGCTCCTCGAAGGACGGGTGTTAAAAGCCAGGACGCTACTGTAATGCCATCTGCCTGTCAGGAAACCGCGTTTCTTGCGATCAAATTCCTCAAGGGGCTCGCCGTTCCAGTAGCGCCCGTCGGGGCGATGAAAATACCCGTTACCGAGCGACAAAACCGCCGGCTCACGACGGCCGATGACCGGGTTTCGGTCGGTGTTGAATGAGCGCCCTGGTGGGGTATTGGAAAGAGGTTTGCGGTTTTTTCCAAGGCATTACCGGCTGTGTAACACCTGCGCAAGGATGGCGAGAAATGCATCAGCCAATACATTTTTCCTTTGCGCGGGCGTCAACACCAATAATTGCGCGCACGCATCCGCCTCCACCAGCGGCCGATACGTCACACCCTTGTTCATCAGGCTTTGGGTACAGGCGGGCACCAACGCCACGCCTTGTGCGGCGGCCACCAAGGCAATGATCGAGGTGATCTGCCGCCCGGTTGGCCCCGCGCGCAAAGGCTGGGCGTGGCGGCGGTAAAGGTGCTCGATGGATTGGTTCAGACCCGACCCGTAGTCGGCCGGGAACAGGATCAGCGGATACGCACTGAGTTGCGTCAAGCTGACCTGCGCCAGCTTGGCCAGCGGGCTGTCGCTGGACACCGCGGCCACCAGCCGCTCTTCGCCCAACGACAACGCGTGAACGTCTGCTGTGTGCGGCAAAAGCCGACTCAATCCGATATCCAGCCGGCCGTCAGCCACCTGCGCGCCGAGGCTGCCAGAGGCGCACTCCACCAGGGTCAACTGCACATCGGGCAAGCGCTGGGCGAAGGCCTGGATCGCTTGGCTGAACAGGTCCGACAAAGCGATCGAGCTGACATACCCGAGTGCCAATTGGCCTGCGGTGCCCGCTGCCAGTTTGCCGGCGATGACCTGTGCCAATTCAACCTGCTCCAACACGCCACGCGCGTAGGGCAAGAACGAACGCCCCTGGGCGGTGAGAGACACCGTGCGGCTGGTGCGATCAAACAGCTTGAACCCCAGCTCTGTCTCCAGCGCTGAAATCTGCCGAGTCAGCGGCGGTTGGGCCAGGTGCAGGCGCAGTGCCGCGCGGCCGAAGTGCAATTCTTCGGCGACCGTCAGAAAGTAACGCAGCTTGCGTAGGTCGAGCATCCTGATCCTTGGGTATTGATCGGTTCGAAATCGGTATTGGTTTAAGACCCGACGGCCATTCTATAAAGGCGTTACAAAATAAAACGAGAGGTTTCATGAAACCGCGCCTGCATTGTGCCCGTCTAGCCCTGTTCCTGTGTGGCTGCGCTGCGTTTCTCAACCTTTACGCCACCCAGAGCATCCTCGCGACCTTTGCCGCACAGTTTCATATCAGCGCCAAGGAAGCGGGCTGGAGCATCACGGTCACCACCCTGGCGGTGGCGATCACCGCGCCCTTTGTCAGCCGGCTGACCGGGCGCTTCGAACAGCGCACGGTCATCGCCGTGGCCGCGCTGCTGCTGGCCGCCCCTGCGCTGATGACCGCCTACGCCGGCAGTTTTGCCGAAGTGCTGGTGTGGCGGTTTGTGCAAGGTATGGTGATCCCGGTGGTGTTTGCCACCAGCGTGGCTTACATCGGCGACCGCTGGCGTGGCGCGACGGTGACCGAGGTCACCAGCCTGTACGTGGCGGGCACGGTACTGGGCGGGTTCGCCGGGCGTTTCGTCACCGGTGTGATGACGCAATACGTCGGCTGGCGCGAAGCGTTCGAACTGCTGGCGGTGTTGAGCTTGATGGTGGGTGGGTTTATTCAGTTCCTGTTGCCCGCCAATCGACTGCGCGGCGAACGGCCTGGAGCGGTTGCTTCAGGTGTTTTTAGCCGACCTTTGCTGGCGGCGTACGGCGTAGGTTTTTGCGTGTTGTTCTCCCAGGTTGCGGCATTTACTTACGCAGGTTTGCACCTCGGCCTGCCACCGTTCAACTTGGGGCCTGCGGCGCTGGGCACGCTTTACATGGTGTTTCTGCTGGCGTTGATTGTGATTCCCCTCGCCGGGCGCCTCAGCAAAGCCAGGCCTCACGCCGAACTGCTGGCGGTCGCCGCCGCGCTCGGTGTCGGTGGTTCGGCGCTGACCCTGGCGCCGTCGCTGGGGTGCATTGTGGTGGGCCTGGCGCTCAGTTCCACCGGCGTGTTCCTGGCCCAGGCCGCCGCCAATGCGTTCATCAGTGCCACCGCCGGTGAGAGCAAGTCTGGCGCCGTGGGGGTTTACCTGACGTGCTATTACCTGGGCGGCAGTTGCGGTGCCATCGTTCCGGCATTGATCTGGGAACGCTGGGGCTGGGCCGGCTGTGTGGCGCTGATTATCGGTTTTCAACTGCTGACGCTGCTGATCGCCCTGACGGGCTGGAAGCCACTCAAACCTGAGCGGGTGCCGACACCATGAATGACACTGTTGCCGTGCCTGTTCGCGAAACCTCCAGCCGGCGCCGCGCGCTGATCGCCGGTTGCAGCGCTCACGCCGTACACGATGGCCTCACGGACGTTATCTACGTGTTGCTGCCGATCTGGCAGGCGCAGTTCGCCTTGTCCTACGCCCAGATCGGCCTGTTGCGTGGCGCCTATTCCGGAATGATGGCCGTGTTCCAACTGATGGCCAGCCGCGCCGCCCGACGCTGGGGCCGTTTACCGTTGCTGGTGGGCGGCACTGCGCTTGCGGGTGTCGCTTACTTATTGGTGGGGCAAGCCACCGGGCTGAGCCTGTTGCTGTTGGGTTTGCTGCTGGGCGGTTTGGGGGCCAGCACCCAACACCCATTGGCCTCCTCGATGATCACCGACGCTTATGAGGACGGTGGTGGCGTCAAGCAGGCGCTGTCCCAGTACAACTTCAGCGGCGATATCGGCAAAACCCTGATTCCTGGGGTGGTGGGCCTGCTGCTGACCGTCGTCAGCTGGCGCGCCAGCGCCACACTGCTGGGGCTGCTCGGTCTGGCGGCAGCGGGGATGCTGTGGTGGCTGGTGCCGGCTGAAGTTCGCGAGTCCAGTGCGATAAGAAAAGCCCGACCACCGAGTGGCACGGGCTCGGTGGCAGGCCTGCGTGCGCTGATCCTCACCGGTACGCTCGACAGCGCCGTGCGCATGGGCTTTCTCACGTTCCTGCCGTTTCTGCTGCAAGCCAAAGGCGCAGGCACGGCGGGCATTGGGCTGGCGCTGACGATGCTGTTCATTGGCGGTGCGTTTGGCAAATTGCTTTGCGGCTACCTGGGGGCTCGCATTGGCATGATGAAAACCGTCTGGTTGACCGAAACCAGCACCGCGCTGTTGATCGTCACGGCCGTGTACCTGCCGCTGAGTGGCTTGATGCTGATGTTGCCGCTGCTGGGTTTGGCGCTGAACGGCACGTCTTCTGTGCTCTACGGCGCCGTCCCGGACCTGGCGAGCGCAGGCAGGCGCGAACAGGCTTTTGCGGTGTTCTACACCGGCACCATTGGCGGCGGAGCGCTGGCGCCGCTGGTGTTCGGCGGGGTCGGCGATGCACTCGGTGTGCCGGTGGCGGTGATGGTACTGGCGGGGATGTTGCTGCTGACCTTGCCGTTGGCGTGGGTGGTACAGCGAGGAATGCGCGATGGGGTTTAACCGCACATTCCCTGGTTAAAGGGGCGAGGCCAGCGTAAACGGTATGCGCAACGCGCCGATCGGCCCTTCGCGCGCACCGCACATTTCATCGTGCACGCTGTGCTGCACCAGCACACACGGGAACGGCGGAACCCGCTGCAACAGGTCGCGCAAGTGCGTGGTCGAGCCGATGCGCATGGGCTTGGCGTCATCGTCCACCAGCGTCATTTCGACATGATCCAACCTGACCCGCGCGATGTAGAAGCCACCCTCCAGCGACAGCAGCTCCAACTCCCGTATCTCGCCTTTCTCGGCCAATTCAGTGAGCATTTTCAGGTTCATGGTTCACCCTCACGGTGGGTTGTTTCATTGGCGACGAAAGAACAGCGTGACCTGGCCCCATTCGACGCCGAACTTGGTCATGCTGGAGCGGTTGATCAGCGTGTCCTCGTCCATCAAGTACATCCAGTCATCAAAACTCACCTCGTGGACCGAACCGTCCACCGGCAGGTTGAGTCGGTAGCGCCAACGCAGTGCATTGCCCGCAACTTCGCCGATCGCTTCGCCGACCACGTCACCCGCCCGACCGCGCCAGCGTCCCGGACCATCCGGGGTCAGTGTCCAGACGCGCTGCTGACGCGTGCCATCGCTGTACAGAAAGCGCTCGTCGAGAATCAGGGCATTGCCCTCGCGGCGGCTGGCGATATTGACCTCAAAGCGCTTGGCCACTTCGCCCGAACGCTTCTGGAAAATCCCCCAGGCCTTGACGGGCTTGCTGAAGAAACGCTCCAGGTCCAATTGCGGTTTCTGGTCGGCGTAGTGGGCGACCTCGACGTTGCCGCAACTGCTCAAACTCAACGCCAGCAACAATGAAATCAGTAGACGTGTCATTGCCGGGCTCCGTGATCATGCGCGGCGAAGCGCCAACGCTTGGTATTTATACTTGTACAAAAATATTGATTTGTACAGGTTTGCGCGCGGCAAGTGACGAATGCACAAATTGCGCCCATAAAAAAACCGGTCACAGGGACCGGTTTTTTTTGGCATCTGCGTCGTAACCGACGTAGGCGCGAAATGTGAGTGGAGCGGGTAGAGGGAATCGAACCCTCGTCGGAAGCTTGGGAAGCTACTGTTCTACCATTAAACTATACCCGCTCAGAGCGGCTGACTTTGTACCAGATGTTCATCGGGATTTGAAGTTTTTCTTCGAAAAATGTGTGGGTTGCGTCGCTCAAGCTCAGTTGGAAGCTGGCTTGCCTGCGATACATCGCCTGTGTGACTGACAGGTACCTGCATCGCGGGCAAGCCCGGCTCCCGCCCAAGCGGGCTTTTCAGCTCTGTCATTTCAAATCGCAAAGGCATGCTGCGTCTGGCCCTGGTGGTAGCGCAAGCGACTGACCGGTCGCTGCGGTTTCAAAAAGCCCACCACCGCGTCCCGGCTGTCCCGACACGCCGCCTTGTGCTCCATATCCAGAAAATGCCCGGTCGCCTGAATAGTGCTGAAGCTGCTCTTGGCCACATGCTGGCCAAACAGCTTGGCGTCTTCGGCACTGGTGTACTCGTCCCATTCGCCATTCAAAAACAGCACTGGGATGTCGATTTGCCGCGCTGCCTTGAGGTAGCACAGGCGGTCGCTGTTGAGCACGTGGCTGATGTGAAAGTGCATCTGCCCGTATTCGTGCTCGGCCAGGCTGCTGACGTGCTTGTAGTTGAAGCGCTTGAACAGCGACGGCAGGTGTTTGCCGATAGTGTTGTTGACCAGGTGGCCGACGCGGTCGCGGTCAAGGTTGCCGAGGTAGTCCACACCGCGTTCCAGGTAATCGCGCATCGGTGCATTGATTACCGGAGAAAACGAACTGATCACGGCCTTTTCCACGCGACGCGGGCGTGCAGCGAGGGCGACCAGGGTGGCAGCGCCGCCCCAGGAAAATGACAGCACGTGTTCGGCGGCGAAGTGGTCGATGAGTTCCAGCAGAATCTGGCCTTCGACTTCTTTCGTCAGCATCTGCTCGTGGCGGTTGTGGATTTTTGAGCGGCCAGCGTAGGGCTGGTCGTACAAAACCACGTTGAACTGCGGGTACAGGCTTTTCACGGTTTGGGCGAAGGACGCCGTGGTGGCCATCGAGCCGTTGACCAGGATGATGGTCTTTTCAGCAGCATCCGCGCGATAGAACTCCGTGTAAACCCGATACTGACCCTGTATATCCAACACAGCGATTTCTGGCCTCATGTCGTAAGACTCCTGGCAAGCGGGTAGGGCGCGCAGATCACTCTGCACGAGCTTTATGACAGGTAGGCATACGCCTGGAAGAGGAGCGCCCATGTCGGTCCGATGACGGCTGGCCGACGGCTGTTGTCAGGGCGGGCTGTTTGCCTGAGAGGCCCGTAGATCAGGCGCGGGCGGGGCAAGGTGTTTCTTGGAGGTTATAAGGCGACTCGCCAGTCATGATTTGGCTGACGGTTTGATTCAAGCAGCACAGACGCCAGGTCGCAAGGCGACCAGCTGGTTTATTGCCAGCACCGGCCGAACGGTCATCAGACCGCGAGGATTTCGTTTTCAGTCAGTGCCCGATATTCGCCCGGCGCCAGCGAGTCATCCAGCGCCAATGGCCCCATCCGCTCACGGTGCAAGCCGATGACCTTGTTATCAAAGTGCCCGAACATGCGCTTGACCTGGTGATAGCGGCCTTCAATGATGCTCAGCCGCGCAGTCGTCGGCCCCAGCAGGGCCAGCTCGGCGGGCTGCGTGGTGAGGTCTTCAAACGCGAAATACACACCGGCTGCGAAGGTGATCGCGTACGCAGGCGTGATGGCCTGTTCGGTTTCCACGCGATAAACCTTGGGCAGCTTGGTCTGCGGTTGCGTCAGGCGCCGTGACCATTGGCCGTCGTTGGTGATCAGCATCAGCCCGGTGGTATTGAAATCCAGACGACCGGCGATATGCAGCTCGCCTTTGTCCGGTTCATTGAGCAAATCGAGGACCGTCCTGTGCTGCGGGTCTGAGGTAGCGCTCACACAGCCTTGAGGTTTGTGCAGCATGAAGTAGCGCGCCGGTTTGCCGGCTTGCAGCACGTCATTGTCGACACACACGCGGCTGAACTCACGCACCTCATGGTGCGGATCGCTGACCGCCACGCCATCGACGGTCACCCGTCGCTCTATCAGCAGCACGCGCACTTGCTGACGATTGAAACGCGGCAGGTTACTGAGGAAACGATCAACGCGCATTACTCAATCGCCGCCTCACGCAATTGCGCATCCACTTGGGCACAGCGCGGGCACAGGCAGGCGGTGTTGCGCAGTTCATCGGGCAAGGCTTGAAGCACCGCCGGATCGAGGGTGACGCTGTAGCACCAGCAGGCCTGGTCGGCGGTGCGCGGGTCAGCCAGCGCGCAGTCGTTACGGGCACCGCAGGCGGGGCAGAGGGTTGGCGTGGTCATGTGGGTTCGTGCTGTATCGCGCAGTTTTCAGCACGATACAGCGCCGTCCCGCTATTGCAAGCTGCGCAGGTTACCGCGCCGGCCGCTGAAGTGGCTGATGTTTACGGTATCGGCAAGGCCTTCAGGCTCACCGATGAGGCGGGTTTTCCACTGGCCGTCAGCGAGTTGCACCTTTCCACGCACGGGTGATGAGGTGCTCAGCTCGTCCGAAACAGGTGTCACAACCTGTGTCTGAAACGCACCAGATTCGGATTTCGATGTCAGATATTTCGTCATTCAATGAAAGACGAATGCCGCTCTCCAGCGTCGCTGGAGGTGCTCTCAAGCGGTCCAGGAGGCCGCCATGTATCGACGACTGCTGCTCACTGCGTTACTCGGGTTGACCCTTTCTGCGTGTGTGCCCTATTACGATGGAGGTGCTACTTACTATCGCTCCGAGGTCTACACCGCGCCGGCACCGGCCTATTACTACGGCGGCCCCGCTTACTATCAATATGGGCGCAGCTACTATGCGCCGCCGCCACGTTACTATTCGGCGCCGCGCTACTACCAACCGGCCCCGCGTTATTACCCACGGCCCGCTTACCGGCCTTATCCAGGCCAGGGCTGGAACAATCGTTGGGGCAATGGCGGGTCGGGCCATGGCGGTGGACGCGGCGGCGGTGGCGGTGGCGGCCATCGTTGACAGGTCATGACCTCAAGCGGCGCCCCAGGCGCCGCTTTTTTATGCAGACCGTTCGTCGGCACTGTCATTTCTAACAGCTATCGCAAGCGTTTGATCTGCATTCCACTGCTGGGGACGCCGTTGTGCGTCTCTGAGGAGGCAGTGGGTCTATGGAATGCTCTTTGATCAAACGTGTGTGCTTGTTCTTATTGTGGGTGGGTGGCGTTGCGCAAGCGAATGCGGAACAGGGCTGTCCCTACCCCTCATCGGTCAAGTACGTGAGCGGCTATTTTCAAGCGTCGGATAAACAGTCTCATTGGCGAAGCCCGAAGGTCGACGCCAATGACTTCGCGGATCGGTTTATCGGTGCGCTCTTCACCCCCGGCAAGGGCCAGGATCGCGAGAACGGCTTCCTGGACCGCTGCGTTTATCTGATGGGCAGCGGGCGAAGCCTGGCGTTGCGGTATGACATGCCGGGGGCCCTCAGCACGATGTCGCTGACCAAGTCCCTGCACTGGGAACTCGCCACCGATCCACTCAAGCAAGACGTCTACATTTGCCAGGACAGCCAGCCGGACAATTGTGCATTTACGGTCGGGCGCCTGAATTGATCGCCTGTCAGTAGTCGGACAAGTCTGCCAGAGGGTGCCTGCCTTCCCACACCTTGGTGAAGTGCGCCTGCACCACAGCCTCCGGCACCGTGTTGATATCGGGCCAATGCCAGTGGGGTTGCTGGTCCTTGTCGATCAAGCGTGCGCGTACGCCTTCGGCAAATTCCGGGTGACGGCAGCAATTGAGGCTCATGGTGTATTCCATCTGGAAGACCTCGGCCAATGACAAGTGCCGGGCGCGCTCGACCTGTTCCCACACCAGATGCGCCGTCAGCGGGCAACCTTCGGCCAGCGTCTTGCCGGCACGGCTGAACAGCGGGTCGGCGTGGTCGCGCAGCAGGTTCAGGGCGCGCCAGGCACAGCGCACATCGCCCACATCCAACCATTCATCAATCTGTGCGCGACGGGGCAGCCATTGCGCCTCCGGCTGCTGGCTGACGGCTTCCTGGGCCAGTGCCTTGAGCAGGCTGTTGAGCTGCATCGCGGTCTGTTCCTGCCAGTTCAGTTGCAGCAGGCCTTCGATCAGTTCGTCTTGCTGGTCATCGCGCAGGAAACGGTCGGCCAGGCCCAGGTCCACTGCATCGCGGCCGTTCATATGCGCGCCGGTGAGGCCCAGGAATAATCCCAGCTTGCCGGGCAAGCGTGACAGGAACCAGCTTGCGCCCACATCCGGGTACAGGCCGATGCTGATTTCGGGCATCGCCAAACGGCTGCTGGGGGTGACGATGCGTATTGCTGCGCTTTGCAGCAGGCCCATGCCTCCGCCCAGCACATAGCCGTGGCCCCAGCAGATCAGCGGTTTCGGGTAGGTGTGCAGGCGATAGTCGAGGCGGTATTCGGCCGCAAAAAAATCGGCGGCCAGTGCTGGCACAACGCCGGGCCGTTCACGGCAGGCCTCGGCCAGGCTGCGTACTTCACCGCCCGCGCAAAAGGCCTTTGGCCCGTTGCCGCGCAGCAGTACGCAGACAATATTCGGGTCTTTGGCCCACGCATCCAGACGTTCGGTCAGGGCCAGGATCATCGGCAAGGAAAGTGCGTTGAGCGATTTTTCAGCGTCCAGGCTGGCGATGCCAAGGCGGGCACCGTCGCTGCCGGTCAGCTCTTCGAAGTGCAGGTTCATCGTGACCTCAATCGAGAAAGTGAAGGATCAGTATGATCGGTTCAACGGAAAGTGCCGGTGGTGTGTCAGATCAATTGACAAGCGGGGCCTGCTTTCCTAGGGTTCGCCCATTCTTTTTCTACGCGACGAACACACCATGACCGAAGGCGACCGTATCAAACTCGAACCCAGCTGGAAACACGCCCTGCGGGATGAGTTCGAGCAGCCCTACATGGCCCAACTGCGCGAGTTCCTGCGCCAGGAACACGCCGCTGGCAAAGAGATTTACCCGCCAGGCCCGCTGATTTTCAATGCGCTCAACTCAACGCCTTTGGACAAGGTCAAAGTGGTAATTCTGGGCCAGGACCCGTACCACGGGCCCGGTCAGGCCCACGGGTTGTGCTTCTCGGTGCAGCCGGGCGTGCCGACGCCGCCCTCGCTGGTCAATATTTACAAAGAACTCAAGCGCGACTTGAACATCGATATTCCCAACCACGGTTGTCTGCAAAGCTGGGCGGATCAGGGCGTGCTGATGCTCAACACCACCATGACCGTTGAGCGCGCCAATGCCAACGCCCATGCGGGCAAGGGCTGGCAGTTCTTCACGGATCGGATTATCGAGGTGGTCAGTGAACATCAGCCGCACCTGGTGTTCCTGCTGTGGGGCGCCCATGCGCAAAGCAAGCAGAAGCTGGTGGACGCGACCAAGCACCTGGTACTGACGTCGGTGCACCCGTCACCGTTGTCGGCGTATCGCGGGTTCCTGGGCTGCGGGCATTTCAGCCGTACCAATAAATTTCTTGAGCAGAATGGCGAGACGCCGATTGAGTGGCGGTTGCCGCCACTCTAAAGGTTAACCGCAACCCAATGTGGGAGCTGGCTTGCCTGCGATGACGATCTGTCAGCCGATATATTTATTGACTGAACCACCGCTATCGCAGGCAAGCCAGCTCCCACATTGGAATTTTGTGAAGGCTTAGATTTTTTCCGGCTGACGGTTCCAGTGCCGGAACAACGGCTCCGCCAGAAACAGCACAAACAACAAGCGCATCACCTGCATCGCCGTCACCAACGGCACCGACAGTTGCAGGGTTTCGGCCGTCAGGCTCATTTCAGCAATACCGCCCGGCATCATGCCCAGCGTGAGTGAGCGTAAGTCCAGATGTGTCAATGCACTCAAGCCCACCGCCGCCAACGTCGCCAGCGCCATGGTCAACGCCGTGCCTAGCAGCGTACGCGCCATGAACGACGGTGCACGGCGAAAGAACTGACGGTTGAAGTGGCAGCCCAAACCGCTGCCGATCAGCCATTGGCCGATCTGGCTGCCGCCATCGGGCAGGCCGATGTGCAAATCCCACACAACACTGGCGGTCGCACTGACCAACAGCGGGCCGAACAGCCACGGGTTGGGCTGACGCAAACGCTGCCAGCCCCAGGCCACCAGCGCCCCAAGCGGAAACAGCAGCGCCAGCCACGCCCAGTTCACCGGCGCCGGATGAAACTGCGGCGCGCCGCCTTCCAGCACGTACTTGAAGATCGCCGGCACACACAACACCACCACCAGCACACGCAGACTTTGCCCGGCCGCGACACGGCTGAGCACCGCGCCATTGCGTGCGCCGAGGTTGACCATCTCACCGGAACCGCCCGGCATGCTGGAGAAGAACGCGGTGGCGCGGTCTTCCCCACTGCGGCGCATCAACCACACGCCGACAATGCTCGACAGGCTGGTGATCAGCGCGCCGAAGAAGATCAGGCCGAAGTGGCTCATGACTTGCTCGATCACCACCGGGGTGAAGTGCAGCCCGATACCGATGCCCACCACCCATTGGCCGCATTTGCGCCCGCCGGGAATCTCCGCCAGTTGCCATGGCGTGAGGCAGCGCACCAGGATAATTGCCAGCAACGAGCCGACCATATAAGGCAAAGGCCAGCCGACGAGGCTGGCCAGGTAACCGCCGGCCAGGCCGACCAGCGGTGTTGCCCACCATTGCTTAAAGGTGACCTCAGACATCGGCCAGGGCACGACGCTGGAGGGCACGTTTGCGGTAGATGCGCACCAGCGGGAAAGCCAGCATCAGCGCGGTCAGCACCCACACACCAAAGGTGATCGGGCTGGACCAGAGGATGTCCAGCGCGCCGTTGGAAATCGACAGCGCGCGGCGCAGGTTCTGCTCCATCAGGCCGCCGAGGATGAAGCCCAGCAGCACGGGCGACAGCGGGAAGTCCAGCTTGCGCAGGATGTAGCCGAAGATGCCGATGCCGACCATCAGGAACAGGTCGAAGGTGGTGGCGTGAACCGCGTACACACCAATCGCGGTGATGATCGCGATCACCGGCACCAGCGCCCAGTTCGGCACGGCGAGGATGCGCGTGAAGATGCGGATCATCGGGATGTTGAGGATCACCAGCATGATGTTGGCGATAAACAGCGACGCGATCAGGCCCCAGACGATGTCCGGTTGCTGTTGGAACAGCAGCGGGCCAGGGGTGATGTTGTACAGCGACAATGCGCCAATCATCACAGCGGTGGTGCCTGAACCGGGTACGCCGAGGGTCAGCATCGGCACCAGCGCGCCGCAGGCGGAGGCGCCGATTGCGGTTTCCGGAGCGGCGAGGCCGCGCATGTCGCCCTGGCCGAATTTACCGCTGGCACCCGCCAGGCGTTTTTCGGTCATGTAGGCAACGGCCGAGGCGAGCGTCGCGCCGGCACCCGGCAACACGCCCATGATGAAACCCAGCAGGCCGCAACGGATGTTAACCACGAAGACTGCAGACGCTTCCTTCAGGTTGAACATCATTCGTCCGGTGGCTTTTACCGCTTCCTGGCCGCGGTGGGTTTTTTCCAGCAGCAACAGGATTTCGCTGATGGAGAACAAACCCAGGACCAATACGACAAACTGGATGCCGTCGGTGAGGTGGATGTTGTCGCCGGTAAAACGGTACACGCCGCTGTTGGCGTCGATGCCGACGGCTGAAAGGAACAGGCCGATCAGTGCCGCCACAAAGGTCTTCAGCGGTTTGTCTCCTGCCATGCCGCCGAGGCAGACAATCGCGAACACCATCAGTACGAAATATTCCGCCGGGCCGAAGGCAATCGCCCATTTGGCCAGCAGCGGCGCAAACAGCACCATGCCGCAGGTGGCAATGAACGCGCCGATGAACGAACTCCACGCCGACAACGACAGTGCCACACCGGCCAGGCCTTTGCGGGCCATCGGGTAGCCGTCGAGGGTGGTCATTACGGTGGACGCTTCGCCGGGAATGTTCAGCAGGATCGAGCTGATGCGGCCGCCGTATTCGCAGCCCAGGTAGACGGCAGCGAGCAGGATCAAGGCTGATTCCGGCGGCAGACCCAGGGCGAACGCGATGGGGATCAGCAGGGCTACGCCGTTGATCGGGCCCAGGCCCGGCAGCAGGCCGACCACGGTGCCGATCAAGGTGCCGCACAGGGCGGTCACCAGGTTGTAAGGGGTCAGTGCAACGCCGAAGCCCTGGCCCAAATAGCTGAACGTATCCATATCAGTTCTCCAGAACTTCAAGCAGGCCGAGGGGCAGCGGTACATCCATGGCTTTGTCGAACAGCAGGTAAAGACCAATGGCCATCAGCGTGACGATCACCACGCTCGGCACCCAGCGGCCGCCATAAAGGCGCGCCATCGGAATGCCGATCAGCATGCTGCTGAGGATGAAGCCCAGAGCCTCGAACGTGCCGGCAAACACGATCAGCAGCGCCACGCAGATGCCGATCTTGATCAGCGTGTCGCGGTCCAGGGCCGGTTCTTCTTCGGTGTGCTTGGTGGGCTGTGGGCGAAACAGCATGTAGATCAGGCCCAGGCTCATCAGCCCGAGCATCAGCAGCGGGTAGGCGCGAGGCCCGACCGGCTCGTAGGAAAACGCCGCCTGATACGGCCATGCCATCAGCGCGAGGCCGGCGCAGACCAGCAGCATCACTGAGGCGAAAATGCGTTGTAAGAGCATGTGAAACTCCTGGGCCGCGCCGCCCGTCGAGGAGGGCGCGGCCGTGCGAAAGCGAGGCGATTACTGGATCAGGCCGAACTCTTTGGCCAGCACTTTGTAGTCAGCCACCTGTTTCTTCACGTAGGTGTCCAGCTCCGGGCCGGTCATGGCGAACGGGAACAGCTCGCGCTGGTCACGCAGCTTGGCGAACTCTTCGGAGGCCAGCAGTTTGTCGAACGCTTCTTTCCACCACGCGTAATCGGCATCGCTGACTTTTGGCCCGAGGTAGAAGCCGCGTACCACCGGCCAGACGATGTCGTAGCCTTGCTCCTTGGCGGTCGGAATGTTCTTCATTTCCGGCTCGTCCAGGCGCTTTTCGGCAAACACGGCGAGCAGGCGCATGTCGCCGCTGAGGATGTGCGGCATGGAGTCGGAGATGTCGGTGCTGCCCACCTGGATATGACCGCCGAGCAGTGCGGTGGCGATTTCACCGCCGCCTTCGAGTGCCACGTAACGCAGGTCGCGCGGGTTGATCCCGGCAGCCTTGGCGATCAGTGCGGTTTGCATCCAGTCCTGGCTGCCGACGGTGCCGCCAGAACCGATGACGACGCTGCCCGGATCTTTCTTCAGGGCTTTGACCAAATCGTCGAGCGTCTTGTAGGGCGAATCGGCTTTCACCGCGATGGCTCCGTAGCTGGTGCCGACGGCCGCCAACCAACGCACGGCGCTTTCATCAAAGCGGCCGAACTTGCCCTGGGCCAGGTTCAGCAGCGAACCGCTGGACCACGCTACCAGCGTGCCAGCGTCCGCCGGGCGTTGGGCGACCACCGCGTTATAGGCCACCGCGCCCACGCCGCCTGGCATGTAGGTGACGCGCATCGGCTTGCTCAGCAACTTTTCGTTGACCAGCGCGCTTTGCGCCAGTTTGCAGGTCAGGTCAAAGCCACCGCCGGGCGAGGCCGGGGCGATGCACTCCGGGCGTTTGGGTTCGTCGGCGGCCAGCAGTTGGCCGGCGAACAGCATGCAGCCGGCGGCGAGGGCCAATTTACGCAGTGAATAGGTCATGGTTATCTCCTTCTTTGTTGTTATGAGTTGCGACTACCAAAGCGCAATGCTGTAGCTCACCAGCACACGCACTTCGTCGGCATCACGTGCCGAATAGTTGGAGCGGTAGGTGGCGTTACGCAGGCGCAGGGCGACATCCTTGAGCGTGCCGCTTTGCACCACGTAGCGGATCTCGCTGTTGCGCTCCCACTCCTTGCCGGTCTCGCCGTTGCGAAGCCTGATGTTGTCACCCGACAAATAACGGCTCATGAAACTCAGGCCGGGAATGCCCAACTTGGCGAAGTCATAGTCGTAGCGCGCCTGCCAGGAGCGCTCCTGTGCGCCGGCAAAGTCGTTGATCTGCACGAAGTTGACCAGGTACGGATCGCTGCCATCCACGTAGGGAAAGGCGCTGTCGCCGGACATGTGCTGGTAGCCGGCGCTGAGCTTATGGCCATTGAGGGCATAGCTGAACAGGCCGTTGAGGGATTTGTTGTCGATGTTGCCGCCACGGGCGCTGCCGGTGTCATCGCTGATGGCCAGGCGCAGGTCGGCGCCGAAAGTGCCGGGGCCCACTGGGCGTGAGGCCACCAGGCCAAGGAAGTGCTGGCGGTAGACGTCGTCGAGCTGGGCGAAGTGGTAGCTGCCGGTGATCTTGTCGGCGAACTTGTAGTCCGCACCGCCGAAATTGAAGTGCTTGCCGGTGGCGCCGCTGACGAAGCGGCTGTTTTTGTTGTTGAGGGCGATGTCTTCGTAGTGGGTGTCGTCGCGGTCTTTGGCTTTGTCGAGGCGGCCGCCGGTGAACACCAGGTTTTTGAATTCTTTGGAGGTCAGCAGGCCGCCGTTGAAGGTCTGCGGCAGGATGCGCCCGTCGTTGGGTTTGAGGATCGGCAGTTCGGGGATCAGCGCGCCGATTTTCAGTTCGGTGGCGGAGATCTTCACTTTGCCGGTCAGGCCCAGCTTGGAGTATTCGTTGGCGGCGCGGCCGTCGTCGTGGGTCGGCAACAGGCCCGTGCCCGTGCGGTCGGGGCTGGAGTCGAGCTTGACCCCAAGCATGCCCAACGCATCCACGCCGAACCCGACAGTGCCATCGGTGTAGCCCGATTGCAGGTTGAGCATGAACCCCTGGGCCCATTCGTCACGCTTGGATTGCTGGGCACTGGTACCGTCGCGAAAGTCGCGGTTGAAGTACATATTGCGGGTTTCGAGGGTGGCGCTGCTGTCTTCAAAGAAGGCGGCCTGGCTCAGTGGCGAAAAGCCGGCAAGGGCGGCGGCACTGGCAAGGGCGGTCTGGGCAAGGCGAGAAAAACGAACAGGCGGGCAAGCCTGTGGCTGTGTCGACAGCATCGTTGTGTACTCCGTTATTGTTCTTATTTTGGCGAAAACGCTTCGAGGCGTTTTTCTGGCACTACGGATCAGGTAGCTCGGCGGGCATAACCCACCGTGGCTGGATGCTAAAGGGCGAAGCTTTCACTAACCTTTCAGTTGCCTTTCAATGTTTTCGGGCTTCACAGGGCAGGCAGCGCCTGTAAACTGCCCCGCAAAGCGTGGCGTCGACCATGCCCGAATGAGGTGAAAATCCATGCGTGTCCTCCTGGTTGAAGACCATTTGCAACTCGCTGAAAGTGTCGCCCAGGCGCTCAAGAGCACGGGTTTGACTGTCGACGTGTTGCACGATGGCGTGGCCGCTGACCTGGCCCTGAACAGTGAGGAATATGCGGTGGTGATCCTCGACGTGGGGCTGCCGCGCATGGACGGTTTTGAAGTGTTGGCGCGCCTGCGCGCGCGTGGGAAAAATCTGCCTGTATTGATGCTCACGGCACGCAGCGATGTGAAAGACCGCGTGCATGGCCTGAACCTGGGCGCCGATGACTACCTTGCCAAGCCGTTTGAATTGACCGAGCTGGAAGCGCGGGTCAAAGCGCTGTTGCGCCGCAGCGTCTTGGGGGGCGAGCGTCAGCAGGCGTGCGGCGTGCTGGTCTATGACCTGGATACCCGGCGTTTCACCGTGGGTGGCGAGCTGCTGACGTTGACTTCCCGCGAGCAGGCGGTGCTTGAAGCGCTGATCGCACGCCCTGGTCGCGTGATGAGCAAGGAGCAATTGGCGTCGCAGGTGTTCGGCCTGGATGAAGAGGCCAGCCCCGACGCCATCGAAATCTACGTGCACCGCCTGCGCAAGAAGCTCGACGGCCAGCCTATCGCCATCGTGACTTTCCGCGGCCTGGGCTACCTGCTGGAAGCCCGCGATGCATAAGCCCAGCAGCCTGCGCTGGCGCCTGCTGTGGAACCTGGCGCTGTTGCTGGTGGTGTTGATGCTGGCCAGCGGCATGAGCGCCTACTGGAATGGGCGCGAAGCCGCCGACACCGCTTATGACCGCACCTTGCTGGCGTCAGCGCGCACCATCGCCGCCGGATTGACCCAGGTGGATGGCACCCTGAGCGCGAACGTGCCGTATGTGGCGCTGGACACCTTTGCCTACGACAGCGCCGGGCGTATTTACTATCAGGTCAATGACATTGATCGCAAGCTGATCTCCGGTTACGAAAACCTCCCCGGCCCGCCGCCGGGCACGCCGCGCACGGACGACTACCCAGCGCTGGCGCGGTTTTACAATGCCACCTATCAGGGCCAGCATGTACGCGTGGTGAGTTTGCTCAAGGCTGTCTCCGAACCGAACATGAATGGCATGGCCGAAATACGCGTTGCAGAAACCGATGAAGCGCGCGAAAGCATGGCCCGTAGCCTGCTGGCCGACACCTTGCTGCGCCTTGGGATGTTGGCCGTTGGCGCATTGCTGCTGGTGTGGTTTGCCGTCAGCGCGGCGCTGCGTCCGCTGGAGCGCTTGCGCACTGCCGTGGAGGAGCGTCAGCCCGACGACTTGCGGCCATTGCCGTTGGTGGAAGTGCAGCATGAGTTCGGTCCCCTGGTGCGCTCCCTCAATCACTTTACCGAGCGCCTGCGCGGCCAGTTCGAGCGCCAGGCGCAGTTTATCGCCGACGCCGCCCATGAATTGCGCACCCCGCTGGCGGCACTGAAGGCGCGTTTGGAACTCGGCCTGCGCAGCGACGCCCCGGCGACGTGGCACAGCACCCTGGAAACCGCTGCCCAAGGCACCGACCGCCTCACCCATTTGGCCAATCAACTGCTGTCGCTGGCACGCATTGAAAACGGCGCACGGGCGATTGCCGAAGGCGGGGCGCAATTGCTCGACCTCAGCCAGCTGGCGCGGGAATTGGGCATGGCCATGGCGCCGCTGGCGCATGCGCGCGGCGTTGCGCTGGCGTTGGAGGCGGATGAGCCGGTGTGGCTGCGGGGTGAGCCGACCTTGTTGAACGAGTTGCTGAGCAATCTGGTCGATAACGCCCTGGCCCACACACCGCCTGGAGGCAATGTGATTTTGCGGGTCACGGCGCCCGCGATCCTGGAGGTGGAGGATGATGGCCCGGGTATCCCGCTGGATGAGCGGGACCGGGTATTCGAGCGTTTCTACCGCCGCAGTCAACAGGGCATGGGCTCAGGTTTGGGGCTGGCGATTGTTGGTGAGATCTGCCGCGCACACTTGGCGCAGATCAGCCTGCATGACGGCGAGTTGGCGGGGTTGAAGGTGCGCGTGAGCTTTATCGCGGGCTGATCAGTAAAACATCGAGCGCGCTTCATCCAGTTCGGCACGCAGGGCATTGCTGTACGGGTCGACCCGTAACTTCTGGATCGCCGGCAGGCTGGCAACCGATACATTCGCCAGTGGATGATCAGTGCCCCGGTGGCAATACAGCACGGCGACTTGCACCAGGTCGATGTAGTCCAGGCTCGCGGAGTCGCGCTCCAGGTCCAGGTATTGCCCTGGCAGCTTCGCGAGCATCTCCGGGAAATCCCAGCCGCCCAGCAGTTTGTCCCCCAGCAGCGGGTGAATGCTCTCTATCACATGGTTGAGGCTGACGGGGTCGGAGAGCAGTTCGTAATGGTCTTCGGCATAGGTGAGGATCGGCAGCACGCCAATCTGATGCACCAGACCGCCGAGCGCTGCCTGATCAGGTTTCAGCTGGCTGTGGCTGCGGCACAAGGCGTAGCTCACGCCCGCCACTTCCAGGCTGCGGCGCCACACTTCGCGCATTTTCAATTCGACGACTTCGGAGCGGGCGTGGAAAATTTGTTCCATCACCAGGCCGATGGCCAGGTTGCTGCTGTAGTTGGTGCCCAGCCGGGTGATTGCGGTATGCAGGTCGGTGACTTCCTGGGTCGCGCGCAGCAGCGGGCTGTTGACCACTTTGATCAGGCGTGCCGACAGGGCGGTGTCGCGACCGATCACTTTGCTCAAGTGGCTGATGCTGATTTCCGGGTCTTCGGCGGCCTGTCGTATGTTCAGGGCCACTTCCGGTAATGTCGGCAGAACCAGGTCATCGTTGTCGATGGCCGTCACTAAAGCCTGTTGGACTTTTTCCGCCAGCTTGTTCATTCATGCTCTCTAGGGTGTTGCAAAAAAGTACGGCGATTAACGCTGGATCTCTCGATCGCGATCCAGTGAGTACGGCAGGTCAAGCAGGTGTAAGCCGGGGCCTTCCAGAGCGCCCAAGTGCACATCGCCACTGTCGGCAGCTTCGGCTTGCAGCACGGCCAGAAGTTCAACGCATTGGTCAGCTTTTGCTGCAATCACCACCTCACCGATAGCACTGTTGTGGCTGGGCGCGAACAGCGGGGTGCCCGGCTCGGGCAATTCGGTTGCATCCAGGCTCAGGCGGTACAGGCGACGCTTGAGTTTGCCCAGGTATTGCATGCGCGCGACGATTTCCTGGCCGGTGTAGCAGCCTTTCTTGAAGCTGACGCCGCCGATGGCCTGCAGGTTAAGCATCTGCGGGATAAACAGTTCGCGGGTCTGGGGCATGACTTGGCCGATGCCAGCGCGGATCTGGCCCAGCAGCCATTGATTCAAGTCAGCAGGTTGTAGCTGTGTGGCCAGCTGAGCGCGTACGGCTTCGGCGTGTTCGACGGGCACCCAGAGTTCGCTGCGGCCAGGGGAGACGCGAATGGCGATCAATGTGTCGCTGCGCGCGACGCTGTCGGTTTCGGCAGGCAGCTCAAGGCCAAGGGAGGCGAGGGCCTGATCCGCATTCGACAGGCCGAAACGCACCCAGGCGGCGCTTTCGTCGGTGAGTTTGGATTTGGAGAACACCGCGTATTTTTTCAAATCTGCCAGTTGCGGTTCGAGCAGTTCGCTGGCCATGGCCAGGAGCACGCCGTCGCCTTGCAGCAGGATGCGAAAGCTCGACTGCATGCGGCCTTTTTGCGTGCAGCGAGCGCCGAGGCTCGCCTGGGTGTCACTCAGGTAATTGAGGTTGCAGGTCAGTTGCCCTTGCAGGAACTTGGCAGCGTCGGCACCGCGTACGGCGAGAACGCCTTCGTGTGACAAGGGGCAGAAAAAAGCAGAGTCAGCCATGGGTCATCGCAGGTCAAAAAGTCATGGGTGCATCATAGAGGGGCGCCCGGCAAATGGATAGTTTCCGTATGGTGCGACCAAAGCCGACTGGTCCGGTGCCGTCGGGCCTGTATACTTGCGCTCTATTTGAGGAGCGCTCCATGGTCGAAGATGTAGAAATCAATCGCCTCTACTGGCACAGCCGTCGCGGCATGCTGGAGTTGGATGTGTTGCTGGTGCCTTTCACCAAAGAGGTATACGCGACGCTCAATCAGGTGGACCGCGACCTCTACGTCAGGCTGCTGACTTGCGAAGATCAGGACATGTTCGGCTGGTTCATGGAGCGCGCCGAATCTGAAGATCCGGAGCTGCAGCGCATGGTTCGGATGATTCTGGATCGTGTCCAGCCCAAGTAATCGCTTCGAATGCCGCTGGCAGGCCTCACGGCTATTGCTGGCGGCCTACTTGCTTGCCCAACTGTTCGCGTTGGGCGCCTTGCTGCTTGGGGATCTACCGTTTTACGGCCTCGGCATTCTGTTGTGTCTGGCTCACGCCGTGTGGGTTTTACCGCGTCATATCCTGTTAAACCACCGTTCGTCGATTCGTGGCCTGCGCCGCGATGAAGACGGCTGGCAATTATTGTGTGACGAGCGCGGTTGGCACCCTGTGCAACTGCGTCCCGACAGCCTGGCATTACCGCTGATCGTGGTGCTGCGCTATCGGGTGCAGGGGGAATGGCGGGTGCGTTCGATCTGTGTGCCGAGGGACGCGCAGGCTGCCGATGTGCATCGGCGCCTGCGGGTTCGCTTGAAGTTCAGCCGCCGTAGGTGGCTGGCACCAGAATAGTGTCACGGGCCTCGGGCAGCATCTGCGGGTAGTCGAGGGTGTAGTGCAGGCCGCGACTTTCCTTGCGCTCCATGGCAGAGCGAATCATCAATTCCGCCACCTGGGCCAAGTTGCGCAATTCGATCAGGTCCCGGCTGACTTTATAGTTGCTGTAGAATTCGTCAATTTCGTCCAGCAGCAACCGCACGCGGTGTTGCGCGCGTTGTAGGCGCTTGTTGGTGCGCACGATCCCCACGTAGTCCCACATGAAGCGGCGCAGCTCGTCCCAGTTGTGGGCGATGATGACGTCTTCGTCCGAATCGGTGACCTGGCTGGCGTCCCAGCGGGGCAGGGCGGCGGGCACCGGGATGCGGGGCAGTTGTTCGAGGATGTCGGCGGCGGCGGAGCGGGCATAAACGAAGCATTCGAGCAGCGAATTGCTGGCCATGCGGTTGGCGCCGTGCAGGCCGGTGAAGCTGGTTTCGCCGATCGCATACAGGCCAGGCACGTCGGTGCGACCGTGTTGGTCGACCATGACCCCGCCGCAGGTGTAGTGCGCGGCCGGCACTACCGGGATCGGGCCTTTGGTGATGTCGATGTTGAACGCCAGGCAGCGCTCGTAGACGGTGGGGAAATGGGTCTTGATGAAGGCTTCGGGCTTGTGGCTGATGTCCAGATAGACGCAGTCGATGCCCAGGCGCTTCATTTCGTGGTCGATGGCGCGCGCGACGATATCCCGTGGCGCGAGCTCAGCGCGAGGGTCGAAGCGTTGCATGAAGCGCTCGCCATTTGGCAGTTTCAGGTGCGCGCCTTCACCGCGCAGGGCTTCGGTGATCAGGAAACTCTTGGCCTGCGGGTGATAAAGGCAGGTGGGGTGGAACTGGTTGAATTCCAGATTCGCGACGCGGCAGCCCGAACGCCACGCCATGGCAATGCCATCGCCGCAGGCACCGTCGGGGTTGCTGGTGTAGAGATAAACCTTGGCCGCGCCGCCCGAGGCGAGAATGGTGAAGCGCGCGCCGTAGGTGTCGACTTCGCCGCTGGCGCGGTTGAGCACGTAGGCGCCGAGGCAGCGTTCGCCTGCCAGGCCCAGGCGTTTTTCGGTGATCAGGTCGACGGCTACCCGTTGTTCCAACAGCTCGATATTGGGGCGTTGACGGGCCTGGTCGAGGAGGGTTTTGAAAATGGCGGCGCCGGTGGCGTCGGCCGCATGGATGATGCGGCGATGGCTGTGACCGCCTTCACGGGTCAGGTGGAATTCAAATCCGCCGTCGTCGCTGCCGGCATGCTCGTCGCGGGTGAACGGCACACCCTGGTCGATCAGCCATTGGATAGCTTCGCGGCTGTGCTCGACGGTGAAGCGTACGGCGTCTTCGTTGCACAGGCCGCCGCCGGCGTTAAGGGTGTCTTCGACATGGGATTGCACGGTGTCAGTGTCGTCCAGCACTGCCGCGACGCCGCCCTGGGCCCAGAATGTCGAGCCGTTGGCCAGATCGCCTTTGCTCAGGACCGCAATGCGCAAGTAGCTGGGGAGCGTCAGCGCCAGGCTCAAGCCGGCCGCGCCACTACCGATCACCAGGACATCGTGTTGAAACTGTTGGCTCATTAGCAGGATTCCGCAAAAAGCGATCCAAAGGGGCGGCGCGAACAGGACGCCTGGATCGGCGAATCAAAGGGTCACACGGGCCACTAGTATATAGAGGGGGGGAGCGGCACAATAGCCGGGCATTCGTGGCATTGTGAGATTACGGTGCGCAGCTTGGGTAAAATCGGCTGGTTATTGAGGCGGGAACTTTTTGCATAAGCCCCGACTCAATAGCAGGTTGCCCGAAAGCTGGGAAAACGTTGAGTTTATTGGCCCGTCGGGAGCATTGGACGCGTCAGAAAACCGGCGACAAGATTATTCGCGCAGCCGGCAATGCCCGTGCTGCGTTTTTCGTGTGTGCCAAATCAGTGCGCGCCGGAAACTTGCTTGGAGGGGGAGAACTTTTGCGAAAAGTCCGAGTCTATGTTTGCAAGCCTGATCGTTTAGTTATGCAAGCCTCCTCCAAGTACAACGAGGAGTGTTCATGCTAACCCAGGAAGAGGATCAGCAGCTGGTCGAGCGCGTTCAACGCGGCGACAAGCGAGCATTTGATCTGCTAGTGCTGAAATACCAGCACAAAATTCTCGGGTTGATCGTGCGTTTTGTGCACGACACCCATGAAGCGCAGGACGTTGCACAGGAAGCCTTTATCAAGGCGTACCGTGCACTTGGAAACTTCCGCGGTGATAGTGCGTTTTATACGTGGCTATACCGCATCGCCATTAACACGGCGAAGAACTATCTGGTGTCTCGCGGCCGCCGCCCACCGGACAGTGATGTAAGTTCAGAAGATGCAGAATTTTATGATGGTGATCACGGCCTCAAAGATCTCGAGTCGCCGGAGCGTGCATTGCTGCGCGACGAGATCGAAGGCACCGTTCATCGCACAATTCAGCAACTTCCAGAAGATTTGCGTACGGCGTTAACTTTACGTGAATTCGATGGTCTGAGTTACGAAGACATTGCGAGCGTCATGCAGTGTCCGGTGGGGACTGTAAGGTCACGGATTTTCCGGGCCCGGGAAGCCATCGATAAAGCCTTGCAACCGTTGTTGCAGGAAAACTAAAGACAGCGGCGACAGCCAAGAGAGGAACCGCCATGAGTCGTGATGCCCTGCAGGAATCGCTGTCCGCAGTGATGGATAACGAAGCGGATGAACTGGAACTTCGTCGAGTGCTTAATGCATTTGATGATGCCGAAACCCGTGATACCTGGTCTCGTTACCAAGTCGCTCGGGCGGTGATGCACAAGGATCTTCTAATCCCTCGTCTGGATATTGCTGCGGCCGTTTCTGCTGCGCTGGCTGATGAAGCCGTACCGGCAAAAGCTGCTCGTGGTCCATGGCGTAGCCTGGGTCGTTTGGCAGTAGCTGCTTCGGTAACTGTTGCCGTATTGGCCGGTGTTCGCCTGTACAACCAGGACGAAATAGCCGGTGCCGAACTGGCCCAACAGACTCAGCAGCCGGTCATGGCCGGTCCGCAAGTCAAAGGTCCAGCAGTGCTGGCCGGCTATAAGGAAAGCTCCGATACCACCGGCCCTATGGCTAACGGTGTACTTCAAGGGCAATCCGGCTGGCAGGATCAGCGTCTTCCAGGCTACCTGCGTCAACACGCACAGGAATCGGCTTTGAAAGGCACTGAAAGCGCTCTGCCATACGCCCGTGCAGCAAGTCTGGAAAACCGCTAAACCGTTAAGGAGCCCTATGCGCGCCATACCGCTCCTTACGCTTTTGCTCAGTGGTTGTTTTGCACTATCCGCCCATGCCGACGAAGCCCAAGACTGGCTGACTCGACTTGGGCGTGCAGAACAGCAGCAAAGCTTTGAAGGTACGTTCGTCTACGAGCGTAACGGCAGTTTCTCTACCCATGATATCTGGCACCGTATTCAAGACGGGCACGTCCGTGAGCGGCTCTTGCAGCTCGACGGATCAGCTCAGGAATTGGTCCGGGTAGACGGTCGAACCCAATGCGTCAGTGGCGCTCTGGTTGCTGGCCTGGGTAATTCGCCCGAAGCGCCATCGCGCGCTCTTGATCCGCAAAAACTCACTCAACTCTACGAATTGGCCGTCATCGGCAAATCTCGCGTGGCCGGTCGAAATGCGGTGATTGTCTCGATCACGCCGCGCGATCAGTATCGGTATGGGTTCGAATTGCACCTTGATCGTCAAACGGCGTTGCCGCTCAAATCCTTGTTACTTAATGAACAGGGACAATTGTTGGAGCGTTTCCAGTTCACTCGACTGAACACGTCGGTCGCGCTCTATGATCGAGACTTGCAGCCCAGCGGTGATTGCGCACCTATCGCACTTGCCAATAGCAAAGCGCCTGAAATCCCCGCTACCCATGCGTGGCATTTGGATTGGCTGCCTCCGGGTTTTCAGCTCACCAGCAGTACTGCACGCAAAGATACCCAGACCAAGTCCACCGTCGATAGCTTGATGTACGACGATGGGCTGGCACGTTTTTCAGTGTTTCTTGAGTCGACCGATGGCGCCAGTGTGAGCGAAACCCGCACCCAGCTGGGCCCGACTGTTGCCGTATCGCGCCGCTTGAACACGGTAGATGGTGAAGTGATGGTGACCGTTGTGGGCGAAATCCCCATCGGCACTGCCGAGCGCATTGCGCTGTCGGTGCGCGGTGAAAAACCCGCCACCGCCAAGCCGTGAGTCGTTAATCCTATGTTCATCCTGACCTTTCAATGTGAGCCTATGCTTGGTTGGAGGCTGGAAGCATGAAACTTCAGGATCGGTATTTTCACTTGCAAAAAATCCCCATGTTTTTTATAGGTCAGGGCTTGTCGGCCCTGGCCTTGTTTTGTTCGCGGAACAAAGATGTCGGTCGCACTTTTCGGCGTTTCTTGAACCCTGTCGCTCAACCCTGCTCGTCGTAACGGGAGCTGTATGTCGATACCACGTTTGAAGTCTTACCTATCCATAGTCGCCACGGTGCTGGTGCTGGGTCAGGCCGTGTCCGCGCAAGCGGCCGAACTGCCTGACTTCACCCAACTGGTGGAGCAGGCCTCGCCTGCCGTGGTGAACATCAGTACCACGCAAAAACTGCCGGATCGTAAAGTCTCGAACCAGCAGATGCCCGACCTGGAAGGCCTGCCGCCAATGCTGCGCGAGTTCTTCGAGCGCGGCATGCCGCAACAGCGTTCCCCGCGTGGCGGCGGCGGTGGCCAGCGTGAGGCGCAGTCCCTGGGCTCGGGCTTCATCATCTCGCCTGACGGCTACATCCTCACCAACAACCACGTGATTGCCGACGCCGACGAGATTCTTGTGCGCCTGGCTGATCGCAGTGAATTGAAGGCCAAGCTGATCGGCACGGACCCGCGTTCCGACGTGGCCTTGCTGAAAATCGACGGCAAAGATTTGCCGGTACTGAAACTGGGTAAATCCCAGGACCTGAAAGCCGGTCAGTGGGTAGTAGCGATCGGTTCACCGTTCGGCTTTGACCATACCGTCACCCAAGGCATTGTCAGTGCGATTGGCCGCAGCCTGCCAAATGAAAACTACGTGCCATTCATCCAGACCGACGTGCCGATCAACCCGGGTAACTCCGGCGGTCCGCTGTTCAACCTGGCGGGCGAAGTGGTCGGGATCAACTCGCAGATTTATACCCGCTCCGGTGGCTTCATGGGGGTGTCCTTCGCCATTCCGATTGACGTGGCCATGGACGTTTCCAACCAGCTCAAAAGCGGTGGCAAGGTCAGCCGTGGCTGGTTGGGCGTAGTGATCCAGGAAGTGAACAAAGACCTGGCCGAGTCTTTCGGTCTCGATAAGCCGGCCGGTGCCCTGGTCGCCCAGATCCAGGACGACGGCCCGGCTGCCAAAGGTGGCCTGCAAGTCGGTGACGTGATTCTGAGCATGAATGGCCAACCAATCATCATGTCGGCCGACCTCCCACACCTGGTCGGTGCACTCAAGGCCGGCAGCAAAGCCAAGCTGGAAGTGATTCGTGACGGCAAACGCCAGAACGTTGAGCTGACCGTTGGTGCTATCCCGGAAGAGGGCGCCACCCTTGACGCTCTGGGCAACGCCAAACCGGGTGCCGAGCGCAGCAGCAATCGCCTGGGCATTGCCGTGGCTGAGCTGACTGATGAGCAGAAGAAAAGCTTCGACCTTAAAAGCGGCGTAGTGATCAAGGAAGTGCAGGACGGCCCTGCCTCTTTGATTGGCCTGCAACCAGGTGACGTGATCACTCACCTGAACAATCAGGCCATCGACTCCACCAAGCAGTTCACCGACATCGCCAAGGCGCTGCCGAAGAACCGTTCGGTGTCGATGCGTGTCTTGCGTCAAGGGCGTGCGAGTTTCATCACCTTCAAACTGGCCGAGTAACTTCCAGGCCAATAAAAAGCCCCGCGAAAGCGGGGCTTTTTTGTGGGCGACGTATTTAGCTCATCATCCCTTTTACCAAGCGTTCCTGCTCGATCAGATCACGCTGGCGCGCGTCGATACGAGACGACAGCGGGAAGTTGTTGCCAGCCCGGCGTTTGGCAAAATCCAGTTGCTGAATGGCCTGCTGGAAGTCGCCCACCAATGCAAAGTACTCGGCGCGGGCTTGATGCAAGCCAATGATATTGCCGGACAGTCCGCGTGTCTCGGCGACCTGGTACCAGACGTCGGGGTCGTCGGGACGAGATTTGAGCAGCGCATCCAACGCTTTCTCCGCATCGGCGGTTCGGTTCTGCTTAAGCAGCAAGTCCACGCGCACCTGGTTGAGTGGGTAGTTGCCGGGGTATTGGGTCAGCATCCGATCAGTGCGTTGCTGAGCATCCGGCAAGCGGTTGTTGGTGATGTCCAGCTCGATTTGCGCCAGGTTGTACGTGATGTCGTTGGGCGCCTTGGCCAGTAGCGGTGCCAGGGTTTCGCGCGCTTCCTTGAGTTGAGTGCCCTTGATCTGGGCGATGGCCAGGCCATAGCGCGCCACATCGTTCTTCGGGTTCTCGTCCAACTGCGCCTGGAAGCGTTTGGCCGCAAGACCGGGCGTGTCCTCGTATTGCAACTGCACGCGCGCGCGAATCAGTTGATAGCGCAGACTGTCTTCCGTGCCGCCGGGTTTGGCTTGCTCGGCGCGGTTACGAGTGTCGGCGATCCGTGATTCGGTAACCGGGTGAGTCAGCAGGAACTCCGGTGGCTTGGCGTCGAAGCGATATTGACGCATCAGTCGTTCGAACATGGTCGGCATGGAGCGCGGGTCGTAACCAGCTTTTTCCAGGTTAAGAATGCCGATACGGTCGGCCTCCTGTTCGTTCTGACGGGAGAACCGGCGTTGCTCCTGGATGGCTGCCGCCTGGCTGCCGGCAATCGCGGCAATACCGGCATCACCCGCACCCGCTGCCGCAGCGATGATGCCGCCGAGCAAAGCGGCCATCATCGGGATCTGCATGCGTGACTGCGCTTCCACGCCGCGGGCAAAGTGGCGCTGGGACAAGTGAGCCAATTCGTGGGCGAGTACCGAAGCATATTCGCCTTCGGTTTGCGCGTTGAGGAACAAACCGCCGTTGACCCCGACGATCCCGCCGGGGGCGGCGAAGGCGTTGAGCTGTGGGCTGTTGATCAGGATGAACTCCAGGCGCCGGTCATTGACCTGGCTGGTCTCCACCAGCTTGTACACGCTGGTTTCGACGTAATCCTTGAGTTGTGGGTCATTGAGTTGCGAGACCTGGCCGCGCAGGTAAGCAAGCCAAGCACGGCCCAGCTGGTATTCCTGTTGTGGCGAGACAATGGCAGAACTGGCGTCGCCAAGTGACGGCAGGTCGTCAGCGAAGCCCGGAGAGGCCAGCAGGCAGGCCAGCGTCAGCAGGGTAGGGCGCAAAAAAGTCATGCACAGAGCCTTTCGACAAAGAGCTTACTGTAGCCGGACACTGAGCTTCGGACCAGATATTCTAAGCACCCCAAACGCGTGCCCGGAGTAAAACCATGACCGACGCTGTAGCCTTTGATGCCGAACTCGATGCCAGCGGCCTCAATTGCCCGTTGCCGTTGCTTAAGGCCAAGCTGGAACTCAATCGATTGGCCAGCGGTGCGGTGCTCAAGGTGATCGCCACGGACGCAGGCTCCCAGCGTGATTTCCGCACGTTTGCCAAGTTGGCTGGCCACACCCTGTTGCATGAAGAAGACGCCGCCGGTGTATACCGCTATTGGTTGCGCAAGGCCTGAACCGTTCGCCCCTACCGCCCGAGGTTGATTGATGTTCAAAGTGTTACGAGACTGGATTCAGCGCTACTTCTCCGATGAGGAAGCCGTGGTGCTGGCGGTCCTGCTGTTCCTGGCTTTTACCGCCGTACTCACCTTGGGCGGCATGTTGGCACCGGTGCTGGCGGGGATGGTGTTGGCGTACCTGATGCAAGGCCTGGTCACCACGCTGGAGCGTATGCGTTTGCCGGGCGGGGTCGCGGTAGGGTTGGTGTTTGCGTTGTTCATGGGGTTGTTGGTGGTGTTCATCGTGGTGGTGCTGCCGTTACTGTGGCATCAGCTGATTACGTTATTCAACGAGTTGCCGGGCATGCTCGCCAAGTGGCAATCGCTGTTGCTGCTGTTGCCTGAACGCTATCCGCACCTGGTGTCTGACGAGCAGGTGCTGCAGGCCATCGAAGTGGCGCGCGGCGAGATCGGAAAGTTCGGGCAATGGGCGCTGACCTTTTCCCTGTCCAGTCTGCCGTTGCTGGTCAACATCATGATCTACCTGGTGTTGGTGCCAATCCTGGTGTTCTTCTTTCTCAAGGACCGCGCGATGATTGGCCGCTGGGTAAGTGGTTACTTGCCACGTGAGCGAGCGCTGATTACCCGAGTGGCGGAGGAAATGAACCGGCAGATTGCCAACTACATCCGCGGCAAGGTCATTGAGATCGTCATCTGCGGGGGCGTCACCTACATCGCTTTCGTCGCGCTCGGCCTGAACTACGCGGCATTGCTGGCGTTGCTGGTGGGGGTGTCGGTGGTGGTGCCCTACGTCGGCGCGGTGGTGGTAACGGTGCCGGTGATGTTGATCGCGCTGTTCCAGTGGGGCTGGAGTGATCAGTTCATCTACCTGATGGCGGTGTACGGCATTATCCAGACCCTGGACGGAAACGTACTGGTGCCGCTGTTGTTCTCGGAGGCCGTCAATCTGCACCCGGTGGCGATCATCTGTGCGGTGTTGTTGTTTGGCGGGCTGTGGGGGTTTTGGGGCGTGTTCTTTGCGATTCCCCTGGCGACACTGTTCAAGGCCGTACTGGATGCGTGGCCGCGGCAAGAACCGGTGGTGGCGCCTTTGTTGTAATGATGGGGGCGAACACCCGGTGTTCGCCCCAACCATTCAAGCCTTGCTCAGCGCCTGCGCCGCCGCCAAGACAGCGTCCACATGCCCTGGCACTTTCACGCCACGCCATTCCTGACGCAGCACGCCGTCCTTGTCGATCAAGAAGGTGCTGCGATCAACGCCCAGGTATTCCTTGCCGTAAAGCTTCTTCAGTTTGATCACATCAAACAGCTGGCAAACCGCTTCGTCCTTGTCGCTGATCAGCTCGAAGGGGAATTCCTGCTTGGCCTTGAAGTTTTCGTGGGACTTCACGCTATCGCGCGACACGCCAAACACCTCGGTGTTGGCGGTTTTGAACGCTGCGTACTGGTCCCGAAAGCCCTGGCCTTCGGTGGTGCAGCCCGGCGTGCTGTCTTTCGGATAGAAGTAGATCACCACTTGCTTGCCCTTGAGGGCTGCGAGGCTGAAGGTCTGGCCGCTGGTGGCCTGGGCTTCGAAATCGGCCACGGGTTTATCGATGACTACCGGCATGGATAGAGACTTCCTTACATTGGGTTCTGTGGGCGCCATGGCTCGATCAAGGCGTCGAGGTTAAGGGCATCGGCGAAATCCAGGAACTGGTCACGCAACCAACTGATCTGCACGCCCGCCGGCAAGGTCACGGTAAACGTGGCGTTGAGCATGGTGCCGCCGGTCTGTGGCGCTTGGTAGGTGTCGCAGGTCAGGTTCTCGAGCTCGACGTTGTGGTCGATAAAGAACTGGCACAGCTCATTGACGATGTCCGAACGGTAAGCCGAGCTGACGTATGCCACGTAAGGCAGGGCCTGCGGGCGGTTTTCCAGTGCAGCGCTGCGCACTACGTTGACGGTGAAATCATGCTTCTTGGCCAGGCCCGGCAGGCCGGTTTCCAGGCGGGCCAAGGCGTCCCAGGTGCCGGAAATCTGCAGCACCAGCGCGCTGCACTCGCCATGGCGCGTGAGGCGCGAGGTTACGACGGCGCAGCGGTTTTCATGGCTGGCGCGGCACAGGACGTTGGTCAGCTCCATGGGGTTGGCGCCGAGGGCACTGATAACAAGGAATTGTTCGCGAACTGTGGGGGTGGACATGCAGCCTTCCTAAAACGATGAGCGGTCGATACGGTCAGGGCTGTATCGATCAAAGGATGAAGGGTAGCGAAAACCGCCGCCAAGGGATAGGAGGTGGCGTTTTCATTGCGTGATCGGTCTGATTTCAGCGTGCTTCAAGGCACGCTTTGACCCAATGATGGCATTGCCCATCGTTTAGTTGCCCCAGAACGCATCCTCAGGCGGTACTTCGCTTGTACAAGCATCTTGGCGCCAGTACCATTACGGCTCTCTTTTTCCGGCAGGAGCGGTTGCATGATTGCGGGCAGTATGGTGGCACTGGTCACACCCATGGATGCACAAGGTCATCTCGACTGGGATAGCCTGGGCAAACTGGTGGACTTCCACCTGCAAGAGGGCACCAACGCCATTGTGGCGGTCGGCACCACAGGTGAGTCGGCCACACTGGATGTGGAAGAACACATCCAGGTGATCGAATTCGTGGTCAAGCGCGTTGCGGGCCGTATCGCCGTGATCGCCGGTACGGGCGCCAACTCGACGCGTGAAGCGATCGAGCTGACCAAAAACGCCAAGAAAGCCGGCGCCGATGCCTGCCTGCTGGTGACCCCGTACTACAACAAGCCGACCCAGGAAGGCCTGTACCAGCACTTTCGCACCATTGCCGAAGCCGTTGATATCCCGCAGATCCTCTACAACGTACCCGGCCGCACTGCCTGCGACATGAAGGCCGAGACCGTGATTCGCCTGTCCACCGTGCCGAACATCATTGGTATCAAAGAAGCCACCGGTGACCTGCAGCGCGCCAAGGACATTCTGGCCGGCGTGAGCAGCGACTTCCTGGTGTATTCCGGTGACGACGCCACGGCTGTCGAGCTGATCCTGCTGGGTGGCAAGGGCAACATCTCGGTGACCGCCAACGTCGCCCCGCGCGCCATGAGCGAACTGTGCGCCGCCGCCATCGCCGGTGATGCCGTGACCGCCCGCGCGATCCACGAGAAGCTGATGCCGCTCAACAAGACACTGTTTATTGAATCCAACCCTATTCCCGTGAAATGGGCGCTGTTTGAGATGGGCTTGATGCCGGACGGTATCCGTCTGCCGCTCACCCGGCTCAGCGAAGCCTGTCACGAACCGCTGCGACAGGCCCTGCGCCAGTCCGGCGTCCTGGTTTAATTGAGGAAGCACTACGCATGAAGCGATTGGCCGGACTTTCCGCACTTGCCTTGATTATCTCCAGCACCAGTGGCTGCGGTTGGATTTGGGGCCCGGATGGTTACTTCCGTGACCGCGGCAGCGATTACCTGGAAGCACAAGCAACCAAACCGATGCAACTGCCGCCGGACGTCAACGTCGCCAAGCGCCTTGACCCGTTGCTGCCTATTCCGCGCAACGTTGCCGACGACACCACCAAGGGTGAATACGTGGTGCCACGTCCACAGCCGATCTCGGCCGTGGCTGATGCCAGCGACTACAGCCTGCAGAAGAGCGGCGACAACCGCTGGATTATCGCCCAGCGCCCACCTGCCGAAGTCTGGCCAGTGGCGGTGCAGTTTTTCCAGGACAACGGTTTTCGCATTGACCAGCAACGCCCGCAGACCGGTGAATTCACCACTGCCTGGCAGCGCAGCAGCGAACTGTCCGCCAACATGGCCCAGCGCCTGCAGGCCGGCGGTGTAGCCGCTGACAGCGAAGCCCGTGTGCGTGTGCGCATCGAGCCGGGCGTGCAGCGCAATACCAGTGAAGTCTACGTGGTCAGCGCCGAGCGTCCCGTCGGCAGCACCGCCGCTGTCGATTTCACCCCGCGTTCGGTCAACATGGGCGTGGACGCCGCGCTGGTCGACGAGATGCTGGCCAGCATGAGCCGTATCTCCGAGAAGGGCGGTTCGGTGTCGCTTCTCGCTGCGCGTGATTACGACACGCCGAACCGCGTCAGCCTCACCGAGGACGGCAGCGGTAACGTGGTACTGAACCTGGGTGAAGACCTCGACCGTGCCTGGGCCAGTGTTGGCCGCGCGTTGGAGAAAGGCCCATGGCGCGTTGAAGACATCAACCGCAGCCTGGGTCTGTACTACATCAACGTGGCTGAAAAAGCCGAGAAGAAAGACGACGAGCCAGGTTTCTTCGGCAAACTGTTCGGCAGCAAGCCGACCAAGGAAGAGGTCGAAACCCGCGCCGAGCGCTACCAGATTCGTTTGAGCAAAGTGGGCGAAAGCGTGCAAGTCACCGTCGAGAAAAACATCAACACCGTTGCGCCAGCTGAAACAGCGCGCAAAGTGTTGGGCGTGATTCAGGACAACCTGGGCTGATCCAATGCGTTTTGCCGTTCTCGGCAGCGGTAGCCAAGGGAACGGCACGCTGGTCGCCCACGACGACACGTACGTGCTGGTGGATTGTGGTTTCTCGTTAAAAGAAACCGAGCGGCGCCTGCTGCGCCTGGGGGTTCACCCCGCACAGCTGAGCGCGATTCTAGTGACCCACGAACATGCCGACCACGTGCATGGCGTGGGTTTGCTGTCTCGGCGCTACAATCTTCCGGTGTACCTGAGTCGCGGCACACAGCGCGGGATGCGCAAACCCATAGAACCTGCAGGTTTCCTGGCTGGCGGCGAGCAGCTGCAGATTGGTGCGTTGAGCATCGATGTGATTGCCGTTGCGCATGATGCCCAGGAGCCCACGCAGTATGTATTCAGCGACGGAGAGCGACGTTTTGGCGTGCTCACCGACCTGGGTTCCTACTGTTCCAAGGTGCTGGACGGATACCGCAACCTCGATGCATTGATGATCGAGTCCAACCACTGTCGAGACTTGCTGGCGCGCGGTCATTATCCGTACTTCCTCAAGCAACGGGTGGGCGGCGAGCTGGGACATTTGAATAACCACCAGGCGGCGTACCTGGTGTATGAGTTGGGCTGGCAAGACCTTCAGCACTTGGTCCTGGCCCACCTGAGCAGCAAGAACAACCTGCCGCAGCTGGCCCGGCAATGTTTTGTCGACACCCTCGGGTGCGACCCGGACTGGCTGCAACTGGCCGATCAAGATTCAGGGCTCGACTGGCGACACATCGCCTAGCCCACCATTTAGCAAGCGGAGCCCATCATGGAAAAACGTGAAGAACTCTACCGCGGCAAAGCCAAGTCGGTGTACAAGACCGACGACGCCAACCGCCTGATCCTGCTGTTTCGCAACGACACCTCGGCGTTCGACGGCAAGCGCATCGAACAGCTCGACCGCAAAGGCATGGTGAACAACAAGTTCAACGCCTTCATCATGCAGAAACTCGAAGCGGCGGGCGTCCCGACCCAATTCGACAAACTGCTGGGCGACAACGAGTGCCTGGTCAAGAAGCTCGACATGATCCCGGTTGAATGCGTTGTGCGTAACTACGCCGCCGGCAGCCTGGTCAAGCGTCTGGGCGTGGAAGAGGGCCTCAAGCTCAACCCTTACACGTTTGAGCTGTTCCTGAAGGACGACGCCAAGGGCGACCCGTTCATCAACGAATCCCACGTCGTGGCATTCGGTTGGGGCACCGCTGAGCAACTGGCACGCATGAAGGAGTTGTCCCTCAAGGTCAACGAGGTGCTGAGCAAGCTGTTCGACGACGCTGGCCTGCTGCTGGTCGACTTCAAGCTGGAATTCGGCGTATTCCACGACGGCTCCATCGTCCTGGGCGATGAATTCAGCCCGGACGGCTGCCGCCTGTGGGACAAAGACACCAAGAAGAAGATGGACAAAGACCGCTTCCGCCAGGGCCTCGGTGACGTTATCGAAGCCTACGAAGAAGTCGCCAATCGTCTCGGCGTACCGCTTTAATCGACGCAAGCATCTGATAGCACGGAAAAAAATCGCATTTGGGGTTTGCTTCCGCGAAACACACTGTTATGATGCGCGCCGTTGGAGAGATGCCAGAGTGGCCGAATGGGACGGATTCGAAATCCGTTGTACCTTCACCGGTACCTAGGGTTCGAATCCCTATCTCTCCGCCATTACATAGAAAAAGCCCCGTAGCTGAATAAGCTACGGGGCTTTTTTGCGTTGGCTTATAAATCGGCGGCAGGCTCAATCGCTCAGTTGCTTTCCGATAAACCTGATCACGATCTGGTTTATCAAAGGCCGCCCCAGCGACGGTGATTTTCTGATCAGTCACCTGAAAAAATAGCCTGGCTGCTACATCGCTTGAGCTGTAGCCATCAGGCATTCCATGCAGGCGGTTAGCGTCAATCCGGAGATCTTCAGTACTTATACCCATTCCTCCGTGAGCGACTGACGAACGGTATCGCCAAGTTTTGCTATCCCTTCAATGGCTTAATCTTCCTCGGACATCAGAACACCTGGGACAACTGCCACCCAATCCTGTTTGAAAGCAGAGATTAGTAACTTCTTCATAACGTGTTGTTACATCGTGAAAAGGCTTACTCCCGACCTACCGATGCGCTCAACGCCATTTATGACGACGACAGTGCGCTGAAATCAGAAGTCTCAGATTTTCCTGAGAACCGGACGCGTCCTACACGTGCATCCTTGATCGCTGTAATAGTCTACTCAGCCGATTGATTGAGTATGAGAAGGTTACCCATGGCGAACACTGGTTATATGTCGATCACCGGCAAGGTTCAAGGATTGATTTCAGCGGGTTGTTCAAGTCAGGAATCGATAGGTAATAAGTGTCAGTCGGGCCATTTAGATGAAATCATGGTGCTCTCATACAGCCATAACATGGCGAATATTGGCAACGTGAACAAGCCGACGCATCGCCCAATTGTGCTCACAAAAAATGTTGATAAATCGTCACCCTTACTCGCTCAAGCGCTTTCAAGTAGAGAGGAAATTGAATGTACGATTAACTTTTATCGAATATCTTCCTTTGGACAGCAGCAAAAGTTTTACTCAATCTCCATTGAAGGCGGTGTTATCACAGACCTGACGCTGGATATGCCGCATGTCATTTTACAAAACGATGCCGAACCACAGGAACATCTAGCGATTCGTTATCGGAGCATCACGTGGGCTCACCACCTTGCTGGCACAACAGGCTATAGCGCTTGGGGAGGCGATGAGTGAAACCCTTGACGGACAGAGTGGATGGCGACAGGTTCGGTAGTTGCGATTTTTGGCAGGTCAGTCGTGCTGGGAGCATTCTGGCTAACCAGGCGTGTACCGTGAGCGCACGACATATCAAAGATGGAGTTCTGCGACTGCAGTTCAACCGTGAGGTAGCGTTCTTCGCGAGAAGCATCGTCCGCGATGTGGAGCAGGGTAAAAAGTCCTCAGTGCAGGGTATGAGGGAGCTGGAAAGCGAACAAAAAAGCCTGCTTGTGCAAGCACGGGATGTCGCACAAAAAGGTGTCGGGGTGATTGCCGGTGCACTGCAGTTCGCGACAGGGGCAGGCATTTGCTACGCGTCCTTCGGTACGCTATGCCTGGTCGCTGGAGCGCCGCTGATCGCGCACGGAGCCAACAACGTCTATGAGGGGGGACGAAATTTGTGGGAGGGCCGCTCGGACACTCAAGGGCCGTTACGCAAGGGATACCATGAAGTTGCCAAAGCAATGGGCGGTGGCGAGTTTGAAGGAAATATGGCGTACGGAGGTGCAGATTTATTGATGTCAGCATATGGTGCAGGTCGATTGGTGTTGAAGCCTGACTCCTGGCGTCTGTTTCGTTATGTTCGAGCCGATTACCAGCGTGGATACGTCGACGCAAGTAAAGCCGCCTTGGTACTCGATGCTGCAGCTGATATAAGCACCATAAATGTCTTATATAAAGAGTATAAAGAAAATGGGCGCTGACCAGATTCTTGTCACTGCCATTTATTTTTTTATTTCTCTTTTAGGATTTTTATTTTGGCGTTCAATCAGTAAGCATTATTCTGGTGATAATTTTACTGTTAAGTGGTTTTGGATATGCCTTGTTGGTGTTTTACTGTGGGCGGCGGCTCAGTCTAGTGTGGCGCACCACGGCTCGTTATTGTTTTTTTCTCCACCCTTGGAATTTCTGGAGCATAACGATTGGGTTCGATGGATTGCTTTTATTAGTTGGCTTCTTCAGGGAGTATGTATTCCTAGCAAAACCATGCGCAACCCTTAGGTTGCATGCGTTCTGATCCAGCTTGCCTGAACGACTGAGAAGGATTCGAGCCTATTGCCCGCAGCTATTCGCATCGAAACAACCCTTGCCAACAAGACACGGACAACATCCACTCACCGGTGATCATGCACCTCGCTTAATTGAACGAGAGCACCCAGGCGTTAGTGGAAGCTGTGTTGGAGCGCAATTCCCCGACAGGTACACCCACCCAATAATCCGCTACCTCAGAAACTAAAAAAGCCTGCTGAGCTCAACGCCCAGCAGGCCTTTCAGTCATTCCTCCCTGGTCAGCCGGGCTGCGCCACCAAGCTATTGCTCACATTGCGCCCCAGCACCAATACCGTCACAAACCCACAGCCGACCAACGCCGTCGCCAAACTCAACAACATCGCGCTGCCCATCTGATCGACGATCCGTCCGCCAAAGAACGAGCCCAAGGCAATGATCACTTGGAACAAGGCAACAAACAGTGGCATGCCGCGTTCGACATCCTTGGGCGCTACTACAAACATCCAGATACTGGCGCAAGCCGGGAAGGCGCCGAAGGCGAAGCCCCACAGCCCGATCAACATCGCGGCGCCGGTCATGCCGGTGGCGAAGTAGGGGAACAGCGCGGTGCTGGTGCCGATCATCAGCGCGACCAGCAGCAAGGTGTAACGGACGCTGCGGTTGGCGGCGAAACCGGCAAAGACATTGCCCATCACGCCGGCCACACCGTAAAGCAGCAGCAGTGAGCCAATCGTTGGGCCGTCGAAGCCGGAGCTGTTTTTGAAGAAGGGCGCGACATAGGTGTAGGCCGCAAAGTGCGCCAGCCCGATCAGCAAGACGGCGATCAACCCGACCCGTGCTTGTGGGTTGATGAACAAGGCCGGCAGGTCGCGGACCTGAATGGCTTTTTCCGGGATAAGGCGTGGCAGCAGGAGGACTTGCGCCAGCAGCACCGGCACGCCCACCAGCGCGGTCACCAGAAAGGTCATGCGCCAGCCCATCAGGCCACTGAGCCAGGTGCCAACAGGCACGCCAAGCACGGTGGCCAGCGTCACTCCCATCATGATGATCGACGTGGCCTTCGCTACGCCCACACCCTTGGGTGCCAAGCGCCCGCTGAGGGCGATTGCTGTCGCCCAGAAGCCGCCGATGCTGATGCCCAGCAGTACGCGGCCGAACAACAACACGCTGAAATCGCTGGCGTAGGCCACCACCGAGTTGGCGATGATCATGATCAGCGTCAGGCCGATCAGCAGGTAACGACGGTCCATGGCGCCAATGCTGACAGACAGCAACGGCGCGGCCAGGGCGGCCATGATGCCGGGCAGGGTCACCATCAGGCCGGCGTGGCCGGCGCTGATGCCGAGGTCGCTGGCAACGTCGTTGAGTACGCCCACCGGCAGAAACTCACTGGTCACCAAGGCGAAGGCGCCCACGGCGACCGAGAGAATCGCCAGCCACTGCTGTTTGACGCTCTGTTGATTATGTTCGGGAAGGCCGCTGGGAGCCGGGCTGGCGCTTGGCATGGTATTGGGTTCCATAGGGACATGTCGCCTGAAGCAGGCGAGGGGAAGGGAGAGTGGGGGCGATTATAGGAAGCGGGTTGGGCAATCACACAGGCGAGCGTTTCGATAATAACCATCAGTGCAATCGATTAGACGCCTTACATCACGCTTGCGCCTTTCGTACCGGTTTCCCAAACGTTGCCTACAGGCAGCGCGTTGCGACCTGTTCTGCAACTCACTATCGTGGTCCAGCGATTTTCAGATAGGAAATTCCACACAGCAAAGGAGTTGCATCATGAGCAAAAACACCAAGAAAACCTCCGGCAAGATGGCCACTTTGGCGGCGGAAACCCTCAATAATCCAAACGCTTCGGCCCTTGCCAAAAGCCTTGCCGCTTCGGCGTTGGCCCAGAGCGGTACAGACAAGCAGACGGGCGCCGAGATGGAAGAGAAAGCAGCGAAGGCGCTTCAGAGCGATAAATACAGCGACCAGACCAAATCCCTCGCTGCCTCGGTCCTCTCCCAGGCCAATAGAGAACGCGGACGCTGAGTTAACAACGCCGCCAAGGCACAAGCCCTGTAGCTGAACACGCTACGGGGCTTTTTCGTTTCCGATGTTTTGTTCCAGCAGCTTGCGGCGGGCTTAAACCACGAACTTCGCAATCATTGTGTTCAGGTCAACCGCCAGGCGCGAAAGCTCCTGACTGGCGGCGGTGGTCTGGTTGGCCCCGGCGGCCGTCTGGGCCGACAGATCACGGATATTCGTCAGGTTGCGATCCACCTCCCGGGCCACTTGCGCCTGCTCTTCGGAAGCGCTGGCGATGATCAGGTTGCCTTCGGTGATGCGGGTGATTGCATGGCCCGGCCATGCTCGGCTCGGCCGTGTTCACCGCCAGCCTGGCACTCGACCAGGCGCTGGCCACCACCGATGCCGCCGGCATCAGCGTGGTCGAGGCTTTGCGCAGCACCGGCTACAACGGCGAACGGGCCCTGGGTGGCGCGGTGGACGCGTATTTTGAAGCCCATATCGAGCAGGGCCCGATCCTGGAGGACAACGCCAAGAGCATTGGCGTGGTGACCGGTGGCCAGGCGATCCGCTGGCTCGACGTGCGGGTCCAAGGCGTGGCCGCGCATGCCGGCACCACGCCGATGCCCCTGCGCAAGGACGCGCTGTATGGCGCGGCAAAAATGATCCAGGCGCTGGAAAACCTCGCCGCCGATTTCGCTCCCGAAGGCCTGACCACGGTCGGCGAGTTAAGCATCAGCAAGTCGTCGCGCAACACCATTCCCGGCTTGTTGACCTTCACTGTCGACCTGCGTCATCACCGCGACGCCGACATTGAAGCCATGGAGCAACAGGTGCGCGCGCGCCTGCACGCCATCGCCCAGAAGCGCGGCCTGACGGTCAACATCAGTGCGCACTGGATCAGCCCGGCAACGCCGTTCGATGCCGATTGTGTGGCGTGCGTGCAGTCGTCGGTGGATGCCTTGGGCTACAGCCAGCAACGCATTGTCAGCGGCGCCGGCCACGATGCCATTCACCTGGCACGGTACTGCCCGACGGCGATGATTTTTATCCCGTGTGTCGGTGGACTCAGCCATAACGAAGCTGAAGACGTGCTGCCCGAGGATGTGCGCCAAGGCACCGATGTGCTGCTTAACGCCGTGTTGCAGCGCGCAGGCCAAGCTGATTAACGACTCAACGCTAACGCCTGACCAGATTCGACTGCAGGCGCCGGCACGCCAGCGCCTGCAGGTTGGGGGTTTATACAGGAGCATCTCATGCGTACGTTTTTCCACCCCGAACAACTGTTGCATCACCCGCGCAGCTACTACTCCCGCGGTCAGATGCGCACGCCCCAGGAGGTCCCCGAGCGCGCGCGCAACTTGCTGTTGGCCGCACAGACCTTGGGCTTCGATATCCAGCCGCCTGCTGACTACGGCCTTGAACCATTGCTGGGCGTGCACGGCGCGCTTTACCTGACGTTTTTGCGGGAAGCGCATTCGCGCTGGAAGGAGATCCCCGAGGACTGGGGCGACGAAGTCATGTCGAATATCTTCGTGCGCGAACCCAACGCCCTGCGCGGCATCCTCGCTCAGGCTGCGCGTTACCTGGCGGATGGCAGTTGCCCGGTCGGCGAGTTGACGTGGCGTTCGGCGTACTGGTCGGCGCAAAGTGCCGTCGCCGCTGCCAAGCATATCCTTGACGGCGCGCCGGCGGCCTATGCGCTGTGTCGCCCGCCGGGCCACCATGCTCGTTACGATGCGGCGGGTGGTTTCTGCTACATCAACAATGCGGCGGTGGCCGCTCAGGTTCTGCGCGAAGGCTTTGCGCGCGTGGCCGTGCTGGACACCGACATGCACCACGGCCAAGGCATCCAGGAGATTTTCTACGACCGTGACGACGTGCTGTATGTGTCGATCCACGGCGACCCGACCAACTTCTACCGGGCGTCGCAGGCTTTGCCGACGAGCGCGGCGTGGCTGGCGGTGCAGGCTTTAACCTCAACCTGCCCATGGCCCATGGCGCCAGCGAAGCGGTGTTCTTCGAAAAGCTGGCGCTGGCCTTGGCGGCGGTCAAGGCGTTCTCGGCGGATGTGCTGGTGTTGTCCTTGGGGTTCGATATCTACGAACTCGACCCACAAAGCAAAGTGGCGGTGACGCGTGAAGGGTTTGCGCGCTTGGGCGAATGCGTCCGGCAGTTGGGCTTACCCTGCGTGATTGTGCAGGAGGGTGGCTATCACCTGGAAACACTGGACAGCAATGCGCAGGCGTTTTTCAGCGGCGCCAAGGCGTGGGTGTAATGCGCAGGCGATAACTTCCGTGGATGCGTGATATCTTTGTGCCATCACACATCGTGATCGTCACGGAGGGTCGTATGAAAAAGCTTTCGTTGGTTGGGTTGCTGGTGGTCTTGATGGTTACCCCGATGTTCGCGGCGGCGTGCCCCAAGGGCACGCATCCGGTGGGCGGCACAGGCTCGCACCACAAAGGCGGCACTTGCCAGTAGCCGCTGTTCGGTCTGTCTCGGGGCGGCGTCAGGGCTTGTGGCCGTTGCCGGCCGCCGCCAGCGCGTTGTTCACCAGTTTGAGTACCCGATTGCGTCCACCTTCGGCCACCAGGTAAGTGCCGTCTGCGGTTCGCACAATCGATTGCGGCGCCTTCAAAAACGACAGAATCGTCTGCTGACGCCCCTGTTTGTCGATCAGCAACAAGCGTGCGCGGTGGGTGGAATCTTCATTGACCCACAGGCCCCGCTCATCGCACATCAAAAAGGTCGGTTGGTTAAGTTTGGCCAGTACCACCGGGTCACTGCCGTCGGCGGTCAGTTCGCGCACCATGCCTTCTTTCTTTTTGGTGTAGAGCATGCGGCCATCCGTGCAGCGGATAATCGACTCCGCCTGGTCCAGGCCCTCGCGTATTACGCTTACGCTCTGGTCGCTCCAGCGATAGCGCAGCAGGCGCCCTGCATGGCTGCGGTCTTCGATGGCATAGAGGTAGTCGCCGTCATCCCACAGGCCCTGCACGTTTTCGCCGTTGAACAATTCGGTGACCGCGCCGTCCTTGAGAAAGCTGACGGGGGCGTTGCCGGTTTCCTGGCTGAACACCCAGCCGCCTCGCGTGGCCAACATTCCGTCGGGTTTGGACAGGTTGCCCAGCACGACGTCGCGCGTTCCATCCAGCCGGATGTGCACGATACTGCCCAGCCCGTCCTTGAGTTCCTGGGTGACCATCAACGAGCCGTCAGCCATGGGCATCAACGACGCGGCCTTGGCCACATCGGTGTGCAAAACCTGGTAACTCCACGAATCGGCGGCGCGCACCGGGTAAAAACTTTGCCAGGCAAAAAAGCCCAGGGTGGCGGTGCACAGCAGGCCGAGCGCCCACGATGCGAGGCGCAGGGGCCGATAGTTCTTGTTGGATTGAGTCATTGTTCGGTGCCGGTAGCCGCTTGCAAGGCCGGTCACGGTACCAAGCCTGTCACCGCACGGCATCCTGCAATTTAGCCGGGGCGGCCTGCGTGTCCCCCTTACTCGGTGCCTGGCAGGCCATCCAGCCCGCGTCGGATCTTCTCCAGCAACTCGTCGATATGGAACGGTTTGGAGATCAGGTCCATGCCTTCCCCCAGGAAGCTTTGGCGATTCGCTGCGTTTTCCGCATAACCGGTCATGAACAGAATCGGCAACGTAGGACGCAGGCCACGGGCGACATCGGCCAATTCCCGCCCGGTCATGTAAGGCAGGCCGACATCGGTAAGCAACAGGTCGATGCTGGTGTCCTGGTTCAGGGTGGCGATCGCCTCATCACCGTCGGCCGCCAGGCTGCAGCGGTAACCGGCGTCGACCAGCACCTCGGCGACGAAGCTGCGCACCGAGGGCATGTCTTCGACGATCAGCACGTGTTCGCCGCTGCTGAGCCCGGGCGCCGCAACGGGCTTGGTGGTTGCGCTGGCCGGGCCCGAGGCAGCGGGCAGCATGATGGTGACCTCGGTGCCCTGGCGGGTGACGCTGCGGATCTGTGCGTCGCCGCCGGACTGGCGTGCAAAGCCGTAGATGGTCGACAGCCCCAGCCCGGTGCCCTGGCCCAGCGGTTTGGTGGTGAAGAAAGGGTCGAACACTTTGTCGATCACACTGTGTTCGATGCCCACGCCGTTATCGCGCACGGAGAGCGCGATGTAGGCGCCGTTTTCCAGTTTCAGGTTGCCGTTGGAGTAAGCAGGGTAGGTGGTCACCCAGATATTGCCGCCCTTGGGCAGCGCATCGCGGGCATTGATGACCAGGTTCAGCACTGCGCTTTCCAGTTGGATCGGATCGACCAGCGCCACGGCCGGGTGGGTCGTCAGCTCGAGTTTGAGCGCGATGTGTTCACCGATCGTGCGCACCAGCAGCTCTTCCAGTGAGCGGATGTGCGCGTTGATATCCACCGGGCGCGTGTCCAGAGGCTGCTGGCGGGCAAACGCGAGCAGGCGGTTGGTCAGGCCGGCGGCGCTCAGGGCCGAGCTCAATGCGGCGTCGGCATAAGCCTTGACCTTCTCGGTATGCTGAGTGTCGAGGCGTTTTTTGATCAGCTCAAGGCTGGTGATGATCCCGGTCAGCAGGTTGTTGAAGTCGTGGGCGATGCCGCCGGTGAGTTTGCCCAGCGCGTCCATCTTCTGTGCCTGCAACAACTGCGCCTCGGTGCGCGCCAGCTGCGTGGTGGCGTTGGTCAGCTCGGCCAGCTGATGGCGCTCGCGATGGCGATGCTCGGTGATGTCTTCGACAAACACCAGGCTCAGTTCGGCCCGGCGATAGGGCGAGATTTGCCACTCGGTTTCGCGCACTTGGCCATCGACTTGCATTTGCAAGGTGCCTTTCCAGCGCTCGCCCGCGGCGAGACGCAGGCGCAGCTCCTGAATGACGGCCTGCTGATCGCTGGCGAAGCATTCGAGCAAGGCGTCAGGGTTCAGGTTGTCCTGGATCAGTTGGGCGAACGCGTGGTTGCATTCATGCACCTTCAACTGCGGGTCCATGACGGCGATCGGCGCGCTGATGTTGAAAAATATTTCGCGAAAGCGCGCCTCGCTCTCGCGCAAGGCGTATTCGGTATCACGCACGCGCAGCAACGTGCGCAGGGTTGCCAGCAGCACGTCCGGGTCCACCGGGTGGATCAGGTAGGCATCGGCGCCGGCGTCCAAGCCGGTGATGATGTCGCCCGTCTCGATGGACGCAGCCGAGACGTGCACCACCGGTAGCAGAGCGGTCACCGGGTCGGCGCGCAGCGCGCGCACGATGTCGAAGCCACTCATGTCCGGCAGATTGACGTCGAGGATGAGCCCGTCGATCTTTTTGCTCGCGATCAGGTCCAGGCCCTCTTGGCCGGTGCCGGCTTCGAGCACGTGGTAGTGATGGCTTTCCAGGCGTCGGCGCAGGGCATAGCGGGTGGCGGCGTTGTCGTCGACGATCAGCAGCTGGATGTCACGATTCATCAGCAGGCCCGCCCGCGATAGACAGAGGAATGATCACAAAGAACATCGACCCGACGCCTGGGGCGCTTTGCACCCCGACACTGCCACCGAGCAACTCGGCAAAGCGCTTGCACAGCGAGAGCCCCAGGCCGGTGCCGCGCAGGCGTTTTTGCAGCGGTGAGTCGATCTGGGAAAAGTCTTCGAACAGGTTGTTGTGCAGCTCGGCAGGAATGCCCAGGCCAGTGTCCTGTACCGCAAAGCGGATCTCGTGCGCACTTTCCATGCGGGCCGACACGCGCACCTCACCTTGCAAGGTGAACTTCAGGGCATTGGAGATAAAGTTGCGCAGGATCTGCGCCAGCTTCTTGTCATCGGTGTAGAGCTTGGGCAAGCCTGCGGGCTCTTCAAAGATGAGGTCCACCGACGAGGCGTCGACAATCGGGCGGAACATCCCGCGCAATGCCGAGAACAGGTCGAACATGTCAAACCAGGCAGGCGAGATGGTGATGCGCCCGGCCTCGATCTTGGCCAGGTCCAGCAGGTCGTCCACCATCTCGCGCAGCTCGCGCGCCGAGCTGCGGATGAAGCCTACCTGGGTCTGCTGCTCGGGGCTCAAGGGGCCGTCGAGTTCATCGGCAAGCAAGCTGGTGATGCTCAGGATCGAGCCCAGGGGCGTGCGGAATTCATGACTCATGTACGACAGGAAGCGGCTTTTCAGGTCTGATGCCTGACGCAACTGATCGGCCTGCATATCCAGTTCGGCATACAGTGCCAGCACACCTTGGTTGGTCTCATCCAACTCGGTACGCAAGGCGTCGGCTTCCTGGTGCAGGCGCTGCACTTGCTCAGTGAGCGAAGCAATGGTGTCAGCCATCAATGGCCTCCAGGGCAATCACGAAGACGGTAACGTCATCCCGGCCGCGACAGAAGTCACGGTGAAGGATGGCGGCGATCAGGGCGGGGTGGCGGTGGCAAAGCCCGGGATAGTCCGCAAGGTTCCAGCGTGACTGCAGCCCGTCGCTGTAAAGGATCAGCAGTTGGCCGCTGACCTGAGCGTAGTCGAAGGGTTGCGCCTTGCGAAACTGCACGCCGACGATGCCCGGGTGGGACGCCAGCCCGCGCGATTTGCCGAAGGCAATCAGGCTGGCGCCGATGTTGCCCACGCCGGTGAAACGCAGCCGGTCAGCCACGGCGTCGTATTGCGCCACGGCCACTGCGCCGCCCCGGGTGCCGTTCATGCCGATATGCATGTCGTTGAGCAGCGTGGCCGAGTCCTGGAAGGGGTCTTGGGCAAACACCTCTTCGCCCGCGCGCGCTGCCCGTTCGGCTTCGCTGCCATGGCCCAGGCCGTCGGCAACCATCACGCTGAACCGGCCCGCTTCGATTGCCAGGTGCCAGGCGTCGCCACAGGCCGGATCGTCGTGCAAGGAATGCTGGCTGACGCCATAGCGGATATCCCGCGTGTTCGACGTGCGTGGGTAGAGCCGCGCCAACATCGCCGTGCCCCGATGATCGGCATGCACATCAAAGACCTGGGCCACACGCGATATGGCGCCCATGCCGATGCCTTGCGTGCCGCCCGTGGAGAACCCATCCACCAGGCAGCTTTCCAGATCGAAGCCCTGACCACGGTCGACGGCAATCATTTCTACGCCCTGATTGCCCGTGGCGCGCAGGTGCAGCTCGCCATGGGCGGCATGCTTGAGGATATTGCTGGCAAGTTCGGTCGCCACCAGGGCCACGCGCCCGGCGTCGGTTTCATCAAAACCCAGCAGCTCGGCAAGCTGCTGGGCGCTGCGCCGGGCATAGCCGATTTGGCTGACATCTTCGATCAAAAGCACTTGGGTCAAGGCGCTGGGAATATTCAGGTCCATCGGGTGATCGTCACGCGTGTGCCCTCGCCGGGTGCGGTTTCCAGTTCAAACTCGTCCACCAGGCGCCTGGCGCCGGTCAGGCCCAGGCCCAGGCCGCTGCCGGAGGTCCAGCCGTCGGTCAGGGCCAGCTTGAGGTCGGGAATGCCGGGGCCTTCATCGCGAAAGGTCAGGCGCAGGCCGGGGCGATGGTCTCTTTCGACGACGCTCCAATCCATGTACCCGCCGCCGCCGTAGACCACGGTGTTGCGCGCCAGCTCACTGACGGCCGTGACCAGCTTGGTCAGGTCGATCAGGCGCATGCCGCAGTCCTGTGCCAGCCTGCGTACTAATTGTCTGGCCAGCACAACGTCCTGTTCGATCAGCACGGGATGCGTGCCGCTGCTGGCTTGGCTCATAAGTGTTCTACCCGGTCACGCAGCAGTTTCATGCCGCGCTCGACGTTCAGTGCGGTCGCCACGCCGGGCAGGGTCATGCCCAGTTCCACCAGGGTAATGGCCACCGCCGGTTGCATGCCCACCAGCACGGTCTGCGCGTCCATGATGCGCGACAGGCCGGAAATGGTGCCGATCATGCGCCCGATGAACGAGTCGACCATGTCCAGCGCCGAAATGTCGATCAGCACGCCGCGCGCCGACGTGCGGCTGATGCGCTCGGACAGGTCGTCCTGCAGCGTCATGGCCAACTGGTCGTGCATGTCGACCTGAATGGTCACGAGCAAAAATTCGCCCATCTGCAAAATAGGGATGCGTTCCATGCTTAGACAGCCTTGCTGATGGTGACGCCCAGGCGTTTGAGGGCCAGCGCCAGGGCATCCGCCAAGTTGGCTTTGGTCACCACGCCTTGCAGGTCAAGGCCCAGGTGCACGATGGTCTGGGCAATTTGTGGGCGTACGCCGCTGATGATGCAATCGGCACCCATCAGGCGGATGGCGGTGACGGTTTTCAGCAAGTGTTGGGCCACCAGGGTGTCGACGGTCGGCACGCCGGTGATGTCGATAATGGCGATTTCCGAGCCGGTGTCGACGATGCGTTGCAGCAGGGACTCCATGACCACCTGGGTGCGTTGCGAGTCCAGGGTGCCAATCATCGGCAGGGCCAGCACGCCGTCCCACAGCTTCACTACGGGGGTGGACAACTCCAGCAATTCTTCCTGCTGGCGTTTGATGACCGACTCACGGGACTTCTGGAAGGTGCGGATGGTGTGCATGCCCAGCGAGTCGAGCAGTTCGGACACTTCCCACAGTTGCTCGGCCAGTTGCGCCGGTTGTTCGGCGTACTCACGTTGCAGCAGGCTGAACACTGGGCCTTTAAGGGCGAAAATGAAGCTGGCAGTCTGTTGCGAGTCTTGGCCGATCAAGGCACGGCTGTGCGACAGCTTTTCCAGGAAGACACGGGTTTCGGCCCAGTTTTCATGGCTTACCTGCTGTGAGCCGCCCTGCAGAAGCGCGTCGATCAGCAAATTAAGGAAGTCGCCCGCTTGCTGTTTGACGTCATCACCCTTGACGTTTCGTGTGGCTCCCGAAGCCTCGAGGCTCGTAATCCATTCGGTCAGCAGGGCAGGGCGTTGGGTTTGCAGCGCCTGGATTGTATGAGCTTGAAGAGTTGCCACGAGAGTCTCCTTGAACGGCTTTAGTTGTTGCGGTGCAATTTATACTAAGTTAGGTTTTTTTGAATTGTTTCGTGGAATTTTCGTGTTCAAATCCGGCCGTATTGCTCACTTTCGTCTCTGCTACTCAAGCCGATCAGCGGCGTCAACGCTGCCCTCGCTTGAAGACTGCCTGTATCGACACCCGCTTCACTGGATTTATCCACCGTAAATGCGATGAAGCGCGAAGATGGCAGGGTACGCCGCTAAGGTTGCAGGTAGTCGCGGTGCGGGCGCACCTGACGCGCTGATAGCGCCGGCTTCATCGTTGTCGCCGGGTTATCAATCCAAACCCGTGCAGGCACACATGGCGCGCCACCACTGCCCATACGATAATGCCCCCCAAATCGACCACCCTGGCCCATCCCGTGATCATCAACTTCGACCTCAACGACCTCCAGGCTTTTCGCGCCGTGGTAGACAAGGGCAGTTTTCGCGGCGCCGCCGAAGCCATCCGCATCTCGCAGCCGGCGCTGAGCCGGCGCATCGAAAAGCTCGAGTCCGCCCTCGAGGTGAAGTTGTTCGAACGCACCACGCGGCGGGTCAGCCTGACCATGGTCGGTCGGGCATTCTTGCCGCAAGTGGAGCGCATGCTCGACGACCTCGATGTCGCCTTGATGGGCATCAGTAACGTGGCGTCCACGCGCATGGGCAACGTGACCATTGCCTGCGTGCCGTCCACCGCTTACTACTTCATGCCCCACGTGATCTCCGAATTCCACAAGCTGTACCCCAAGATTCGCCTGCGCGTACTGGACGCCAGCGCCGGCGAGGTGTGCAACGCGGTAGAAAGTGGCGAGGCGGATTTTGGCGTGAGTTTCAGTGGCAGCCTGGCCGACGAAGTGGAATTTGAACTGTTATTGCAGGAGCGCTACGTCCTGGCCTGTCGGCGTGATCATCCGTTGGCCGAGCGCGAGAGCGTGACCTGGGCCGAGGCCTACGAGCACGATTACATCACCGTGGACAAAACCTCGGGCAACCGCTTCCTGCTGGACCAGGCGCTGCGTGGGGTGCGGGTGAAAAAACCGAGTATTTGCGAGACCCACCACGTGACCACGATGATCGGGTTGGTGGAGGCAGGGCTGGGCGTGGCGATGGTGCCGTCGATTGCGATGCCGGCGGGCACGCACCCGATTCTGGTAAGCGTGCCGCTGGTAGAACCGCAGGTGATGCGCAATGTGGGCTTGATCAAGCGCCGCGGGCGGACGTTGCCGCCGGCGGCGCTGGAATTGGAACGGTTGGTGCGGGAGATGCCGTTTCGGTCAGTGTGATACCGAGTCCAACCCGGTGGATTGCACCAGCGGCTGCGCCTCGGGCGAGGCCAGGTACTGCAACAGTGCCTTGGCCTGCGCCGGATGTTGGGCGTTGACCGGAATGCCCGCCGCAAAGCGCGTCACCGATTGCACGTCTTCCGGGATCTTGCCGACGTAAGTCACGCCCGGCACCGGCAGCAATTCCGCCACCTGCTGCAGGCCCACCTCGTATTCACCCTTGGCGACCACCGAAGCCACCGGGATGCGCTCGATCATCTTGCCCTTGGCGGGCATGCCGAGCTTTTTGAACAGCTCCTTCTCGACATACACACCGCTGGCGCTGTCCGAATACGCCACGGACTTGGCCTGGCTCAGCACCGCTTTCAACTCGGCATCGGTGCCAATCGCCGGCTTCGCGGCGCCTTGCCTGACCACCAGGCCGATGCGCGAATCGGCCAGCTCCACCCGCGACGCCTTGTCGACCTTGCCCTGCTTGATCAAGTCATCCAGGGCATAGCCCACCATGATCACCACGTCGGCGTGTTCGCCACGGGCCAGGCGGTTGGGAATCGCTTCCGGCGCCTTGCCCATGGACGGGCCGAGAATGGTGTCGAGGGTGTCACCGCTTTGCTGGGCGTACTGCGGGCCCAGCAGTTTATAGGCGGCGGTGAAGCCACCGGAGGTCATCACCTTGAGTTCTTCGGCCTGGGCCGTCAGCGCCAAAGCGCCGAAGGCCAGGGCGGTCAGGGTTTTGCACAGCGGCTTGATCATGCGGCCCCCTGCATCACCTGCCCGCGGGTATTGGCGCGGCGGTACAACGCGAGGGTCGAGCACAGCGCGCACAACGCGGCAAACATCATCCAGTAGGCCGGCGAGGCCTTGTCTTCGGTGATGTGAATGAACCAGGTGGAGATCGCCGGCGTGAAACCGCCAAAGATCGCTGTCGCCAGGCTATAGGCCAGCGAGAAGCCCGCCACGCGCACTTCCACCGGCATGATTTCGGTCAGCGCCGGGATCATCGCGCCGTTGTACATGCCGTACAGGAACGAGAACCACAGCAGGGTTTCCAGCATGTGGCCAAAACTTGGTGCGTTGACCACAAACGACAGTGCCGGGTAAGCGGTGATCACGGTCAGCACGGTCATCGCCACCAGCACCGGCTTGCGGCCGAAACGGTCACTCAGGGTGCCGCCGATCGGCAGCCAGACAAAGTTCGACACGGCCACCAGCAAGGTCACCAGCAGGGCGTCGGAGGTGCTCAGTTGCAGCACGGTCTTGCCGAAGGTCGGGGCGTACACGGTAATCAGGTAGAACGCGGTGGTGGTCATGGCCACCATCAGCATGCCGCCGATCACCACGGTCCAGTTCTTCACCAGGGTCGCCAGCACTTCGCGCATGGTCGGGCGATGCTTGCGGTTGGCGAACTCTTCGGTTTCCTGCAGGTTACGACGCAGCAAAAAGATGAACGGGATAATCACGCAGCCGATGGCAAACGGAATACGCCAGCCCCAATCGGCAACCACGGCCGGTTGCATCCACACGTTCAGGCCGTAACCCAATGCGGCGGCGACCACGATGGAAATCTGTTGGCTGCCCGACTGCCAGCTGGTGTAGAACCCTTTGCGGCCCGGGGTGGCCATTTCGGAAAGGTAAACCGACACGCCGCCCAGCTCCGCACCGGCAGAGAAGCCTTGCAGCAAGCGACCCAACAGCACCAGCAACGGCGCCCACAGGCCGATGGTTTGGTAACCCGGCACCAACACGATCAACAGCGTACCGCTGGCCATGATCGACAGGGTCACGATCAACCCTTTGCGGCGACCGACGTCATCGATATAGGCACCCAGAATGATCGCGCCCAACGGTCGCATCAGGAAGCCCGCGCCGAAAACGGCGAAGGTCATCATTAATGACGCAAACTCATTAGCGGCGGGGAAGAACGCGGCGGCGATGTAGGTGGCGTAGAAGCCGAACAGAAAGAAGTCGAACTGTTCGAGGAAGTTGCCCGAAGTAACGCGGAATACCGCACCAACTTTCGAGCGGGCAGAGTCGGGCCGGGAAGGGCTAGTCATGGTTTTGTGTCTCCAGCGTTCTTTTTAAAGTGCTTGTTTCGCTTAAGACCGCGGATAGTGGCTGACACATTTAGAAATGATAAGTGAGTAATTTGGATGCATTGATGCGTCCTGGCTATCAATCGCTGCTGGCGTCCAAAATCTCGCCACTGTTCTATGCTTGAAGCTGTGACCAATTCTTACGGATGGGAGGTGGCAATGGCTGACAAACACGAGCACCGGGATGAGCACGCGCATGAGCAACCTCGGCGGCAGCCTGAAGAGGAAAAGCCGCAGACCTGGAAGCATCCGGACGATGGTACGGAGCTTTCCGAGCGAGATCAGGAGCGGCCGCTCAAGCCCTGACTGAATGAGCGAACGCAGTCTAAAGGTGGGAGCGGGCTTGCTCGCGAAGGCAATGTGTCAGTAACCAACAGGCTCACTGATTCACCGCCTTCGCGAGCAGGCCCGCTCCTACATCGGCGCCACGTTCAGCCTACGATTGGCGTGCACAATTCCACCAGCGTGCCATCCGGGCAGCGCACATACGACACCACCTGGCCCCAAGGCTTGATGGCGGGTGGCGCCAGCTCCGTCGCGCCGTGGGCCAGCGCTTTGGCATGGGCGACGAACACGTCTTCGGTCATGAACCCGACCTCCATCCCCAGCGGCCTTTTAGAGGCATGCGCCTGGACATGGCCCCCGTCGAAATTCAATTCGCCCAACTCATGCGCCGCAAACGAGAGCGTGGTGTCGCCGGTTTCAAGCTCGCCGTAAGTGCCGGATTCATGCAGGAAACGGCGACTGAAGCCGAAGGCCTTCTCGAAAAACATCAGAGAGGCGGCAACGTCGGGTACATAGATGATGGTGTAGGCAAATTTCACGATCAGGCGGTCCTTGCTGAAAGAGTGGATGAATGAAATGCCTCATGACAGCAGCACGGAGACGGGAACCCCCCACGCCAACACCACAAACGCGATCACGGTTGCCAGGCACAGGCCGACAAACACCCGCGTCAGCGTTCTCACCGTGGGGTTGGCGATCCCCTTGACTACCCAGAGGCAGAACCCGGCCACCACAATGGCCGAGGCAATAATGAACAGCACGATGGTGTTCCTGTGGCCTTCAAGCGCTGATTTATAATCCCAAAGCCGTCCGATGAACAGTGTTCACATAGACGCAGCCCCGCGGGCTTTCTAAACTGCGGCTTGTCTTGGGGAAAGGGGCAGGTGCCGATGAATCGCAATGAATTACGCAAGGCCGACATCAACCTGATGGTGGTCTTCGAAGCACTGATGCTCGAGCGCAATGTCACGCGGGTGGCGGAGAAGCTGTTTCTCGGTCAACCGACCATCAGTTCGGCCCTCAACCGTTTGCGCACGTTATTCAATGACCCGCTGTTTATTCGCGTCGGCCACCGTATGGAACCCACCGCGCGCGCCGAGGAGATCATTCAGCACCTGTCGCCGGCCCTGGATTCACTGTCGTCGGCCCTGAGCCTGACCCACGATTTCGATCCCACCCAGAGCACCATGACCTTTCGCATCGGTTTGTCCGATGACGTCGAGTTCGGCCTGCTGCCGCCCTTGCTGCGGGCGTTGCGCCAGGAAGCGCCGTTGGTGGTGTTTGTGGTGCAGCATGTGGATTACTGGCGCATCCCTGACCTGCTGGCGTCCGGCGATATCACCGTCGGCATCACCCAGACCCGCGGCCTGCCGGCGAATGCCAAACGTAAACTGCTGCGGCATATCCGCCCCTGCCTGCTGCGCGCCGACGCCTCGGATAAACCGCTGACCCTCGACGAATATTGCGCACGCCCTCATGTGCTGGTGTCCCACACCGCCAACGTGTCCGGGTTTGCCGATGAATGGCTGGCCGAAATTGGCCGCAAGCGCCATGTGGTGCTGTCGGTGCCGCAATACAGTGCGCTGCCGGCACTGCTCGCCGGCACTGACATGATCGCCAGCTTGCCGGACTACACCGCCCAGGCCATGGCCGCTGGCGGCAACCTGTTCTGCGAACCGTTTCCGTTCGAAACCCCGACCCTGGACTTGTCCATGGTCTGGCTCAGCCACGTCGACACCGACCCGGCGGAACGCTGGATGCGCTCGCGGCTGGAGGCGTTCATGAGCGAGCGCGACATGCTGCCGGTGCTGGCGACAAAATCTTGAGATAGCCCCTTCAGGGAGTGCCACCGATGATTCCATCCCGTTCCTTGCTGCGTGGACGCGGCAGTCATGACAGTGGCAAAGTCGGCATGGTCGAGCTGTTTTTCGACTTGGTGTTCGTGTTCGCCGTGACCCAATTGTCCCATTCGCTGTTGGCGCATCTGACCCTGGACGGGGCGGTGCAGGTGGCGCTGATGATGGTTGCGGTGTGGTGGGTGTGGATCTTCACATCGTGGATCACCAACTGGCTCGATCCAGAAAAAATCCCGATCCGCCTCGGCCTGTTCGGCTTGATGGTGGCCGGTCTGCTGCTGTCTTCCTCGATCCCCAAGGCTTTTACCGACCGAGGTGTACTGTTTGCCGGCGCCTACGTATTCATGCAGGTAGGACGCACGCTGTTTGCATTGTGGGCAGTGCGTGGCGAGTCGCTGAACATGATTCGCAATTTTCAGCGAATCCTGGCGTGGATGCTGTGTTCCGGCGTGTTCTGGATCACCGGCAGCCTCCTCGAAGGTCAACAGCGCCTGGCTTTCTGGGCGCTGGCGCTGTTGATCGAACTGATATCGCCATCGGTGTATTTCTGGGTACCGGGCCTGGGGCGTTCGACCCTGGCGGACTGGAACGTCGAAGGCAACCACATGGCCGAGCGCTGCGGCCTGTTTGTGATCATTGCCCTTGGCGAATCATTGCTGGTAACCGGCGCCACCTTTGCCGAATTGCCCTGGAGCGTAGAAGGCCTGGGCGCATTCCTGGTGGCGGTGGTGGGCAGCATTGCGCTGTGGTGGATCTATTTCGACAGCGGTGCCGAGCGCGCCCATCACCGGATTGCCAGCTCTGCCGACCCGGGCCGCCAGGCGCGGATTGCCTATACCTACCTGCACGTGTTGATCGTCGCCGGCATCATTGTCAGCGCGGTGGCCGACGAACTGGTGCTGGTGCATCCGGGCCATGCCAGCCAGGCCGGCGTGGTGGCGATCATCGCCGGCCCATGGTTGTTTCTAGTGGGCAGCGCGTTGTTCAAGTGGGTAATGAGTGACCGGTCATTGCCACCGCTGTCGCACCTCGGCGGGTTGCTGATGTTGCTGGTGGTGTTGCCGCTTGGGTTGCAGCAGGTGTTTTCGGCCTTGGTGCTGGGCGCGCTGACCACGGCGGTGTTGGTGATCGTGGCCGTTTGGGAAAACCGCGCGCTGCGCAGCCTGAACGAAGTTTCACACTGAAAGCGTTCTGATTCGGTTCGGCTGCGTGCTATATGTATCGCTCTTTTTCCTACAACTATTCGGAGCTTTTCATGCCGCACCTGCACCTGGAATACACCGCCAATCTGACCGGCCTGGTCGTCGAGAAAACCCTGTTGCGGCTCAACAATGTGCTGATGGCGTCCGGGCAGTTCGGTTCCGAGTTCGATATCAAAAGCCGCGCCGTCAAGGTTGAGACGTTCCAGGTCGGCACCTCACTCAACCCGCGTGGGTTTATTGCGCTGAAGCTGTCACTGCTCAGCGGGCGCTCGCCGCAGGTCAAGAAGCAGTTGTCGGAAAGCCTGTTGGCGGCGTTGCAGGACCAGGGTGAATGGCCGGCGAATATTCAGGTTCAACTCAGCGTTCTGCTGGTCGATATGGATCGCGATTCCTACAGCAAAGTCGCGATTGGCTGAGGGCTACAACAACCCCTGATCGGCGCACACCTTCACCACTTGCTCACGAAACCAGGTATTGGCACTGTCCTGGCCGCTGGTTTCGTTCCACTGCATGTCCAGGGTGAAGCCCGGCAGCCCGTTGGGCGCCTCGCAATGGCCAAACACGCTGGCGGGCGCCAAGAGCTTTTGCACACGGCGCGGCAGAGTGACGATGAAGTCGGTGCCGGTGATCATCTTCAACGCGGCGCTGTAACTGTTGGCCCTGGCGACCACTTGGCGCGTGTGGGCCTGGCGTGCCAGCCAGCCGTCGATCATGTTGGTGTGGGAGCTCCAGGGCGTGGGAAACACGTGCCGCCGCTCGACGAAGGATTGCAGGCTGAACGCCGGCTCGCGCGGGGTCGCGCGTTTATCGAACACACACACCAAGTCATCTTCCAGCAGCATCTGGACCTTGAAGTCTTTGTGGGCGCGGTGAAAGTTCGGGCCGAAACAAATCACCAGGTCGAGGCGACCTTCGCGTAAGTCCTCGGCGGGAATCTCGGTTTCCAGCTTTTGCACATTGACGATCACTGGCAGGTCGGCGCGGTCGAAGTTCTTCAACAGGCGCGGCAGGATCAGTTGCTCAAAGTACTCCGGCGCGCACACGTTGAAGGTCACGGCCTTCTGCGTCGGGTCGAAGGTCTGGCCGCCGGCGTGGCACAGGTTGATGCTCTCGAGGATCTTCTGCACATGCCCGTACATGGTCGTGGCTTTGTACGTAGGCCGCATGCCTGCCCGCGTGTTGATAAACAGCTCATCCTCAAAACTGGTGCGCAGTTTCTTCAGGCTGTAACTCACAGTGGACTGGCTGACGAACAGCGTTTCAGACACCTCGGTAACGCTGCTCTGGTCGTAGACGGCGATAAACACCATCAAGTCCTGCATATCGAGCTTTCTGAGCAAATTACTGTTTAGCATCCGTTCCATCCGGTAAGCCTTGGCACTGAGGCAGCGCGCGACAAGGGCAAAAGCTTAACGGAACGGTCGTGCCATTAGAAAGCTCTGTAGGGCGTTTCTATGTTTGGTGTGGGACAAAAAATGTTGGCAATACGACGTCAGCGGATATGTCGTGCGTAATGCTTCGGATTGAAACGCGTGACGATCAGCAGCATTACCCCAATCACGGCGGTCAGTGACCACCAGGCCCATTCGAAGCTGCCGAGTTGGTCGCGGATCATCCCGGCAATAAGTGGCGACAAGCCAGCAATCAGGTAGCCGATGCCTTGCACAAACGCAGTCAGGCCGCCGGCGCGGCGCGGGTTGTCCAAGTGGTCGAGGGACAGGATCAGGCTCATCGGAAACAGACCGCCAATGCCCAGGCCCAGCAGGCAAGGCCACAGCAGGCTCAGGTATTGAGGGCTGAGAATAAGGCCGCAAAAACCGCAGATGATCAGCACCAGCAACACCGCGACTACCCCGCGTTTATCCTCACGGCGGTTGGCGATGGCCGGGGTGATCAGGCCGGACACGACTTCCATGGCGGTCAAGAACCCCAGCAGCAAGCCGGCCTGTTGTTCGCTCCAGCCTTGTTCCACGTAGTACGGCGCCAGCCACGCCAGCACGCAGGTGTAGGCGGCGGTGCCGAGGCCGAAAAAAATCGCCAACAACCATGCGCGACGATTGCCGAAAAACGATTCCTGCGCGCCGGCACCGGCCTGGGGCAGTGGCGGCATTGCCGAACGCTGGGCGTACCAGAACACCAGCGCCAATAGCGCAAGCGCCGCCCAGATGGCCAGGCCGATACGCCAGCTGCCGGTCTGCACCTGCACGAGCGGCGCGAACGAAGCGGCCAGTGCCGCGCCCCCCATGATGGCGGTGACATACAGGCCCATGAACAGCGAGACGTTGGCGCTGAAGCGCGTCTTGATCAGCGCCGGCATCAACGCCTGGATCATCGCGATACCGACGCCGGCAGCGATAGCGCTGACGATCAACGCCGACGCCGAATCCACAAACAGTCGCGACAGCGTGGCCAAGCCAATCACCAGCAGTGACAGCACAATGCTGCGGTGCTCGCCCATGCGTTTACCCAGGCCCATGCCAAAGAACATCGCCAGGCCCATGGCCATGACCGGCAGCATGGTCAGCAGCGCGGCGCTGCTGAAACTCAACGGCACATCGCCGCGAATCGATGACAACAGTGGACCGACGGCGGCCATCGACGGGCGCAGGTTAAGGGCAACCAGTACGACGCTGATCATCAGCCAGACGGCGGTGGTGGGCGTTGCGCGAACGTTTTCCATGGGGTGGACCTTGAAGAGACAAGGGCGAATCAGGCCACGCAGGGGAGGAGGGGAGCAAATCAGAAAATCGTTGGGGCTATCTAAAAATTGCAGGTGATCAAACATGTAGGCGCTGGCTTGCCTGCGATGGCGGTGGGTCAGTCCAGAAATGACTGCCTGATTCACCGCTATCGCAGGCAAGCCAGCTCCCACGAGGGACCTGCGTCGCTAGAGGGCGCGGATCACATGTTTGATCTCCTGAAACGCCGCCAAGCCCCACGGGCCCAACTCGCGGCCGATGCTGCTCTGCTTGTAACCACCCCACGCCGTTTGCGGGAAGATCACCTGCGGGGAGTTGATCCACACAAGCCCGGCCTGCAAGGCGTTGGCCACGCGTTCGGCGGTGTCGACATCGGCGCTCACCACACTGGCGACCAGGCCGAAATCGCTGTCATTGGCCAGGGCAATGGCTTCCTCGGCAGTGGTAAAACGTCGGACACACAGCACCGGGCCGAAGATCTCCTCGTTCCACAACGCGCTGTTCAACGGCACATCGGTAAACACGGTCGGGCGAATGAAATAGCCCTTCGCCAGGTCGGCCGGTCGTTCACCACCGCACAGCAAACGCGCGCCGTCTGCGATGCCACGCTGAATATGCCCCAGCACTCGCTGATACTGCGCACGGTTGATCAACGCGCCCATTTGCACCTCATCGGCAAATGGGTCTGCCACGCGAATCCCCTCGGCCCGTGTCTGCAAACGCTGCAGGAACGCGTCCGCCAGGCTGTCAGCCACCAGCACGCGGCTGGTGGCCGAACACATCTGCCCGGCGTTGAAAAAGCCACCCCCACAGGCCAGCTCCACCGCCAGGTCAAGGTCGGCGTCCGCGAGCACCAGCAACGCGGATTTACCGCCCAGCTCAAGGCTTACACCCTTGATGGTTTCTGCCGCGCGCTGCATCACTTGCACGCCGACGGCGTTACTGCCGGTGAAGGAGATCTTCGCCACGCGGCGGTCTGCGGCCAGCGGTGCGCCAACCGCCAGGCCCGTGCCGCAGACCAGGTTGAACACACCCGCCGGCAGCCCTGCCTGGGCAATAATTTGCGCCAGTTGCAACTCCGCCAACGGCGTGACTTCCGATGGCTTGAGCACCACGCAACATCCGGCCGCCAGGGCCGGGGCGAGCTTCCAGGCGGTGGTCACCATCGGGAAATTCCACGGCACAATCAGCCCGACCACACCACAGGGCTCACGGCGCAGGCGTGCGCTGAAGTCCTCGCCGGGCAGTGCCACCGGGCGGTCTTGCGTGGCGTCCATGTCGTCGCACATGCCGGCGTAGTAGTCGAAGGTGGCGATCACATCGTCCACATCAATGCCGGCCTCAAACAGCGGCTTGCCATTGTTGCTCGACTGCAACTGCATCAGCTGGTCGCGCTGGGCGCTCACGCCCTGGGCGATCTTACGCAGCACGGCGCCGCGGTCACGGCCGGTGCTTTTCGACCAGTCGATGAACGCCGCGCTGGCCGCCGCCACCGCGTGGGCCACGGTGCTCGCGTCGCCCACGCTGACGTGGGCCAGTGTGGCTTCGGTGGCGGGGTTGATCACCTCGATAACGTCATGGCCTGCGCGCCATTCGCCTGCAATGTACACACCGTCCAATACTGCGTTCATACCGCTACCTCCTGCATCCACAGCCCCTGGTCGATTTCTATCAGCGTCGGTCCCTGGCGATCAGCGGCGGCGCGCAATGCCGTGCGCAGCTGCGCGATACCCTGAATGCTCTCGGCGGCGCAGCCCAAGGCTTTGGCCACACCGATAAAGTCCGGGGTGTAGATGTCCACACCGACCGGCTCGATGGCGCGGTTGAGCATGTACTTCTTGATCTCCTCGTAACCCTGGTTATTCCACAGCAGCACGATGACCGGCACGCGCGCCTCGACCGCGCTGGCCAGTTCCGGCAGGCTGAATTGCAGGCCGCCGTCGCCGATCAGGCACACCACCGGTTGCCCGTCGCCGCGTCCCAGCCAGGCGCCAATCGCTGCGGGCAGGGCGTAGCCCAAGGTGCCGTAGCCGGTGGAGGAATTGAACCAGCGGCGTGGGTGGTCGAGGTTCAGCGTCAGGTTGCCGCTGTACACCGGTTGGGTGGAGTCGCCCACCAGCACGGCGCCGGGCAGTTGCGCCAGCACGGTGTTGAGAAACAGGGTTTGCGCGCGGGTAGCGGCGTCCCAGGTGGGCGTCAATTCAGCCCACAGACGCGCGACGCGTGCGCTGCCCCAGTCGGGGGCGCGATCGCCCGATACCTGGATGTCCAGCGCGGCCAACAAGGCTTGGGCTGCGATCTGCGCATCGGCCACCAGTGCGACCTGAGGCGGGTAATTGCGCACGGTCTGGTCGGGGTCGATATCGATGCGCAGCAGCGTGCCGGGAATCTCGAAACCCCCGGCGAAGGTCACGTCGTAATCGGTTTCCGCCAGCTCGGTGCCGATGGCCAGCACCACATCGGCTTCGGCGACCAGGGCGCGGGTGGCGACCAGCGTCTGGGTCGAGCCGATCAGCAACGGGTGCGCGGCCGGCAGCATGCCTTTGGCGTTGATGGTCAGGGCCACCGGTGCGCCCAGCCGTTCGGCCAGGCGCGTCAATTCGGCGGCCGCCTCGATGGCGCCGCCGCCGGCCAGGATCAGCGGGCGTTTTGCTGCCGCCAGCCACTGGCTCATCTGCTTCACCGCCGCCGGCGCGGCACCGGCGCGCGCCACGCTGACCGGCTCGCTGCCGAGCAGGGCATCGGCGTTTTCGACCAGTACATCCAGCGGAATCTCGATGTGCACCGGGCGCGGTCGACCGGCCTGGAACAGCGCAAACGCGCGCGCCAGCACGCCAGGCAACTCCGCCGCCGACATCAAGGTGTGCGAGAACGCCGCCACGCCCGCGATCATCGCGCTCTGGTTCGCCAACTCATGCAACTTGCCGCGCCCGCCACCCAATTGGCTGCGCGATTGCACACTGGAAATCACCAGCATCGGGATCGAGTCGGCATAGGCCTGGCCCATGGCGGTGGTGATGTTGGTCATGCCGGGGCCGGTGATGATGAAACACACGCCAGGTTTACCGCGGGTGCGTGCATAGCCGTCGGCCATGAAGCCTGCGCCCTGTTCGTGGCGCGGGGTGACATGGCGGATGCTCGAGCGCGCCAGGCCACGGTACAACTCCACGGTGTGCACGCCGGGAATGCCGAACACCTGGTCTACGCCGTAGCGTTCCAGGAGGTTGACCAATACTTCGCCGCAGGTCGCCATACATGTCGCTCTTGTTATGGATTCGAGGCGCTATTGGAGCGGCTGGCCGGTAGCGCCAACAATCGATAAAAAGTCATACTAGCCATGTCCCCACGTCATGGCTGCGCCCGATGAAACGCTTGCCACCGCTGCCCGCGCTGCACACCTTCTGGGTCACGGCCCAGTGCTGCAACTTCACCCGCGCCGCCGAGCAACTGCACATTACCCAAGGTGCGGTGAGCCGGCAGATTGCCGGGCTCGAAAACCATTTGGGCTACGCCTTGTTCCAGCGCCAGGCGCGGGGCTTGAGCCTGACCGAAGAAGGGCGCGAGTGGTCGCTGCGGGCGCAGCAGGTGTTTGGCTTGATCGGTGACGCGGTGGAGCAGATCGGCAGCCGCCGTCAGACCCTGCAACTCAAAGCCTCCACCTGCGTGATGCGCTGGCTGCTGCCGCGCCTGATGCAGTGGCAACAGGAGCGCCCGGACGTGCCGGTGGAACTCACCACCACGGTGGCCTACACCGTGGACTTTCGTCGCGAGCAATTCGACGCGGCGGTGATCTATGCGCCCATTGCCGAGCAGTCGGCGCAGGCGCGGCATTTATTCGATGAACAACTCACCCCGGTCTGCGCGCCGGCGTTGCTGGCCAGCCTGCACACACCGGCTGATCTGCAGCGACAGGTGCTGCTGCACCCCACGCGGGACGAGCGCGATTGGGCGTTGTGGCTGAAGGCTGCGAATACACGCTTGAGCAACCTGGCCCAGGGGCATCATTTTGAAACGCTGGACCTGGCAATGACGGTGGCGTCCCAGGGCTCGGGAGTGGCGATAGGCGACAGCGCGTTGATTGGCGAGGATGTGAAGGCGGGGCGGTTGGCGACACCGTTTGAACTGCGCGTGCCGACGGGGATGGGGTATTACCTGGTGTATCCGCCGGGAATTGAGCCGTCTACTGGATTAGTCGCCTTGATGGAGTGGTTGGTAAGCCAGGCACAACCGTCGTAACACCGAAGATCCAAATGTGGGAGGAGGCTTGTGTGGGAGCGGGCTTGCCTGCGATGCAGGCACCTCGGTGTGTCAGTCATGCCGCGGTGATGCTATCGCAGGCAAGCCAGCTCCCACAGTTTTAACCGTGTCGGTTCAGTAGCCGACGGTGAAACGCAGGCGCGAGTGCTTTGGCGTTTCTACTTCGTCGATCAACGCGATGGCGTAGTCCGCAAAGCTGATCCAGCTGCGCCCTTCAGCGCTCACCAGCAAGTCATCCTGGCCGACACGGAATTTGCCGGTGCGCTCAGTCTCAACGAACTCCGCCGACGGCGACAGGAAGGTCCAATCCAGCTCTTTTTCCTGACGCAGCGCATCAAGAAACTCAGCGCCGGCGCTGGCTTCGGCCTTGTACTCTGCCGGGAAGCCAGGGCTGTCGATGACTCGGCTGCCATCCGGCAACAACAATGAACCTGCACCGCCGACCACCAGCAGGCGTTTCACCCAGGCGCTCTTCACCGGGCCGATCACGGCACTGGCCGGCAGTGTGGCGAAGTGCGCCGCACTGATCACCACGTCGTTGCCGCTGACAGCCTGTTGCAAGGCGTTGGCATCCAGGGCGTCGACCTGTTTGACGGTGACGCCCGGGCGCGCGGCCAGCGTGCCGGTATTACGCGCAATGGCGGTGACGGTATGCCCACGACGCAGCGCTTCTTCCAGCAGTTGGCTACCGGCGCGGCCGGTGGCACCAATGATTGCGATCTTGCTCATGACGTTCTCCAGTACGTTAAGGTTTAAAACCATTCACCACTTCATTTCGCCCTTGGCGACTTTGGCACCGAGTTCCAGGCTGCTCTCATCTTCAAGTTTCGGGTAACGTTTTTTCATGGCCGCGATCAGCGCAGTCGAATCCTTGGCCTTGGCGGTTTCCTCATCGAACGCTTTGATATAGCCCGCGGTGAATGCCACGGACTGCACAGTCGGCGTACCCAGGTAATGACCTGGAATCACGGTGCGCGGTTTCAAGTCTTCGATGCGTTGCAAGGTTGCCAGCCAGTCGGCGTGGGACTGAGCAGTTTGCGTATCGGCCATCCACACGTGGGTGTTCTCGAAGACCACAACGCCGCCCACCACGACCTTGATCGATGGAATCCACACAAACGTGCGGTCCGGCTGCGGGCCGTCCAGGCCGACCACTTCCAGCGTCTTGCCTTCCAGGGTCAGGCTATGGCCTTGGAGCACCTGCGGGATGATGGCTTTGGCCGGTTTGTCGGCACCCAGCTTAGGGCCCCAGAACGCGAGTTTCTGCTCGGCGGTGGCCTTGATATGGTCGACCACCGGCTGGGTGGCTACCACCTTGGCGGCGGGGAATGCCTGCGTCAGGACGTCGAGGCCGAAGTAGTAATCCGGGTCGCCGTCACTGACGTAGATGGTGGTCAGGCGCTTGCCGCTGGCGCGAATCTTTGTCACCAGTTGCTCGGCTTGGGCATTGCCGAATTGCGCGTTCACCAAAATGACGTCGTGCTCGCCGCTGACCAGTACCGAGCTGACGGGCATCATTGCCGAGGTGCCAGGGTTGTAAGCGTCCAGCGTCAGATCGGCCGCCGCGGCATGGGCGGCGAACGCCAGGGCGGCCATGGCCGTGGCCAATCGTTTAAGCGTCGAGATCATGTGCAACTCCAGCGGCAGGTAAGGGATGCACAGAGCTTAGTTGCACTAAACGTCACAAAAAATGCCATGCTTGAACATAGTTTGTTTCTAAAAGCGTGCAAATCATGGATCGTCTTCAAGCAATGCGGGTGTTTGTCACGGTCGTTGACCTGGGAAGCCAGTCGGCGGCTGCGGATCAGCTGGACCTGTCGCGGCCGGTCGTTTCACGTTATCTGGCGGAGCTTGAGGATTGGGTGGGCGCGCGGCTGATGCATCGCACCACGCGCAAGCTCAGTCTCACCGCAGCGGGCAGCGAAATGCTGCCCCGAGCGCGGCAGATGCTGGAGTTGTGCAACGACATGCAGGCGGCCGTCAGCGAGCCGGACGAAGCGCCGCGTGGCCAGCTACGGCTGAGTGTCAGCAGCTCATTCGGCCAGGCGCAATTGGCGGACGCCGTGGCCGAGTTCGTCAAGCGCAACCCGTTGGTCAGTATCGATCTGCAGATGCTCGACCGTACGGTAAACCTGGTGGATGAGCGGATTGACCTGGCGATTCGCACCAGTTTTGAGCTGGACCCCAACCTGATCGCTCGCAAGCTGACGCTCTGCCGCTCGGTCATTTGCGCGTCCCCGGCGTACCTGCTGGAACATCCGCGCCCGCAGCACGTGCACGACCTGGCGAAGCACAACTGCCTGACGCACACCTACTTCGGCAAAAGCCTGTGGCATTTCACAGAAAACGCTGAGCCAGTGTCGGTGGCGGTGCAGGGCAATATCAGCGCTAACGAGGCGACCGCCCTGTTACGGGTGACGTTGGCGGGGGCAGGGGTGGCGCGGCTTCCCAGTTATCAGGCGGGTGATTACATCCGCAGTGGCGAACTGATCCGTTTGCTGCCCGAGGCAGAGCCCCAGCAAATGAATGTCTACGCGGTGTACGCCTCGCGCAAGCACATGCCGTTGGCGCTGCGCAGCCTGCTGGATTTTCTGGTGCTGCGCTTTCCTGAGGAGCCGGTGTGGGATGTCGGCCTTTGAAGCCGACATAAAGATGTTGAATGGCGTCCAATAATGGCAACTCTTGCTGACTGACCTATGCTTTAAACAGCACCGAGTCGATCCGTTCAGAGGTGTGCCATGACTCTAAAAATCAGAAAGTACCTGATGATTTTCATCCTGTGCGCCCTGGCTACCGCGCTGTACGGCACGGCTGCCTATCGGGTTGAACAAACCCGCATGCAGCCGACCTTTGCGGTCAGTTGCCATCAGGACATGTGCCTGCCGCGTACCGGCAGTTTCAGCGCGCTCAGGTAGGCTGTTCGGCCTTCAACTGCTCGCGGAACGCTTTGGGCGAAAACCCGACCCGCCGACGAAACAGTCGCGAGAAGTTGGTCGGGTCGGAAAACCCCAGCACCTGCGACATCTCATTGATGGTCATGCTGGTGTAAGTCAGCAGGCGCTTGGCTTCCAGCAACTGGCGGTCATGCATGATCTGCAGCGCAGGTTGCCCACCCAATTCCCGACATGTGCCGTTCAAGTGTGAGACCGAGATGCCCAGCTTGTGGGCCAGGTCTTCGATCTTGGGGTGCTCGCGGTAATGCTGTTCGACCAGTTGGGTAAAGCGCCGGAAATATTCACGCCCTCGCGGCGCGCGCGCGTGGCGGCGCTGGATGGCCTGGCGGCTGATCCACACCAGCAGCACGCTGACCAAGGCGTGCATCATCATGTCGCGCGCCGGTTGCTCATCGGCGTATTCATCTTGCAGGCGCGCAAACAGGCTATTGAGGTAGTCGCTGTCCTTGCCTGCCGGGTAGTTGCCCAGGGCTTGCAAGCCGTCCACCGCCGAGCCCAGCTGCGCCTGCAAATGACTGACCAGCGGCGCTGACAGCGTGACGATGAACCCTTCGACATCTTCGGCAAACCGAAACCCGTGCACACACAAGGGCGGCAGCACCTGCAAGGTCGCCTCGTTGAGTGTGGTGCGCTGACCTTCGATTTCCAGTTGCGCCTGACCTTTATGCACGTACAACAACTGGCACAAGTCCGCGTGCCGGTGGGGCTGGATTTCCCACTGGTATTCCCGACTGCGCCGGGAAATGGTTTCACAGTGCAACAAATCGGGCGTTGGCCATTGCTGGCTTTCCCCGTAAAGCTTGAAGACCGGAATCGCGGTACTGGCAGTTTTGGTCATGGTTTCAATCCGATACTCAGGATAGTGGTTCGGTAATCGCCCCGATTGGCAAAAAGCGCAGGCTTTGTCTCAGTTTTCACCTTCTTATGGCGGTCACTCAAGTGAAAAATGTCAGCAACAAGATCAATGACAACTCTTTCACCTTATCCGTTCGGATGAGCCTCGCGGACCCTAAAAATAATGAAAACGCTGAAAACCCAAGTCGCCATTATTGGCGCCGGTCCCTCCGGACTGTTGCTCGGTCAACTGCTGCACAACGCGGGTATCCAGACCCTGGTGCTAGAGCGCCAGCGTGCCGATTACGTGCAAGGCCGCATCCGTGCCGGGGTGCTGGAACAAGGCATGGTCGACCTGCTGCGCGAAGCCGGTGTCAGCCAGCGCATGGACGCCGAAGGCTTGGTGCATGACGGTTTCGAGCTGGCGCTCAATGGCCAGCTCAGCCATATCGACCTCAAGGGCTTGACCGGCGGCCAGTCGGTGATGATCTACGGCCAGACCGAAGTGACCCGCGACCTGATGCAAGCGCGCGAAGCCGCCGGCGCCCTTACGCTGTACGAAGCGCACAACGTGCAGCCCCATGACCTTAAAAGTGATCGACCGTGGCTGACCTTCGAGCATCAGGGCGAAGCCTTTCGTCTGGAGTGCGACTACATTGCCGGCTGTGATGGTTTCCACGGCGTGGCGCGCCAATCCATTCCGACTGATTCGTTAAAGGTTTTCGAGCGCATTTACCCTTTTGGTTGGCTGGGCATCCTCGCCGACACGCCACCGGTGCATGCCGAACTGGTCTACGCCAGGCATCCGCGCGGCTTTGCGCTGTGCAGCATGCGTTCGCCGACCCGCAGCCGTTATTACCTGCAAGTGCCGGCTGAAACGGCGCTGGATGAATGGTCGGATGAGCGTTTCTGGGATGAGCTGAAAACGCGCCTGCCCAGCGCCTTGGCCGCACAGTTGGTGACCGGGCCGTCCATCGAGAAAAGCATCGCGCCGCTGCGCAGCTTTGTGGTGGAGCCGATGCAATACGGGCGCCTGTTCCTGCTCGGGGATGCGGCGCATATCGTGCCGCCGACCGGGGCCAAGGGGTTGAACCTGGCGGCCAGTGACGTGAATACGCTGTTTCGCATCCTGCTCAAGGTGTATCGCGAGGGGCGCGTGGACTTATTGCAGCAATACTCGGCGATCTGCCTGCGCCGGGTGTGGAAGGCCGAGCGGTTTTCCTGGTGGATGACCTCCATGCTGCACCAGTTTGCGGACGCGGATGGCTTCAGCCAGCGCATCGCCGAGAGTGAGCTGGCGTATTTCGTCGATTCGCAGGCAGGGCGCACAACCATTGCAGAAAATTACGTCGGGCTTGCTTACGAAGCTATCGAGTAGCCTGCTATCGTATCGAGCATTCCCGCGGGCCCTTTCTGCCCCGTGGGCCTTGCTCGAAGGTTCTGCCGTGACCAACCTCAACCAGCCCACCCAACCCGTTCCCGCCGTGCGCAGTGTGCTCGCCGCCTTGATGATGGCGATCTTCCTCGGCGCGCTGGACCAGACCATCGTCGCCGTGTCCATGCCGGCCATCTCCGCGCAGTTCCATGACGTCAACCTGCTGGCCTGGGTGATCTCCGGCTACATGGTGGCGATGACGGTGGCGGTGCCGATTTACGGCAAGCTCGGTGACTTGTACGGGCGTCGCCCGATGATGCTGATCGGCATGGGCGTGTTCACGCTGGCGTCGCTGTTTTGCGCCATGGCGCAAAACATGGAGCAACTGGTGCTGGCGCGCATTCTGCAGGGCATCGGTGCCGGCGGGATGATCTCGGTGAGCCAGGCGATCATTGGTGACATCATTCCACCGCGCGAGCGCGGGCGTTATCAGGGTTATTTCAGCAGCATGTACGCGGTGGCCAGCGTGGCCGGGCCGGTGCTTGGCGGGTACATGACCGAATACCTGTCCTGGCGTTGGGTATTTCTGATCAACCTGCCGCTGGGCGCTGGCGCCTGGTATGTGGCGCATCGCACGCTGGTCGGGTTGCCGGTGCCGCAGCGCAAGCCGATCATCGATTATGTCGGCACCTTGCTGATGATCATCGGCCTTACGGCCTTGCTGCTGGGCATCACCGAAATCGGCCAGGGCCATCATTGGCGCGACCAGCAAGTGCTCGGGCTGCTGGTGTGTGCGGGCGTGGCGCTGACGGTGTTTGTCTGGCATGAACGCCGCGCGCGCGAGCCTTTGCTGCCGATGCACCTGTTCGCCAATCGCAGCGCCGTGTTGTGCTGGTGCACGATTTTTTTCACCAGTTTTCAGGCGATTTCCCTGACGGTGTTGATGCCGCTGCGGTATCAGACGGTGACCGGTTCGGGCGCGGACAGCGCCGCGCTGCACCTGCTGCCGCTGGCGTTCGGCCTGCCGGTGGGGGCTTATTTTGCCGGGCGCATGACCTCGGTCACCGGGCGCTACAAGCCCATGATTCTGAGCGGGGCGTTGCTGAGCCCGTTCGCGATTCTGGGCATGGCCTACAGTGCGCCGCAGGCGGTCGGGATGACGGCGGTGTTCATGTTGCTGTGTGGGATTGCGGCGGGGATGCAGTTCCCGACGTCGCTGGTGGGCACGCAGAATTCGGTCGAGCAGCGCGACATTGGCGTGGCGACCAGCACCACCAACCTGTTTCGCTCCCTGGGCGGGGCCGTTGGCGTGGCCTGCATGTCGGCCTTGTTGCTGGCGCTGTTGCAGGATTCGAGCTTTGCGCATTTGGCCAGCGGCGCGCTGGTGGCCGAAGGCAGTTCCGGCAACGTTTTGCTGGACGGCTTGAACGCCGCGCCCGGCCCGGCGCAGGATGCCCTGCGCGGGGAGTTGGCGGTGACGTTCCGGCACTTGCTGATGGTGAGTGCGGCGGTGTCGTTGCTGGGGTTGGCGGCGGCGATTGCGATGCCAAACCGAGTGCTGCGTGGGCGTGAAGACAAGGCCAAGTAACTGCCCCGATGATGATCAAACTGTGGGAGCCGGCGTGCCTGCGAAAGCGGTGTATCAGTGCCGGCTATGCCAACTGACCCACCGCTTTCGCAGGCAAGCCAGCTCCCCCAGGTGACTGCATTTCGATGCTGATCAGGGGCTGTAATACCCGACCGCCACCATGAAGTGTCCGGCCTTGCGTACATACGCGTGTTTGTTCTCGACCTTGTCGGTCACCGGGTTTTTCCAGCGGTACTTGTACTCACCCTGATCCTGCTCGGCCATCAGCTTCAAAATCGGCTCGCCCACCGGCTTGCCGTCCGGGTCCCTGATCTTGGCGAAGTCGGTGTCCACCAGCCGCAGGTTGGTGCCGTGGGCCACATAGCGCCCGGTATTCAGGTCGACCACGAACACGTACAGGTCATCCTGCAGGAAGTCGCCCTGCAACGAATTGATCGCCTTGAGCGTGCCGGCTTCATCCTTGACCAGTGCTTTCACCGCCTTGTCGCGCAAACCGCGAGCCTGCTCTGGCGTGGCGCGTGGCAGGTAATAGCCGACGGCCAGAATCCGCTCGCCGATCCGCTGATAAAACACGTGCTTGTGCTCAACCTTGCCGTCGTTCCAGTTCTGCCAGCGATAATCAGCCTGCTGGATGCCCTGGCCTTCGGGCACTGCCAGCGCTTGTTTGAATGAGGCTTGCAAGTCAGGCCCGAGCAACTCGGACACATCGCGGCCGATCAAGGCCGAGGAAGGCCCGCCACTGGCCAGCAACACGCCCTGGGTGTCGACCACAAACACATAACGGTCATGGTCGACGAACTCCCCTTGGCGACTGAACGCGGCAAACGCCTTGTCGCCGTTGCTCTGGTAATAGGTCAGGGCCTTGGTCAGCAGCGCCTTGGCGGCGTGGGCGTCCTCCTCCTGAGTGGCCGCGTGCACCTGGCTGCAACACAACAGCAGCAGCCAGGTGATTCGGAGCAATCCCTTCATTACTCATCCCTCGTTATTGTTTGATGTGACCACAGCGTAGACGGCTGCGGCTCAGGGCGCCGCCAGCCATTGATTGACGATGGCGTCGTACGCGCCGGTGGCGACGCTCAAGTGCAACCACTGGTCGACATAGCTTTTCCACGCCACATCATCGCGGGGCAGCAGGAAGGCCTTTTCGCTGTACTGCATCTGCTCCTGCGGGTTGACCGCGCACAATCCCGGCTTGAGCTTTTGCTGGAAGCGCGCCTCGCTGGCGTCGGTGATCATCACGTCCGCCTTGCCCGCCAGCAACTCGTCGAAGATGGTCACGTTGTCATGCAGGCGGATCTGCGCCTGGCCCAGGTGAGTGCGGGCAAACACTTCGTTGGTGCCGCCGGCCGGCTCGATCACCCGCACCTGCGGCTGGTTGATCTGCTCAACGCTTTGGTAGCGCTGCACATCGGCGCAACGCACCAACGGGATCTTGCCGTCCACACCCAGCGTCTGGCTGAAGAAGGCCTTTTTCTGGCGCTCCAGCGACACCGAAATCCCGCCCACCGCGATGTCACAGCGCTGGGCCAGAAAGTCCGGCATCAGGGTTTTCCAGGTGGTGGGCACCCACGTGATCGTCGCATTCAGGCTTTTGGCCAGCGACTCGGCCATGGCAATGTCGATGCCTTCATAACGGCCATCGGCGCGCAGCGAAGTGTAAGGCTTGTAATCGCCGGTGGTGCAGACGGTGAGCGTGCCGCGCTGCACCACCTCATCGAGGCGCGAGGGCGCGGTATCGGCCAGGGCGGTGGTTGCCAAACTCGCCAATACACACAGGGCCAGGGGAGCTTTCATGCGGTCGAGTCCTTGGGGCATGATCGGGGCGGCCATTATTTCCAGGAGCGCTCCGAGGTAGCAAGCGGCGTGAATGTTTAGCCAAGCTGCAACCAAACTCCATCAACGCTGAATTTAACCACCCTGTGCAGGCGTGTGACGCTGCCGGGCATCTACCTCACTGTGAATCCCGCATGGACGGTTCCCCCGACACCCATCCCGCGACATTGCCTGGCGCTTTAGTGCCCAGCCGTACCGCGGTTGTCGAGGCCCTTCCTTCCGAGCTGGCCTTCTGGGCCTTGTTCCACTGCCGACACGCACGCCCTCCGGATACCGCTCTCCTACGTTGATCTCCCCCATAGACCAGGCGCCCCTGCGCGCATTGCCTATGTTCCTGCCTGACGCAAACGTATGAGACTTGCCATGAGTGATTTCGCCTGCCTGCAAGAAGCCCGATCTTTCCTTGAACAGCACCCGGACATCGAGATGTTCGAGCTGTTTATCCTCGACAACAACGGCGTGCCGCGCGGCAAATTGCTGCACCGCGATGAGCTGCTGGCGGTGTACGAAAGTGGCCGGCCGTTGCCCAGCACCATCCTTGGCCTGACGATTAATGGCGACGACGTGGAAAACTCCGGGCTGGTGTGGGAAGTCGGTGACATCGACTGCCGCGCCTACCCGATCAGAGGGAGCCTGCAGCGCATGCCATGGCGCCTGATTCCCACGGCCGCCGTGCAAGTGAGCATGCACCCCACCGAGGGCATGCCCGCCACCGTGGCCGACCCGCGGCATTTGCTCGCCAAGGTCATCGACGGGCTGAAAGCCGACGGTTACTACCCGGTGATGGCGGCGGAGCTGGAGTTTTACCTGCTCGACCAGAAACCCGACAGCAATGGCCGCCCACAACCGGCGCGGGATGTGGACGGCAATCGCCCGCGCTCGACCCAGGTGTATGGCCTGCGCGAGCTGGAGCAGATCGAGCCGTTCCTTGCCGACCTTTATAGCGCGTGCAAACTGCAAGGCATTCCGGCGCGCACGGCAATCTCCGAATATGCCCCAGGCCAGGTTGAAATCACTCTGGAGCATCGCGCCGATGCCTTGCAGGCCATGGACGAAGCCGTGCGCTACAAGCGCCTGGTCAAGGGCGTGGCGCATAAACACGGGATGACCGCCTGCTTCATGGCCAAGCCGTTCGACGACCTCGCGGGCACCGGCATGCACATGCACGTCAGCCTGGCGGATGCCCACGGCAATAACCTGTTCGCCAGTGAGGCCGCCGACGGCACGCCGCTGCTGCGTCAGGCCGTGGGCGGCATGCTAAGCACCTTGCTCGATTCGTTGCTGATGTTCTGCCCCAACGCCAACTCCTATCGCCGCTTCCAGACCAACAGCTACGCACCGCTGGCCGCCACCTGGGGCGTGGACAACCGCACCGTGAGCCTGCGCGTGCCGGGCGGGCCGGCCAATTCCCGACACATCGAGCACCGCATCTGCGGCGCCGACGCCAACCCTTACCTGGCTGCCGCCGCAATCCTGGCGGGTATCCATCGCGGTATCCGTGAGCAACGCGATCCCGGCGCGCCGGTGGAAGGCAACGGCTACGCGCAGGCCAAACATTTGCTGCCCACCGACTGGCTCACGACTCTGCGTGCGCTTGAAGGGTCAAGCTGGGCGCGGGATGCGTTTGGCACTGAATTCCTCGTCGTGTACCTGGCGGTCAAACGCGCCGAGTACCGGCAGTTCATGGGCGAGGTAGGCGAGCAGGATTGGCGCTGGTATCTGCACCAGGCGTAATCCACCGTGGGAGCCGGGCTCGCCCGCGATAGCGGTATGTCAGCCAGTGATGGGTTGCCTGGCCCACCGCCCTCGTAGCCTCGCTAAAGCTCGACAACGCCCACAATGGATTTTGGGTGTTGGGTGGCCGTGACGGCTTCGACCTTTTTTTCACGTTGCAGTGGGTAAGCTGCGGTTCAAGGTCGTTCACTACCGTTCCACACACATGAGCCCGTGATGTCGTCACAACCACCTTCCTCCATCGAGATTGAGTTCACCGAGCGCTGTGACCGCGAGCATGCCAGGGTCTGCGGCGACACACGCCCGCCACGCCTGCGCCAGCGCGTGGCAGCGTGGCGCGATGAGCGGTTGGTGCGCCAGGCATTGAAAGTGGCTGGCGAACCTGGGCTGATCCTCGACCTGGCCTGCGGCTCCGGCCGGTTCTGGCCGGTGTTGGCAGAACACATCAATCGCGTGATTCTGGCCTCCGACAACTCCCAGGCCATGCTCGACCATGCGCGCACTCATCACCCGGCAGCACTGCTCAAACGTGTCAAAACCTTCCAGGGGTCAGCGTTTTCCATCGGCTTGTCGGCCAATGCGGTGGACTGCATTTTCTGCATGGAACTGTTTCGCCATGTACCCAGCAGTGAAGGGCGTTTGGCGCTGCTGCGCGAGTTCCATCGGGTCAGCCGCGACACCGTGATCGTTTCCGTGGACGCACCTGCGCCTGTCGAGGGCGAGTTTCGCCAGGCCGGTTTCAAAATACTCAACCATCAGGAATTCCTGCCGGGCTCCAAGCTATGGCGGGTTTACGTATTGCGTAAGAGAAGCTAACTCCCGCCTGTCGGACTATTCTTCCTCTCTTGTCGGAGTTTTCATGAAGGCGTGTGCACTGCGGATGCTCGCAAGCGTCTTTCGCGATATATACTGCGCGCCATTCTTCAAGGGAGAGCCGTGTGGCCATCGATATTCACTGGATCTGCGACAACGATAGCCTCGGCCAGCATTGCGCCGAATGGCAGCAGTTGCCATTCGTCGCCCTCGACACCGAATTCATGCGGGTCGACACCTTTTACCCCATTGCCGGGCTGATCCAGATCGGCGATGGCGTACGCGCTTACCTGATCGACCCTCTGACCATCGACAATTGGCAACCCTTGGCCGCCTTGCTGGAAAACCCGGCGGTGATCAAGGTGGTGCACGCGTGCAGCGAAGACCTGGAAGTGTTGCTGCGCCTGACCGGCAGCCTGCCGGTGCCGTTGTTCGACACCCAATTGGCGGCGGCTTACCTGAACCTCGGTTTCTCCATGGGCTATTCGCGCCTGGTGCAGGCCGTGCTGGATATCGAGTTGCCCAAGGGTGAAACCCGCTCGGACTGGCTGCAGCGGCCGTTGTCCGAGACCCAGGTGAGCTACGCCGCCGAAGACGCGGTGCACTTGGCCGAGGTCTACATCCGCCTGCGTCCGCAGCTCTCAGACGACAAATACGCCTGGGTGCTGGAAGACGGCGCCGAGTTGGTGGCCAACCTGCGTCGCGAAGTCGACCCGTACGAGGTGTACCGCGACGCCAAGCTTGCGTGGAAACTGTCCCGCGCCCAGCTCGCCGTATTGCGTGAACTGTGCGCCTGGCGCGAGCAGCAGGCCCGTGCCCGCGACCTGCCGCGCAACCGCATCATTCGCGAACACTCGTTGTGGCCCCTGGCCAAATCCCAGCCGGACAACCTCGCCGCGCTGGGCAAAATCGAAGACATGCACCCGCGCACCGTGCGTCAGGACGGCCAGTTTCTGCTGGACCTGATCAAGCGCGCCGCCAGCGTGCCCATGGACCAATGGCCACCGGCTGTTGCCGAGCCGCTGCCGGTGGACGCCGCCACGCTGATCAAGCATCTGCGGGCCTTGGGCCAGGCCGAAGCCGAACGCCTGGACATGGCGCCGGAACTGATGCTGCGCAAGAAAACCCTCGAAGCCCTGGTCAAGAGTGGCTACCCCGATGGGCCTTATACATTGCCAGACTCGCTGCGTGGCTGGCGCCGCGAGTTGATGGGCCAGGCGCTGCTCGACAGCCTGGCCACTGCCGGAGAACAGCCTTGAAACGTATTTGCTCCATCTACCGCAGCTTGAAAAAAGACGGAATGTACCTCTACGTGCTCAAAAGCGACGCGCTGGAGCGTGTGCCGGAACCGTTGATGGCGGCCTTCGGCAAGGCCCATCTGGCGTTCGAGATGATCCTGACGCCGGAGCGCAAGCTGTCCCGCGAGGACATCACCGTGGTTCTGGAAAACCTCGACAAGCAGGGCTACCACCTGCAAATGCCACCGGCCGAGGATGAGTACATCGAGCACTTGCCCGAAGAGCTGCTGCGCCGCAACGACCCGATGTGATCGGTCAGTGCCCGAACCGGGCACCTTCTTCAATGCAAACGTATTCGTTGGCGGTGGCCGTAAGGATGCGGGCGGCCGTCTGCAGTGTTTTTGAAAGGTTTGAACCATGCGTGTTCTGATTGCTGAACAGGATTACCCGCTCTACGCCCAATTGCTGGGTGACGCCGCGCCGGACGTCGAAGTGCTGACCAGCGGCGACTCGGCCGAACTGTCGCGCCTGGCCGCCGATTGCCCGGTATGGCTTGGCCAGCCGGATCTGCTCGCCACCCTGTTGCGCCAAGGCCACCAGCCGCAATGGCTGCAATCGACCTGGGCGGGCATCACGCCGCTGCTGGCCGATGGCTTGCCACGCGACTATCGCCTGACCCGTGCGGTGGGCATTTTTGGCCAGGTCATGGCCGAATTTGTGCTCACCTACATGCTCGGCCACGAGCGCGAAGTGCTCGCGCGGCTGGTCAGCCAGGTTGAGCGCAAGTGGGACAACCGCATGGGCCAGAGCCTGGCCGGGCGCAAGGCGCTGATCGTCGGCACGGGCGATATCGGCCAGAGCGTTGCCGATTTTCTGCTGCCGTTTGGCGTCAAGCTGTACGGCATCGCCAGCACCGCACGTGAGCAGGCGCCGTTTATCGAAGTGGCCGGGCTGGATCAACTGGGCCGCCTGGTGGGCGAGGTGGACTACGTGATCAACCTGCTGCCCAACACGCCAA